>JAIUOJ010000082.1 GCA_020161335.1 Pseudomonadota bacterium
ATCGAGGGCATGATCGGGCGCCTGCCGCCCGATTCGGTCAGCCTTGGCGAACTGCTCGACCTGTTCGGCGACGAAGGCCTGCTGCTGCTCACCATCCTGCTGACCCTCGTGTTCCTGATCCCGGTCTCGATCCCGGGCGTGAGCACGGTGTTCGGCGCGGCGATCCTGCTGGTCGGCGTGAGCCGCCTGTCCGGCCGCCAGCTCTGGCTGCCGGCGCGCGTGCGCGACAAGCGCCTGCCGTCGGACCGGTTGCGCCCGGCGCTTGGCGGCGGCCTGCGCTGGGTGCGGCGACTGGAGAAACTCAGTCGCCCGCATCGCCTGCGCGGGCTGGTCGACGGCCGCATGCAGCACGTGGTCAACAACCTGGCCTTCATCCTCGCCGCACTGCTGTTGATGGCGCCCTTCGGATTCGTGCCGTTCAGCAACACCCTGCCAGCGTTGGCCCTGCTCGCGTATGCGATCGGCTTCATCCAGCGCGACGGCGGGGCGGTGCTGCTCGGCCACCTCGCCAACATCGGCACGATGATCTACTTCAGCGTGCTGATCGGCGGCGGCGGGATGGTGGCGCAGGAACTGTTCAAGCGCTTCACGGCATGATCGACCGGCATGCGGGCGCGACCCCGGATTCGACGATGACACGGAAGAAGATGACCAAGCACATGCGTACGACCGCGCTGGCCCTGCTGCCGGCGATGGCCCTGGCCGTGCTGGCCGCGTGCAGCAGCACGGTGGTGCGCACGCCCTCCACGGGCGCGGGGGCCGCGAGCTCCACGCCGCGGCCCGGCGCCAGCATCGTCGTCCAGCGCGGCGACACGCTGTACCGGCTCGCGGTCAACAACGGCATCAGCCCGATGGACCTGGCGCTGTGGAACAACATCGCCGCGCCGTACACGATCTATCCCGGCCAGCGCCTGCGCCTGTACCCGCAGGACGGCCGCGCCCCGGCGGCGACGGCGTCCACGCCGCGCCCGGCTGCCGCGGGTACCACCGGCGGCGCGTCACGGCCGCCGGTGCGTCCCACCCAGGCCCCGCCGCAGCCGGTGGCCGCGCCGCCGGTGGCCAGCAGCATCGCGTGGCGCTGGCCGACCGATGGCCAGATCATCGGTCGCTACGCCGCCGGCGACCCGACCAAGCAGGGCGTCGACATCGCCGGCCGCGGTGGCCAGCCGGTGCGCGCGGCGGGCGACGGCGTGGTGGTCTATTCCGGCTCGGGCCTCGTCGGCTACGGCGAACTGATCATCGTCAAGCACGACGACCAGTGGCTGTCCGCCTACGGCCACAACCGCACGCGGCTGGTGAACGAAGGCACGCGCGTGAAGGCCGGCCAGCAGATCGCCGAGATGGGCAGCAGCGGCGCCGCGCGCGACATGCTGCATTTCGAGATCCGCTACAACGGCAAGCCGGTCGACCCGCTGCGTTATCTCCCGGCACGTTGACGGGATCCTCGCGGCGTGTCGGGCGGATCCCCGGCCCGGCGCAGCGCACCGGGCGTTCGCGGGCACGCGATCCGATGGATCGCAGGCGGCGCCCGCTCACCCGCTACAACGGCAAGCCGGTGGACCCGCTGCGTTATCTCCCGGCACGTTGACGGGATCCTCGCGGCGTGTCGGGCGGATCCCCGGCCCGGCGCAGCGCGCCGGGCGTTCACGGGCACGCGATCCGATGGATCGCAGGCGGCGCCCGCTCGCCCGCTACAACGGCAAGCCGGTCGATCCGCTGCGCGACCTGCCGCCGCGCTGATCGCCGCCGGCGCGCGGGCGCGTTTTGCCCTAGCATCCGGTCGGGTGCGATGCCGCCGGAGTGGAACGACATGCGCTGGAAAACCGGGCTTGCCTGTGGACTGCTGATCGCCTGGGCGATGCCCGTGCATGCCGGCGAGGCCGCGGCACGGACATCGGAGCCGCGCACGTTCGAGCAGCTGGCGCCGGACATCGACGCGAGGTTCGCCGCATTCCAGGCGGAAGCCCATGTCCCCGGCCTGGTCTATGGCGTGGTCGACACGCGCGGGCCGGTGTACGTGAAGGGCATCGGCGTGCAGGATCTCGAGGCCAGGCGGCCGGTGACGGCCGACAGCGTGTTCCGCATCGCCTCGATGACCAAGGCGTTCACCGCCCTGGCGATCCTGCAGCTGCGCGACGAAGGCAAGCTGCGCCTCGACGACCTCGCCGAGGACCATGTGCCCGAGATGCGGGGCTGGGTCTATCCCACCGCCGACAGCCCGCGCATCCGCGTGCGCGACCTGCTGCACCATGTCGGCGGCCTGGTCACCGACGATCCCTGGGGCGACCGCCAGCAGGTGCTGTCGAATGCGCAATTCGCGCAGATCATCTCCGCCGGCGTACCGTTCAGCCGCGTCCCGCAAAGCCAGCACGAGTACTCCAACTTCGGCTATGCGCTGCTGGGGCGGGTCGTCAGCGCGGCCTCGGGCATGGCCTACGGCGACTACGTGCGCAGCCGCATCCTCGCGCCGCTGGGGATGGATGCCACCGGCTACGAGGTGGGCGACGTGCCGCGCGACCGGCTTGCCGTCGGCTATCGCTGGGAGAACGCGCGCTGGAGCGAGGAGCCGGCCATGCGCGACGGCGCGTTCGGCGCCATGGGCGGGCTGGTGACCAGCGCGAACGACTACGCCCGATGGATCGCGTTCCTGCTCTCGGCCTGGCCGGCGCGCGACGATCCCGACACCGGGCCGATCAGGCGCGCGACGGTGCGCGAGATCGCCCAGGGCCTGAATTTCGTCTCGGTGGCGACCCGGATCGGATCGAGCGGCGCGGACGCATGCCCGCAGGCGGCCGCCTATGCCATGGGCTGGCGCGTCGCGCAGGACTGCGACCTGGGCCTGACCCTGGCCCATGGCGGTGGCTACCCGGGGTATGGCAGCCACGTGATGCTGATGCCGGAGCGGGGCGTCGCCATCTTCGTGCTGACCAATCGCACGTATTCCGGGCCTTCGGCGCCGGCCTGGGACGCGGCCGTCGCGATGGACCGGGCCGGCCTGCTGGTCGAGCGCCCCGTGCCGGTGTCGGCAGACGTGGACGCGCTGTTCGCGGCCGCGCGGGCCGCGTATGCGGCGGGCGACCTCGGCCCGCTGCAGGGCAGCCTGGCGATGAATTTCCTGCTCGACCGCTCGGCGGACAACTGGTCGGCGGAATTCGCCCGCCTGAAAGGTGAAGTCGGCGAGTGTGCTGCCGTCGAGCAGCTCGCGCCTACCGGTGCGCTGTCGGCCCGTTTCCGGCTTGCCTGCGCGCAGGGCAAGCTCGACGGCAGCCTGCTGCTCGCCCCGACCCGGCCTGCCACCGTGCAGGCCCTGCGATTGCGCGTCGTCCCGCCCGGGTAGCCGCGGCGCGCAGGCCGGGACGCGAAGCGCCGTGGCCGCCCGAGCCAGCCGCTGCGGAAAGGAACGCGCCTGGCCAGCGGCGCGGGCGGGATCAGCCGATCACGAAGCCCGCCACCACGCGCCGGCCTTCGCTGGCAAGGACGTCGTAGGTGCGGGCGGCGGCGGCGCTGGCCATCGCTTCCAGGCCGATGCCGCGTGACAGGCAGGCGGCCTGGGTTTCCGGCGACGGGAACACCTGGGTGTCGCCGGTGCCGAGCAGGATCAGCTCGGGCTGCAGCGCCAGCAGCGGCGCCAGGTCATCCGGGGCCAGGCGCGCGGCGTCGACCACCGGCCAGTCCTCGACCAGCGTGTCCGGGGCGACGATGAAGCTCGCCAGCAGCCGCCGGTCGTTGACCAGGGCCGAGCGGCCGTCGGCCGCGCGCAGGAAGTAGGCGAAATCGGGCTGTTCGTGGACGAGCTGCATCGATCGCGGCGGGTTCAGGCCCGCGGCAGGACGATCTGCCGCTTGTCCTTCGACGGCCGGTACAGCACGGCGACGTGGCCGATCCGCTGCACCAGCGCAGCCGCGCTGCGGCGCGCGATCTCGCCGATCAGCTGGTCGCGCTCGTCGCGGTCGGCGGCCGCAACCTTGATCTTGATGAGTTCGTGGTGCTCCAGGGCGCCATCGATCTCGGCGACCAGGGCATCGGTGACCCCCTTGCCGCCCACCTGCAACATCGCCTTGAGGTCGTGCGCCTGCCCGCGCAGGAAGCGGTTCTGGGCGGCGGTCAGGGCGATGCTCATGCAGGACAACGGTCAGGCGGCGATGGAGGGCAGGGTATCATGCCGCCTCGCAAACCCTTCCCGGGGTGCCGCCCGGCCAGCACCGTCCGGCCCGGCGCCCTGCGAACCCTTCCCGTCCATCGGCGCACGAACCCGCGGTTCGCCCACGCGCCCCTTCACCCCATGACCGGGGAGGCGGAACCGCAGCCATGGCCACCCGCAGCAAGAGCAGCCAGCGCTGGCTGAAGGAACACTTCTCCGACCCCTTCGTGAAGAAGGCCCAGGCCGAGGGCCTGCGCTCGCGCGCGGCCTACAAGCTGGAGGAACTGGTCGCGCGCGACCGCCTGCTCAAGCCGGGCATGGTGGTGGTCGATCTTGGCGCGGCGCCCGGCGGCTGGTCGCAATGGGTCCGCCAGGAGCTGGACCGGCTCGACCCGGCGCGGCCCGGGCGGGTGCTGGCCCTGGACATCCTCGACATGCCGCCGCTGGCCGGCGTGGACTTCCTTCATGGCGATTTCAGGGAGGATGAAGTCTTATCGAGCCTTGAGACGATGCTGGCGGGCCAGCCCGTGGACCTTGTGTTGTCGGACATGGCCCCCAACAAGAGCGGTGTGGATGCCGTCGACCAGCCCCGGGCGATGTACCTGTCCGAGCTGGCGATGGACTTCGCCGACCGCCACCTCAAGCCCGGTGGTGCGTTCCTGATCAAGCTGTTCCAGGGCGTGGGCTTCGACGAGTACGTGCGCGAACTGCGCAGGCGCTACGAGAAGGTTGCGATCCGCAAGCCCGAGGCCTCGCGCAAGCGCTCGCCTGAAGTGTATGCGCTGGCCCAGGGCAAGCTGGCGGCGATGAAGTAGCATGACCCCGTTGGAGTCCCGGAAGAAACGATGAACGACCTGGTGAAGAACCTCCTGCTGTGGGCGCTGGTCGCCGTGGTGCTGATGCTGGTGTTCAACAGCTTCAACCCCGGTGCGAGCGCCGCGCGCGAAACCCAGTACTCGCAGTTCATGGAGCAGGTGCGCCGCGACCAGATCAAGCGCGTCGACATCGCCGAGGACGAGAAGACCATCAAGTTCCAGACCAAGGGCGGCGAGGAAGGCGTGGTGATCGCGCCGCGACGCGACGAAGGCATGATGGACGACCTGATCAACCACAAGGTGGAGATCAAGGCCGCGCCGCCGTCGAGCGGGCCGTCGCTGCTCTACATCCTGATCAACCTGCTGCCGGTGGCGCTGATCATCGGCTTTTGGTTCTTCATGATGCGGCAGATGCAGCAGGGCGGCGGCAAGGGTGCGATGTCGTTCGGCAAGTCGCGCGCCAAGCTGCTCAACGAGGACCAGACCAAGGCCACCTTTGCCGACGTCGCCGGCTGCGACGAGGCCAAGGAGGAAGTGGCCGAGCTGGTCGAGTTCCTGCGCGACCCGTCCAAGTTCCAGAAGCTGGGCGGCAAGATCCCGCGCGGCGTGCTGATGGTCGGCCCGCCCGGCACCGGCAAGACCCTGCTGGCCAAGGCCATCGCCGGCGAGGCCAAGGTGCCGTTCTTCAGCATCTCCGGTTCCGACTTCGTCGAGATGTTCGTCGGCGTCGGCGCCAGCCGCGTGCGCGACATGTTCGAGCAGGCCAAGAAGCATGCGCCGTGCATCATCTTCATCGACGAGATCGACGCGGTCGGCCGCCATCGCGGCGCCGGCCTCGGTGGCGGCCACGACGAACGCGAGCAGACGCTCAACCAGCTGCTGGTCGAGATGGACGGCTTCGAGGGCGGCGAGGGCGTGATCGTGATCGCCGCGACCAACCGCCCCGACGTGCTCGACCCGGCGCTGCTGCGCCCGGGCCGCTTCGACCGCCAGGTCGTGGTGGGCCTGCCCGACGTGAAGGGCCGCGAGCAGATCCTCAAGGTGCACATGCGCAAGGTGCCGCTGGCCGACAACGTCCAGCCGATGGTGATCGCGCGCGGCACGCCGGGCTTCTCCGGCGCCGACCTCGCCAACCTCGTGAACGAGGCGGCGCTGTTCGCGGCGCGCGAGAACGCCAAGGACGTGCGCATGGACCACTTCGACAAGGCGCGCGACAAGATCATCATGGGCACCGAGCGCCGCTCGATGGCCATGAGCGAGGAAGAAAAGCGCAACACCGCCTACCACGAGGCCGGCCATGCCATCATCGGCCGCCTGGTGCCGGACCACGACCCGGTCTACAAGGTGACGATCATTCCCCGGGGACGGGCCCTGGGCGTGACCATGTACCTGCCCGAGGGTGACCGCTACAGCGCCACCCGCGAGAGCCTGCACAGCCGCCTGGCGACGCTGTACGGCGGCCGCGTCGCCGAGGAACTGATCTTCGGCAACGACAAGGTCACCACCGGCGCCTCCAACGACATCGAGCGCGCGACCAAGATGGCGCGCAACATGGTCACCAAGTGGGGGCTGTCGGACGAGCTGGGCCCGATCGCCTATGGCGAGGACGAGGACGAGGTGTTCCTGGGCCGCTCGGTCACCCAGCACAAGAGCGTGTCCGACGACACCGCGCGCCGGATCGACGAGGTGGTGCGCGAGATCCTCGACACGGCCTACACGCGCGCCAAGACCATCCTCACCGAGAACATCGACAAGCTGCACGCGATGGCCAAGGCGCTGCTGGAATACGAAACCATCGACGTCCCGCAGATCGACGCGATCATGGAAGGCCGCGAGCCGCCGCCGCCGATGGGCTGGAACGAGTCGGGCAAGGGCAGCGACAAGGGCGGCGACGGCGATTCGCGCCCGCTGCCGCCGATCGGCGGACCGGCGGAGCAGACCTGATATCCCGTGGATGGAGCGTCGGGAATAGGGAATGGATGAACACAGCGGCGCCGGCAATCCGGCGCCGTTGCCGTCTTTGCGCATTGCGCGAAAAAGTCGCGTGCGCAGGCACACCAGGAGCATCCGCGCAGTGTCATCCCGGGCGCAGCGAGGGATCTCGCCTTCAACGCCGCGACGGAGAGATCCCTCGCTGCGCCCGGAATGACAAAGGGATACGCTGTTCCCGAGCCCCGAGCCCCGAGCCCCGAGCCCCGAGCCCCGAGCCCCGAGCCCCGAGCCCCGAGTCCCGAGTCCCGAGTCCCGAGTCCCCCGAATGTTCGACACCGCCCCCCAGCTCGATTGCGCCGGCCGCATCCTCCGCCTCGACGTGCCGCGGGTGATGGGCATCGTCAACGTCACCCCGGATTCCTTCTCGGACGGTGGCCTGCATTTCGACGAAGGCGCGGCGGTCGCGCACGGCCTGACGCTCGTCGCCGAGGGAGCGGACCTGCTGGATGTCGGCGGCGAATCGACCCGCCCCGGCGCCGGGCCGGTGTCGACGGAGGAGGAACTGCGCCGGGTGGTGCCGGTGGTGGCGCGGCTCGCGCGCGAGACGGCGCTGCCGATCAGCGTCGATACCTCGCGGTCCAAGGTGATGCGCGCGGCGGTCGAGGCCGGCGCCGGCATGGTCAACGACGTCCGCGGCCTGCGTGCCGAGGGTGCGCTGGACACCGTGGCCGCGCTCGGCGTGCCGGTGGTGCTGATGCACATGCTCGGCGAACCGGGGTCGATGCAGGCGGCGCCGGACTACGACGATGTCGTCGGCGAGGTGCATCGTTTCCTCGCCGAGCGCATCTTCGCGGCCGAGATGGCGGGCATCGCGAAGAAGCGCATCGTGGTCGACCCGGGCTTCGGCTTCGGCAAGACCCGTGCGCACAACCTGCAGCTGCTGGCGCGGCTGGAGCGCTTCACCGAACTGGGCGTGCCGGTGCTGGCCGGGCTGTCGCGCAAGCACACCATCGGTGAACTGACCGGGCGCGAGCGGCCGGCGGAGCGCGTCCACGGCTCGGTGGCCGCGCACCTGGTCGCTGCCCAGCGCGGCGCGAAACTGCTGCGCGTGCACGACGTCGCGGCCACGGTGGACGCGCTGAAGGTATGGAACGCGGTGGCCGCGGTGCCCGCTCCGCGCCCGGACGCCGCGTCCCCGGGCATTCGCTGGCCTGACGACGCGTAGACGCCGGACGGCGTACAACGGCGGCAAGGCAACAGGTTCAAGGGAGATCGACGATGGCAACCGGATGGGCCGGTGACGGCGCGGTGCAGGACCAGATCGACGCGACCGTGAAGGACGCGATCAAGCGCGCTCGCAGCCAGTTGCCACAGGGCCCAGGCCGTTCGCACTGCGAGGAATGCGATGCGCCGATCCCCGAGGCCCGGCGCAAGGCCGTGCCCGGCGTGCGCCTGTGCATCGCCTGCCAGGAAGCCGAGGAACGGGACGAACACGAGGCCAGCGGCTACAACCGCCGCGGCAGCAAGGACAGCCAGCTGCGCTGAGCGGTCCCGCGTCCCGCGCCGTCAGCGCTGGAGTTCGCGCAGGCGGTCGAGCTTGGCCTGGTAGCGGTCGCGCACCGTGCCGCTGCTGATGTCGTGCGCGCGGCGCAGGGCTTCGCCCGCCTTGCGCGACTCGCCCAGGTGCAGGTAGGCGCGCGCGAGCCCGAAGTGGAAGCGGTGCTCGCCTTCGTACAGCTTGATGGCCTGGCGGTAGTGCGCCGCCGCCGCACCGTAGTCGCCAAGCTTCTCGGCCTCGATCGCCAGCATGAACGCGTGGAACGGGTTGCGCGCGTTGATGCGGGCGATGCGCCGGTTGTAGTCGGCCTGGCGCGCGCTGTCGCCGCGCTTGCCGTACAGCGAGGCGAGGTTCATCAGGGCACCGTCGTGGCGCCGGTCGAGTTCGAGCGCATGCAGGAAATCGCGCTCGGCGCCGGCGTCGTCGCCCGCGCGCAGGCGCAACACGCCGGCGTTGCTCCATGCGGTGGGATAACGCTGGTCGCTGCGCAGCGCGGCGTCGATCTGCAGCGCGGCGGCCTCCAGGCGCCCCTCGGCCAGCAGGTTGGCGGCGCGGTTGCTGTAGTAGATGGCGATCAGGCGCCGGTCGTCGACCTTGGCCGGCGGCACGTTCGACATCACGCTGTCGCTGGCCACGTCCAGCGTGTAGCGCTGGGCGCCGATGCGGATGCCGGCGTTGACGTGGTTGCTGAAGTACACGGTATCGCCGCTGGAATACCACGCCAGCGTGCGCGGGATCTCCTGACCGTAGGCGTCCAGTCCGGCCTCGCGCGCGAGCGCGATGGTGAGCAGGGTGAAGGCCAGGCAGTTGGCGGTGCGCGTCTCCCAGACCTGGGCGACGGTGAGGTCGGCATCCGGCACGTACTTCAGCGCGAGCCCTTCGGGTCCGAGCAGGAAGGCGGCCAGCCGCCGCATCCGCGGTTCGCCGGGCGCGCTGCGCGCGACCACCTGCTCGCGCAGTGCGGCGCGCAGCGAGGCGGGGATCGCCAGCACGTCTTCCGGCGGCGTCGGCGGCGCCAATGCGGCGACATCGCCGGACGCCTGCGACGGGGGCGCCGCGAACAGGACCATCGGCGACAGCAGCAGGGCCGCCGCCAGCCACCAGCCGCTTTTCATGGGCCACCTCCGCATGTCGCCACCCTGGCCGCAGTCTACGGCGGTGTTGCACTGCGGAAAGCCTCCGTGCCGCGCGGAACGACACGCCCGGCGTGGACCGGGCGCGTCGGCGACCGCCTGCGCGCCGGTCAGTGCAGCAGTTGCAACCCGAGGATCACGCCCAGCACCGCCGCGAGCACGGTATGGTTGCCGTGGGAATCGCGGCTGCCGTAGCGGTAGCGGCCGTAGTAGCCATCCTCGTAGCCGCGCTGGAAGCCCTGTCGGAAGTAGTAGCTGTACTGGTCATGCGCGATGTAGCGCCCGTCGTAGCCGTAGCTGGCGTCGAGGTAGCCGTAGCTGCCCTGCACGTCATAGCGCCAGCGGTCGTCGCGGTCGGCGCGTCCGGCGCGCAGGCCTTCCTCGTAGCCGTAGGACACGGCCTGGCGCATCAGGTCGGCGCCGTAGCGGTTGGTCTGGTACCAGTGGCCACCGTAGGAATAGCGGTAGCTGGCCGGGGTGTAGTAGAACGGATCGCGCCAGTAGTCGTAGGCCCCCGCGGCGTACCAGCGGCGCTGCTGCTCGCGCAGGCGATCGTGGTAGTGCTGCTGGTAGCGGTACTGCGACATGCGCCGCTGCTGCTGCAACAGGCGTGCGCGCTGTTCGGCACGCTGTTCGGCCATGCGCCGGTCGTGCTCACGCTCGCGCTGGAAGCGCTCGGCGCGCTGGCGCTCGGCGCGGATACGCGCTTCCTGTTGGCCGCGATCGAGGCGACGCAGCGGGTCGTGGCCGCCGTTGCGGCGATCGTCGATGCCCCGGTCGCGGTCGGGCCCACCCGACGGGCGGCGCAGGCCGGCGTTGCGGTCGCGCTCGCGGTCCTCGCGCATGGCCTGCGCACGCCGCACGTCGTCGCCGCGCGACTGGTCGCCCGGCACCGGGCGCGCCTGCGGCCAGGGTCGCGCGGCGTCGCGTGGCGCCGGGCCGCGCAGGCCGGGCTCCGGCCGATCGCGTCCTTCCGTGATCCGGTCCCGGCGGGCGTCGTCGCGCTCGCGCATGCCGCGCGGGCCGGGCACGTTGTCCTCGATCACCGCGCGGCGCGCGTCGGGCGCGCGCTGCACCGGCTCGCGATCGCGCAGCTCGCGCGGTGCCTGCTCACGGCTGCGTGCCTCGCGCACGCGCTCCTGCGGGTCGCGTGGCGCCTGCCAGGCGCGCTCGCGGCTCGGCCCCTGCGCCTCGTCGCGACGCATGGCCTCGCGACGCGGGACCTCGGGTGGCGCCGCACGTTCGACGCGTGCCCGTTCGCGCGGGCCGCGGTCCGCCGCGCCGGGCATCGATGCATCACTGCGCGCGGGCGGCCGTTCGCCGCCGTCGCCGCGTCGCGGCTCCTGCGTGCGCTGTCCGGCTGCGTCGTCGCCGCGATCGCGCGCACGCTCGTCCTGGGCGAACGCGGGCAGGCAGGCGGACAGGGCCATGCCGATGGCCAGCGTGCCGTGGCGAAGACGGCGGGTGGACAGGATCTGCTTCATGGTGCGCCCCTCGAGCCGGCCACTGCGGCCTGCGTGGCGCCAGTGGGCACCGCGCGCGATGAACGGATTCTGAGGTCTTCCAGGCGCATTCAGCGGGTGGAAGGCGTAAACGATTCCAGTTGAACGCGCGGCAACGTACGCCACGGCACGCGTCAACCGGCGCGCGTGGCGATCCCCGTGCGCGGCGCGTCCGCGCGCGACCCGTCGCCGCGGTACGCTTGGCACCGTTGGCCTGGTGCTGGCAGGGGCGCGCGTTGCATGGCTGAGCGGGAAGGAGGCGGATGGCCGCGATGGCCGGCGTGGCTGTCGCGTGCGACGCGCGCGGGTGGCGTGGACGCGGCCACCGATCCGGGCGCGCCCGGCGCATGGCAGCCGACGATCCGCCGTGGCTGGCGGCATACCGAGCTGCAGTTCACCGGTGGCGTGTCGCAGAGCCGGATGCTGACGTTCCGGCCCGGCCACCTGTTGATCGACTACACGCGCACGATGATGGCGGCGCTGCTGTTCAACCCGCGGCCGGCGATGATCGGCATGGTTGGCCTTGGCGGCGGCTCGCAGGCGAAGTTCTGCCACCGCTGCCTGCCGCAGGCGCGGCTGGAGGTGGTGGAGAACAACCCGCACGTGATCGCGATGCGGCGCCGCTTCCGCATCCCGGACGACGACGCGCGCCTGCAGGTGGTCCTCGGCGATGGCGCGCAGTTCCTGCGCGACCGGCGCGGACGCTACGACCTGCTGCTGGTCGACGGCTACGACGAGACCGGCATCCCCGAGGCGCTGTCGAGCCAGCGCTTCCAGGACGACTGCCGCGCGGCGCTGGCGCCCGGCGGGGTGCTGGCCAGCAACCTGTACGCCACCGACGTCGACCGCCACGTGGCGCGGCTGCAGCGCAGCTTCGGCCGCGACCGGGTCTGGCTGCTGGAAGAAAAGCGGCAGAGCAACCGCGTTGCCTTCGCCTGGACCGGTGAGCCGTTCCCCGGCGGGCGGATCGACCTGCCCGCTATCGAGGCCTCGATCCCGCGCGCGGCCGTGCGTGAGCTGCGCGACGTATTCGCCACGGTGGCCCAGGCCTGGCACGCGCGCTGAGGCGGGGCCCGGGCTTGCCTTCGCCAGCGGCGCGGGCGAAAGTCCCGGGTCCATGCCGGAGAGGGATTCGACGATGCGATTTGAGCTGTCGCGGGCCGCGGGCCTGTTGCTGCTGCTCGTGCTGGCGCTGCCGGCCTTCGCCGCCGGCGGCGGCCTGACCCTTGAACAGATCGCCACGATCCGCGCCGTCAGCCATGCCGGCATCAGTCCCGACGGGCGCCAGGTGGCCACCGTGCTGTCGGTGCCGCGCACGATCGGCGTCGACGACGATGGCCCGGCCTGGGCCGAACTGCACCTGGTCCCGCGCGAAGGCGGCGCCGGCCGCGGCTTCGTCACCGGCAAGGTCAACGTGTCGGGCGTCGAGTGGATGCCCGACGGACGTTCGCTGGTGTACCTCGCCAAGCGACCCGGCGACGAGACCCGCGTGCTGTACCGCATCGCGGTCGATGGCGGCGAGTCGGTCGTGGTGGCGAAGCTCAAGTCCGACATCAGCGCCTTCAGCCTCTCGCCCGACGGCCGCCGCGTCGCCTTGCTGGCGGGCGAACCGGAAAGCGACGAAGCCAAGGCGCTGAAGAAGCGGGGCTTCAGCCAGAAGGTGTACGAGGAGGATGCGCGGCCGGTGCAGCTGTGGATCGCCGGGCTTCGCGACGAACGCGCCGAACCGCGGCGCATAGCGGTCGACGGCAGCGTGCAGTCGGTGCAGTGGAGCCCCGCGGGGGACCGCCTCGGCCTGCTGGTCGCGCGCCGCCAGCTGACCGACGACACGCTGGTGTTCACTCGCGTGCGCATCGTCGCCCCGGACGGCAAGGTGCTGGGCCGGGTCGAGAACCCGGGCAAGGTCGGCGGGCTGGCGTGGAGTCCGGACGGCGAGCACCTCGCCTTCATTTCCGCCGAGGACGCGCATGACGCGCAGCAGGGGCGGCTGTTCGTGGTCGGCAAGGCGGGGGGCGCCTGGCGTGACGTGCTGCCGGCGTTGCCCGGACACGTCATCGACGTCGAGTGGCGCGATGCCCGCACCCTGCAGTTCATCAGCCACGAAGGCGTGCAGGCGCGGCTGGGCGAAGTGGGCGTGGATGGCGATGGCGCGCGCACGCTGCTGGCCGCGGACGGGCCGGTGTGGACCGCCTTCAGCCGGTCCGGCGGCGGCGACCTCGCGCTGCTCGGCAGCACGCCGACGCATCCATCGGAAGCATTCCTGCTCGCCGCCGGCGAGTCGGTGCCGAAGAAGCTCACCGACAGCAACCCGTGGCTGAAGGACGTGCGTCTGGCGAAGCAGGAAGTGATCCGCTACAAGGCGCGCGACGGGCTGGAGATCGAAGGCCTGCTGGTGCATCCGCTCGAGCGGCGCGGCAACGCGCGCGTGCCGCTGATCACCGTGGTCCATGGCGGACCGGAATCGCATTACAGCAACGGCTGGTTGAGCAACTACGCGCAGCCGGTGCAGTTCGCGGCGTCGCGCGGCTATGCCTCCTTCCTGCCCAACTACCGCAGCAGCACCGGGCGCGGCGTCGCGTTCTCGAAGGCAGGCTTCGGCCGCCCGGGCATGGAGGAATTCGACGACGTGGTCGATGGCGTCGACCATCTCGTCGCCACCGGCCTCGTCGACGAGGGCAAGGTGGGTATCACCGGCGGTTCCTATGGCGGCTATGCCAGCGCATGGGGCGCGACGTACTACAGCGACCGCTTCGCCGCGTCGGTGATGTTCGTGGGCATCTCCGACCAGGCCAGCCTGGTCACCACCGGCGACATCCCCTGGGAGCAGTACCTCGTGCACTGGGGCAAGTGGCCGTGGGAGGACCCGGAGCTGTTCCGCCAGACCAGCCCGATCACGCACGTGCAGAAGTCGAAGACGCCGACGCTGATCCTGCATGGCGAGGCCGATCCGCGCGTGCCGCCGATGCAGTCGTACATGCTCTACCGCTACCTCAAACTGGCCGGGCAGGCGCCGGTGCGGCTGGTGCTGTATCCCGGCGAGGGCCACGGCAACCAGCGCGCGGCCTCGCGCTACGACTACTCGCTGCGGCTG
>JAIUOJ010000083.1 GCA_020161335.1 Pseudomonadota bacterium
GATCTCCACGCGCATCCCCGCGCGCAGCTTGGCGTCGAGGTTCGACAGCGGCTCGTCGAGCAGGAACACCTGGGGCTGGCGCACCAGCGCCCGCCCCAGCGCCACGCGCTGGCGCTGTCCGCCGGACAACTGCCCGGGCCTCCGCTCGAGCAGCGCATCGAGTTCCAGCACTTTCGCCGCCTCGCGCACGCGCGCGTCGATGTCGGCGCGGGCCATGCCGCGCAGCTTCAGCGCGAATGCCAGGTTCTCCGCCACGGTCATGTGCGGGTACAGCGCGTAGCTCTGGAACACCATGGCGATGTCGCGGTCCTTCGGCGCGACGTCGTTGACCACGCGCGCGCCGATGCGCAGCGTGCCGGAGGAAATCTCCTCCAGCCCGGCGATCATCCGCAGCAGCGTCGACTTGCCGCAGCCCGACGGCCCCACCAGCACCAGCCGTTCGCCGTCGCCGACCTCGAACGTGGCGCCGGCCACGGCGACGTGCCCGTTGGGGTACACCTTGCGCAGGTTGTCGAGCTGCACGCGCGCCATCGTTGCTCCCGTTCGGATGCCTTGCCGTCGCCACGATCCGGGACGCGTCGGGAAGGCGCGACCACGCGCACGAATACGAATGCGCAAGGCCCGCGGACGAACGCTCTCCCAATACACTCGCCGGACGATTGCGCTATTCTGGCATGTAATCGTTTTCACGCCATCGCATGCTGCATCGCAGCGCAGGATCCCCCTCGCCCATGAGCCAGTCGTCCCCGAAGCATCCGCACGATTTCGCATTTCCGGAGGGCTTCCTGTGGGGTGCCGCCACCGCCGCGCACCAGATCGAGGGCTCGCCGCTGGCCGATGGCGCCGGCCCCAGCATCTGGACGCGCTTCGCGCACACGCCGGGCATGACCTTCAACGGCGACACCGGCGACGTCGCCTGCGACCACTACCACCGCTGGAAGGACGACGTGAAGCTGATGCGCGAACTGGGCCTGCAGGCCTACCGCTTCAGCGTGTCGTGGTCGCGGATCCTGCCTGACGGCACCGGCCGGGTGAACCAGAAAGGCCTGGACTTCTATTCGCGTCTGGTCGACGAGCTGCTGGCCAACGACATCGAGCCCCTGCTCACCCTGTTCCACTGGGACCTGCCGGCGGCGCTCGACGACCGCGGCGGCTGGCTCAACCGCGACAGCGCCGACTGGTTCGCCGAGTACGGCCGCGTGCTGTACCGCGCGCTCGACGGCCGGGTGAAGAAGTGGGTCACGCTCAACGAACCCTGGGTGATCACCGACGGCGGCTACCTGCATGGCGCGCTCGCGCCCGGCCATCGCAGCAAGTACGAGGCGCCGATCGCCTCGCACAACCTGATGCGCGCGCATGGCGCCGCGGTGCAGGCCTACCGCGCCGAGGGCAGTCACGAGATCGGGCTGGTGGTGAACATCGAGCCGAAGTACCCGGCCAGCGATTCGCAGGACGACGCGGCCGCCGTCCGCCGTGCCCATGCCTACATGAACGAGCAGTACCTGCACCCAGCCCTGCTCGGCAAGTACCCGCCGGAGCTCAAGCAGATCTTCGGCGACGCCTGGCCGGACTTCCCCGAGGACGACTTCAAGCTGATCGTGCAGCCGCTGGATTTCGTCGGCATCAACTACTACACGCGCAGCGTCACCCGCGCCAACGACAGCTACCCGCTCGAGGCCGGTGCCGTGCGCCAGCCGCTGGGCACCTATACCGAAACCGGCTGGGAGGTATTCCCGCAGGGCCTGACCGACCTGCTGGTGTGGTTCAAGCAGACCTACGGCGACCTGCCGGTCTACATCACCGAGAACGGCGCCGCGTTCTTCGACCCTGCGGTGGCCGAGGGCGGGCGGGTGCGTGATCCGCTGCGGATTGATTACCTGCGAAAGCATCTCACCGCGATCCACGACGCCATCGCCGCCGGCGTGGACGTGCGCGGCTACATGGTCTGGTCGCTGCTGGACAACCTGGAATGGTCGCTGGGCTACTCCAAACGGTTCGGTATCGTGCACGTCAACTACGGGACCCAGGAACGGACCCCGAAGGACAGCGCGCGCTGGTACTCTGGCATCATTGCCAGCCACGGACGTAAGCTGTCCGATCCCCTTCCCTACTGAGAGCGTCCGCCGGCGTCCATGCACGATTCACTCCTGCTGTTTGGCGCCACCGGCGACCTCGCCCAACGCTACCTCTTCCCGTCGCTGCTGCACCTGCTGCGCGACCGCCTGCTGCCGGCGGACTTCCGCGTGGTGGCGATCGGCCGCAGCGAACACGACGACGAAGGCTTCCGCGCCTGGCTGCGCGAACGCATCGGCAACGGCGATGGCCGCAACGACGGCGCGCTGGACGACCTGCTGCGGCGCATCGTGTACCGCTCGATCGACCTCAACGACATCGACGGCATGGCGGCCACGCTGGCGCCGTTCGCCGACCGCCCGTCGGTGAGCTACCTGTCGACGCCGCCCAACCTGTTCGAACCGGCCTGCCTCGGGCTCAAGGCCGCCGGCCTCCTCGCGCCGCCGTCGCGGCTGGTGCTGGAGAAGCCGATCGGCCACGACCTGCCCTCGGCGCGCGAGATCGACGCCACGCTGAAGTCGGCGCTGGACGAGTCGCGGATCTTCCGCATCGACCATTACCTGGGCAAGGCCCCGGTGCAGAACCTGCTGGCGCTGCGCATGGGCAACACCCTGTTCGAGGCGGTGTGGCAGCACCGCTGGATCGAGTCGGTCGACATCATGGTCGCCGAGACCGCGGGCGTGGACGGCCGCGAAGGCTATTACGCCGGCTACGGCGCGCTGCGCGACATGGTGCAGAACCACATGCTGCAGCTGCTGGCGCTGATCGCGATGGAGCCGCCGGCCGCGCTCGACGCCGACAGCATCCGCGACGAGAAGCGCAAGGTGCTGCGCGCGCTGCGTCCGATGACCGCGGCCGACGTCGGCGTGGACAGCGTGCGCGGCCGCTACACGGCGGGCGTGGTCGAAGGCAAGGCGGTGAAGGGCTTTACGGCTGACAGCGCTGTCGAAACCTTCGTCGGGTTGCGCGCCTGGATCGACAACTGGCGCTGGGCGGGCGTGCCGTTCCGGCTGGTCACCGGCAAGCGCATGCCCTCGCGCAACACCGAGGTGATCGTGCACTTCAAGCCGGTGACCCACTGGGTGTTCGATCGCCCGGACCAGGCCCACGCGCAACCCAACTACCTGCGCATGCGCCTGCAGCCGGAGGAAACCATCGAGTTGGGCCTGATGGGCAGCCTGGCCGCGCCGGAATGGGGCGCGACGGAACTGCAGCCGATGTCGCTCGACCTGGCGATGCTGCCGCCCAAGCGCCGCATCGCCTACGAGCGGCTGATGATCGACGCGCTGAAGGGCGACCAGACCCTGTTCGTGCGCGACGACGAGGTGGAAGCCGCGTGGCGCTGGATCGACAGCGTCAGCGCCGCCTGGCAGCAGGCCGGCACCCCGGTGCAGGACTATCCCGCCGGGTCGTGGGGGCCGGCCGCCGCGGCGCCGTTCCTGCCGCGCACCGCGACCGGACAGGGTCCGATCTGATGAGCGGCACCGCGACGCGCGTGCTGCTCGCCGACATCGGCGGCACCAACGCCCGCTTCGCGCTGGCCGATCCGGCGTTGCCCTCGCCCCTGCTGGTGGACAGCGTGCAGGGGTTCGCCGTCGCCGACTTCCCGTCGCTGGCCGACACCGCGCGCCACTACCTGCGCGAGACCGGGCAGGATGGCGCCGGCATCCGCCACGGCGTGTTCGCGGTCGCCGGCCGCGTCGACGGCGACGAGGCCCGCATCACCAACCATCCCTGGGTGATCTCCAAGCCGCGCACGCTGGCCCAGCTCGACTTCGACCGCATCACCCTGGTCAACGACTTCGCCGCGCAGGCGATGGCCATCCCGCTGCTGCAGGCCGACGACATCGCGCCGATCGGGGGCGTGTCGTGGACCGCCGACGTGGAGCCGCGCAACCGCACCTATGCGGTGATCGGCCCGGGCACGGGGCTCGGCGTCGGCGCGTTGATCATCCGCGACGGCCGCCAGTATCCGCTGGAGACCGAGGGCGGCCACGTCAGCTTCCCGCCCGGCACCCCGGAGGAACTGGCGATCCTCGACCGGCTCGCCGCGCAGTTCGGCCGCGTGTCGAACGAGCGCCTGATCTGCGGGCCTGGCCTGGTCAACATCCATCGTGCGCTGAGCGAACTCGCCGGCGAAGACCCGGGCCCGATGCAGCCGGCCGACATCACCGCCCGCGCCCAGGCCGGCGACCCGCGCAGCATGCGCGCGGTGGACGTGTTCTGCGCGGTGTTCGGCGCGATCTCGGGCGACCTCGTACTCACCCTCGGCGCGTGGGACGGCGTGTTCCTCACCGGCGGCCTGGTGCCGAAGATGCTCGATGCGCTGCAGTACTCGGGCTTCCGCCAGCGCTTCGAGCACAAGGGCCGGTTCTCGCCGAACATGGCGCGCGTGCCGTCGATGGCGGTGCTGCATCCGCATGCCGGCCTGCTGGGCACCGCCGCGATCGCGGTGGCGGAGATCCGCGAGGCGCGCGCACCGTGACCGGAGCGCGCGCAGGCGACAGCGCGCAGGCGCGGCCCGTCGGGCGCGGGCGGGTGCACATGCACAGCTACGAATCGCTCACCCAGTGGACGTGGGGCGCGGCGGTCGCGATCTCCTCCGCCCTCGGACGCGACCTGCAGCAGCACCCGCGCGCGCGGCTGCTGCTCTCGGGCGGCACCACGCCGGCGCCGGTCTACGCCGCGCTGTCGAAGGCGCCGCTCGACTGGTCCCGCATCGACGTGGCCCTGGTGGACGAACGCTGGCTGCTGCCCGACGATCCCGACAGCAATGCCCGCCTCGTGCGCGAATCGCTGCTGCACAACAACGCTGCGCAGGCCCGGTTCGAGACGCTGACCCGGCCCGGCCGCAACATCGACGAATCGGTCAACGCCGCCAACCTGCATGCGCGCAATCCCGCCGACGTGGTGGTACTGGGCATGGGCGAGGACGGCCACACCGCGTCGCTGTTCCCGCGCATGCAGAACCTCGACCAGGCGCTGGCCGCCGCGGCTGCCTACGTGCCGGTCGATGCCACCGGCTGCCCGGTCGCGGGCAAGTTCCTGCGCCGCATCAGCCTGACCCCCGCCGGGCTCGCGCCCGCGCACACGCGCCTGCTGCTGATCCGCGGCGAGAGCAAGCGCAGGCTGCTCGAGCGCGTGCTCGACGGCGACGACGCCCTCGAATACCCGGTCCGCATCGGCTTCACCACGCCCGGCGCGGACCTGCACATCCACTGGTGCCCGTGATCGACCCGACGCGACGCCGCACGCCCCAAGGCCGACGCCCATGAGCCTGCATCCCAGATTGCTGGAAGTCACCGAACGCATCCGCCAGCGCAGCCGCGCCTCGCGCGCGGCCTACCTCGCCGGCATCGAGGCCATGCACCAGGCCGGGCCGAACCGCTCCCGGCTGAGCTGCGGCAACCTCGCCCACGGCTTCGCCGCCTGCGGCCCGACCGACAAGGCGCGCCTGCGCGGCGACGCCACGCCCAACCTCGGCATCGTCACCGCATACAACGACATGCTGTCGGCGCACCAGCCCTACGAAACCTATCCCGGGCAGATCCGCGAGCATGCACGCACGCTCGGCGCCACCGCGCAGGTCGCCGGCGGCGTGCCGGCGATGTGCGACGGCGTCACCCAGGGCCGCGCCGGCATGGAGCTGTCGCTGTTCTCGCGCGACGTGATCGCGCAGTCCACCGCGATCGCGCTGTCGCACGACATGTTCGACAGCACGGTGTACCTGGGCATCTGCGACAAGATCGTGCCGGGCCTGCTGATCGGCGCGCTTGCCTTCGGCCACCTGCCCGCGGTGTTCGTGCCGGCCGGGCCGATGACACCGGGCATCCCCAACAAGCAGAAGGCCGAGGTACGCGAACGCTACGCCGCGGGCGAAGCCACGCGCGAGGAACTGCTGGAAGCCGAGTCGGCGTCGTACCACGCGCCCGGCACCTGCACCTTCTATGGCACCGCCAACTCCAACCAGGTACTGCTGGAAGCGATGGGCGTGCAGTTGCCCGGCTCGTTCGCCAACCCGGGCACCGCCCTGCGCGAATCGCTGACCCGCGCCGTGACCGAACGCGCGTTGCGCATCAGCGCGCTGGGCAACGACTACCGCCCCTTCGGCCGCATCGTCGACGAGCGCGCGATCGTCAACGCCATCGTCGCGCTGATGGCCACCGGCGGCTCCACCAACCACACCATCCACTGGATCGCGGTCGCGCGCGCGGCCGGCATCTCGCTCACCTGGGACGACATGGATGTGCTGTCGCAGGTCGTGCCGCTGCTGGCGCGCGTCTATCCCAACGGCGATGCCGACGTGAACCGCTTCCACGCCGCCGGCGGCATCGGCTTCGTGTTCCGCGAACTGCTCGACGCCGGGCTGATGCATGCCGACGCCGAGACCATCCTGCCCGGCGGCATGCGCGCCTGGTGCGACGATCCCACCCTGGCCGACGGCACGCTGTCGTTCACGCCTTCGGTGTCCACCAGCGGCGACGAGGCCGTGGTACGGCCCGCCTCCGCGCCCTTCGAGGCGCAGGGCGGCCTGCGCCTGCTGCGCGGCAACCTGGGGCGTTCGCTGATCAAGCTGTCGGCGGTCAAGCCCGAGCAGCGCGTCATCGAGGCACCCGCGGTGGTCGTCGACGATCCGCGCGCGCTCAACAAGCTGCACGCCGCCGGCCTGCTGCCGCAGGATTTCGTCGCGGTGGTGCGCTACCAGGGCCCGAAGGCCAACGGCATGCCCGAGCTGCATTCGCTGGCGCCGCTGCTGGGCATGCTGCAGAACCAGGGCCGGCGCGTGGCGCTGGTCACCGACGGCCGCCTGTCGGGCGCCTCGGGCAAGATTCCGGCGGCGATCCACCTCACCCCGGAAGCCGCGCGCGGCGGCCCGATCGGCAAGCTGCGCGAGGGCGACGTGATTCGCCTCGATGGCGAGTCCGGCACGCTCGAAGCGCTGGTCGACGCCGGCGAATGGGCTGCGCGCGAGCATGCGCCCAACACCTCGCACTGTGCCTGGGACATCGGCCGCAACCTGTTCGCGTTCAACCGCGCGATGGTGTCGCCGGCCGACCAGGGCGCGCTGTCGATCTCCTGCGGCCCACCCGCGCGCGACGGCGGCCAGTGGGACTACGACGCCGAGTACCAGCTCGGCGACGATCCCACGCTCGCCGCCGAAGCCCCCCACGAAGCAAAGGACGCCTGATGTCGATCGACACCCTGCAGGATCGCGCCGAACAGGTGCTGCGCGCCACCGGCGTGATGCCGGTGCTCACCGTCGACAGCGTCGACCAGGGCCTGCGCATGGCCGATGCACTCGCCGAGGGCGGCCTGAAGACGCTCGAACTCACCCTGCGCACGTCCGCCGCGCTGTCCGCACTGGCCGCGATGAAGAAGGCGCGCCCGGACATCCTCATCGGCGCCGGCACCGTGCTCACGCCGGAACACGTGCGCGCCGCGATCGACGTCGGCGCCGACTTCCTGGTTACGCCGGGCACGCCGCCTGCCCTCGCCGAGGCGCTGGCGTCGGCGCAGGTCCCGGCCGTGCCCGGCGCGGCGACGCCGACCGAATTCATCGCCCTGATGGCGCTCGGCTTCCGCGTCTGCAAGCTGTTCCCGAGCAACGCGCTGGGCGGGCTGGCGATGGTGCGCGGGCTTGCGGGGCCGTTCCCCGACCTGAAGCTGTGCGCGAACGGCGGCATCAGCGAAGCTACCGCCGCCGACTACCTTGCCGAACCCAACGTGGTCGCCGTGGGCGGCTCGTGGATGCTGGCCAAGGCCTGGCTGGCCGCGGGCGACTGGGGCCAGGTGCGCGACAGCGCCGCCAAGGCCGCGGCGATCGCGCGCGGGGTCGTGCGCGCGGGATAAGTGCTGCCTTCCGGCGAGCCCTGCCTCCGTCCAAGGAACATCCGTCGCGGCTGAAGGCCCCCTTCTCCCGTCCACGGGAGAAGGTGCCCCGCAGGGGCGGATGAGGGGGCTTCGATGCCTTTTCCTGCGCCTTCCGTGCACCCCCCATCCGCCTTCGGCACCTTCCCCCGCAAGCGGGGGGAAGGGACAGCCGGTGGATGTCGATCTCCCGCGGTCCAACGAACATCCGTCGCCGCTCAAGGCCACCCTTCTCCCGTCCACGGGAGAAGGTGCTCCGCAGGGGCGGATGAGGGTCTTCTGACGCGTTCTCGCGCGCCTTCCGCGCAACCCCCATTCGCCTTCGGCCCCTTCCCCCGCAAGCGAGGGAAGGGATAGCGGATGTACGTCGATACCTGAGGGAGGGCGAGCGACGTCGGCCGCGCTCGATCCCTACTTCCCGTCGATCCCGATCCGCACCCGCGCCGGCAAGGCGGTGACGCGCAGTTCGCGGCCGACGCGCGATGCCTCGCCGGTTTCGACCGACACCTCGCCCGGCTCGCCGGCATACGGCCAGGGCAGTACCAGGCCACCCTCGGGCAGGCGCAACCCGGCGTCGTCGACTTCGAGCAGCAGCGCGTCGCCGTCCCTGTGCAATCGATAGCCCAGCGTGCCCTGCGCCGTGCGCAGGCCCGCGATGCCGATGCCCTGCCCGTCCAGCCAGTCGGCCGGGATGCCCGCCGCGAGCACGATGCCATGGTCGGTCTCGCGTTCGTAGGCAAACATGTCCAGCGCCGAGCGCACGAAATCCGACGCCACCCACGCATGCGGCAGGTCACCGAGGAAGAACGGCTTGCGCGGCGTGCGCGAGACCACCTCGCCCCACTGGTTCCAGGCCTGCGGCGCGCGGTCGGCGAAGAAGAAGTCCACCGCCGCCTTCGCGCGCTCGCGCCAGCCCAGGCGCACGAAGGCGCCGACGTTGCGCCACTCGTACGGTGTGTAGTCCTTCCACTCCAGCGTCCCGTCGCGGCGATCGACGAACCGCGTCCAGTACTGTTCGAAGGTGTTGAACAGCAGGTCGCGCGGCAACCGGTCCTGCTCGCCGCCCGGCGCCAGCGCGATCGTGGTCGAGGTCGGGTCGAAGTCGCCCAGCTCGGCCGCCCCCGGCAGGTAGTCGATGCCATGCTGCTCGGTGGCCGCGCGCAGCGACGCCATCAGGTCGGCGTGGAACTGGTCGCGCGAGGCCGCCATGCGCTTCGCCTCGTCGTGCTTGCCCAGTGCCTCGGCCACCTGCACCGCGTCCTTGTAGCCGCGCAGCGCCCAGAAGTTGTCCCAGTACGAATGCATCGGCTTGGCCGAGTAGCCTTCGTGGCTGATCGAGGCCGGCATCATGCCGTAAAAGGCGCGATTGAGGCGGCGGTTGGCGGCAGTGCGCTCGGACAGCCGCAGCTGTTCCATGTACGCATACGCACCCTGCACGTGAGGCCACATGCGTTCGAGGAAGGCGGTGTCGCCGGTGTAACGCCAGTACTCGGCGATGTTGAAGATCAGTTCGCCGTGGCTGTCGTTCTCCGGCACCGGATCGCTGCCGCGGTCGTCGACGCAGCACGGCACCTTGCCGTCGTCGAACTGGAACGGCGCATACCAGTCGACGTATTCGCGCACCACCTCCGGCCGCCCCAGGCGCAACAGTCCTTCGGAAATCATTGCGCCGTCGCGGATCCAGCTGCGTCCGTAAGAGCGCGTGCCCGGCTGCAGCCGCGGCCCGATGCGCGAGATCAGCATGTGCGCCAGCGACGTGCGCAGGGTGTCGGCCAGGGGCTGCCCCTGCGGCGGCACCTGGATCCGCACCTGGTCGAGCTTGTCGCGCCACAGGGCCACGGCATCGGCCTGCAGCAGGTCCGCGTCCCACCAGCGCCGCGCCAGCCCACCGTTGCCGGTCATCGGCACCATCACGTCGATGGTGCGGGTTTCGTATGGCGCCAGCTTCATGCGGTAAAGCAGCGCGCCCGATGCCAGTCCGGTGGCATCCTCGACCCGCTTCACGGCGGGCAGGCGTGGGTCGGCGAGGTGGGACGGGGCCATGCCGGCGTCGAACGCCGTGGCGAACGTCGACGTCGGCAGCTGCTTG
Organism: Pseudomonadota bacterium; assembly: GCA_020161335.1. Classification (GTDB taxonomy): domain Bacteria; phylum Pseudomonadota; class Gammaproteobacteria; order Xanthomonadales; family Xanthomonadaceae; genus Luteimonas. Next base: position 10,031 of record JAIUOJ010000083.1, read on the forward strand.
GCGAACACCCTTGGCGTGCCCGCGACCGACACCGTGCCGCCGTCGATGGCCAGCGATTCGATCCGGCTGACGCCACCGGTGGTGTTGAGGAACTGGCTGGGCGGGTTGACCTGGAACGGCTGCACCGCGAGCGCCAGGGTGTAGTCGCGTGCCCGGCCACCGGGGTTGGACAGCCGGTAGCGCACGACCAGCTGCGAATCGCGCGGCGTGCCGTGCGCGAAAGCGGTGACGTCCAGCGCCACGTCGTCGTGCTTCCAGTGCACGGTCGGCACCGGCAGGTAGCCATCCTGCAGCGACTGCGACGTCGCGACGTCGCTCCACGCCAGCATCCGGCCATCGACCACCACGAACGGTTCGATGCTGAAGCCGCCCTTGCCCACCTCGACCGCGCCGTCTTCGCCGATCAGGCCCTGCTGCGTGCCACCATCGAGGCCGAGGATCGTCCAGTACGGCTGTTCGCCGACGAAGCCCCGCGGGAACCAGCCGCGCGGCGACTGCGCCGCCACGGCCTTGATGAAGTCGTTGGGATGCGCGGCGAACGACAGCGGCTGCACGATCGCCTCGGCCAGCGCGAAGCTGTTCCTCGGCCCGTCGTCGAGGTCGAGCGCGATGTAGCGCGCCTCCGATTCCGGCAATGCGATCCAGTCGTCGCCGCCGCCGGCCGCGGTCATGCGTCGCGCCTCGCGCCATTGGCTGCCGTCGTCGGACAGCGACACCGCGTAGCGCGACGGGAAGTCGCGCGTGCTCCAGCGCAGGCGCAACCCGCCGAACTCGCGCAGGCGACCGAGGTCGAGCACCAGCCGCTGCGGTACCGATGTGTTCGCCACGCGCCACTCGCTGTCCATGCGCCCGTCCACGGCCGCCGCGGCATCACCCGCGGTCGCGATGGCCGTGGCCACCAGCGGGCCGTCGTCGTCCGCCGGCAGCGGCGTGAACTGCAGGCGGTCGAAGCACACGCTGCCCCGGCCGCCGACGTTGTTGTAGACGGTAAACTCCAGCCTGGCGCTGCGATGCATCACCGGATCCGGGTCCGGTCCCCAGGCCTTGTCGATGTGGCGCCGCTTGTAGCGCACGGGCGTCCATTGCCGCGGGTAGTGGTAACGCGGCCGGTTGACCCACCAGACGTTGTCGCCGCTCGCATCGACCAGCTTGAACTGCAGGTCATTGTCCGGCGAATCGCCGCGCAGCTGGAAATCGAAGCGGTAGTTGTCGGGGTACTCGATTGCAAGGTCGCGCTGGATGGCGGCATAGCCCGACACGCCATTGAAATCGTAGTCCAGGCACAGCGCCTTGCCGTCCGCGCCCTCGATGCTGCGCAGGCTGCCGCTCACCTGGTTGGAGGTCACGACGCGCCACGCCGATGCATCCTCGAAGCCATCGAGCACGGTCGGGCCGGCTTGCGCCATGGCCGCGTTGCAGCAGACCAGCGAAGCGCAAGCAACCATGCCGGCAAGGGCATGTCGCGGGGCTGTTTGCCGTGCCTGACGGGGGTTGATGTTCTCTGCTCGCATCGTTTCAATCACCATTCATCGTCTTTTGCACACCGCACTCGATTCCACGAAACGCCATCCATGGCGAGACCGGATCGTCTCCGGAATGCCCGGCCCGGCCATCCATGGCCGGTCGTTCGGTCGGGCGCGAGGCAGTGCCTCGCAAGCGCCCGCCCTCACCCTTTCACACTCCCAAGCAACAGACCCTGGATGTAGTAACGCTGCAGCAGCAGGAACAGCAGCAGCACTGGCAGCACCGTGACCACGGCGCCGGCCATCATCATCTCCACGTCCATGATGTGCTCGCGCGACAGCGTCGCCAGCGCCACCGGCAGCGTGTAGTGCGCCTGGTCGGTGAGCACGATCAGCGGCCACATGAAGTCGTTCCACGCGCCCATGAAGGTGAAGATGGCGAGCGTGACCAGCACTGGCTTGAGCATGGGCAGCACCACCTGGAAGAAGATCCGCAGCTCGCCTGCGCCGTCGATGCGCGCGGCCTCGATCAGTTCGTCCGGGATGCTGCGCGCATACTGGCGCACCAGGAAGATGCCGAACACGGTCGCCATCGCCGGCACGATCACGCCCCAGTAGCTGTTCACCAGCCCCAGCTGCTTCATCAGCAGGAACAGCGGCAGCATCGCCACCTGCGCAGGCACCACCAGCGCCGCGAGCAGCAGCTGGAAGATGCGTTCGCGCCCGGCGAAACGCAGCTTGGCGAAAGCATAGCCGGCCATCGTGTTGACCAGCAGCGACAGCACGGTGATCGCGCCGGAGACCAGGAGGCTGTTGGCGAAGTTGCGCGCGACGCCGGTGGTGGCGAACAGCGCCCGGTAGTTGTCCAGCGTCGCCATCGACGGCAGGAACGGCGGCGGGAAATGGCTGGCCTCGCCGCGCGGCATGAACGAGACCGAGACCATCCACGCCAGTGGTGCCAGGCTCAGCAGCGCGATCACGGCCAAGGCGCCGTTGACCAGCCAGGCATGCGTGCGCGAGCGGCCGACGTCGCTCATACCAGCGCCTTGCGCCGGCCGAAGCGCAGCAGCACGGTGGTGACCGCGAGGATGATCAGGAACAGCAGGAACGCCACCGCGGACGCACGGCCCAGGTTCCACCACTTGAAGCCTTCCTCGAACATGTAGTACAGCACGCTCACCGTGCTCTGCAGCGGATCGCCGCGGGTCATCACGTAGGGCTCGGCGAACAGCTGGAAGTATCCCGAGATGGTGATGACGCCGACCACCAGCAGCACCGGACCGAGCTGCGGCAGGGTGATGTGCACGAACTGCTGCCAGCGCGAGGCGCCATCGATGCGCGCGGCCTCGTACAGGTCCTGAGGGATCGCCTGCAGTCCGGCGAGGAAGATCACCATGTTGTAGCCGAAGTTCTTCCATACCGCGAACAGCATGATGGTCGGCATCGCCCAGCGCGGGTCGCCCAGCCAGTCGACCGGCGCGATGCCGACGTGGCCGAGCGCCCAGTTGACCAGCCCGTAGCTGGTGTGGAACAGGTAGCGCCAGATCACCGCCACCGCGACCAGGGTGGTCACCACCGGCGCGAACAGCGCGGTGCGGAAGAAGGCGCGCAGCCGCACCAGCGGCGAGTGCAACAGCAGCGCCGCGCCCAGCGAGGCCGCGATCGACAGCGGCACGCCGACCACGACGAAGTACGCGGTGTTGCCCAGCGCCTTCCAGAACATCGGCGTGCGCAGCAGCTCGAGGTAGTTGTCGAATGCCACGAAGCACAGGTGGTCCGGATCGGCGAGCGCATACAGGTCGAAGTCGGTCAGGCTCAGCAGCAGCGCCGCCAGCACCGGCAGGCCGAAGAACACGCCCAGCACCACCAGCGCCGGCGCGGCGAACATCCAGCCGGCGAGGCTAGCGCGCATTGGCGGCGGCCTGCTCGCGCACCCAGCGGCGCTTCTCGAGGATGGCATCGACGCGCGCGTCGAGTTCGGCCACGGCCAGGTCCTGCGACTGGCCGCCGCGGACCACGCGCTCGGTCGCCAACCGCATCTCCTGCACGATGCGCTCCCATTCCAGCACCTGCGGCGTGGGCTTCACCCGTTCGAGCTGGTCGCGGAAGGCCATCGACAGCGGGTCGTTGGCGAGTTCCGGATGCTCCCAGGTACTGCGCCGCGGCGGCAGGTCGCCGATCAGCGCGTGGAAGCGCTGCTGGATGTCGGGACGCGACAGGAACTCGACCAGCTTCCATGCCGCCTCCTGGTTCCGCGACGAGCGGAACAGCACCAGGCTGGTGCCACCGGCGATGCCGGCTCCCGGACCGTCGGGCCCCGGCAGCGGCATCGTTCCCCAGGCATCCTCCATGCCTTGCGGCTGCCGCTTGCGGAACTCGCGGATGTTCCAGGGCCCGGACAGGTAGAACGCGTACAAGCCCTTGAAGAATTCGTCCCAGACGTTGGAGATCTGCGTTTCCGACATCGGCGGCGCGAAGCCCTGCTCGAACGTCCCGGCATAGAACGCCAGCGCCTTGCGGAAGCCGGCGCTGCGGAAATTGCCGCGGGTGTCGTCGTCGCG
>JAIUOJ010000084.1 GCA_020161335.1 Pseudomonadota bacterium
GAAGCCGTAGCCGTAGAACAGCGTCGAAGCCACCAGCGACTGCAGCAGGTAGTTGGTCAGCGCCATGCGTCCCGCCGGGGCCAGCCACGACAGCACGCGCGACAGCCCCGGCACGCCCAGCCCCAGCATCAGCAACGACAGGTAGCCCAGCGCCAGCGGCAGGCTGCCGAGGAACATCAGCCCGCCGGCCAGCATCACCGGCCCCATCTCGCGCATGCCGTCGAAGCCGGTGCCGACGCGGGTCGCCAACGCGACGAACGCCAGGCCCAGCGGGATCGTCCATGCCGCCAGCCGCGCGAACCAGCCGCGCTGCGCGGCGATGTCATGCATGCGCCCGCTGCGCACCAGCCAGGCGCCGAGCATGAACACGCCCAGCGCCATCGGCACCACCATCATCGATCCCTGCAGCACGATCATCCCGAAATCGAGCGCACGCTGGCGCGTCACCTGGCCGTAGTCGCCGTGCGCGTAGACCTGGGCCGAGGCCGCGGCGCGGGCATCGCTGGCGTCCGCCGTGGCGGCCAGTTCAGGCATCGCCTCCAGCGGCACCAGCGACAGCAGGCCGCCGCCGAAGACGAACAGGCCGGCCAGCGCGAGGTACATCCCCAGCCCCAGCCACAGGCGCGCCCGGTTGCCGATCTCGCCGAAGGCGAGCAGCAACAGCCCCGCCACGGCGTAGGCGTGCAGGATGTCGCCGCTCCACAGCAGCACGCCGTGGAGCACGCCGAACACGCCCAGCCACAGGCAGCGCCGCAGGTAGGCCTGGCGGAAGCCGGGGCCATGGCCGCCACGGCTGGCCATCACCGCGAAGCCCATGCCGAACAGCAGCGAGAACAGCACCCAGAACTTGCCCTGCACGAACACATACACCAGCCACGCCGCGGCGTGGTCGACGCCGGTCGCCGACGGATCGATGCCAGAGCCCATCGCCTGCACCGGCCGCGTGAACCACTCGATGTTCATCAGGAAGATGCCGAGCAGCGCGAAACCGCGGACCACGTCCAGCGCGTGGATCCGTTGCGCGACCGCGATGGGCTGGAACGCGGCCTGCGCGCCGGCATCCGGTGTCACAGCTTCCAGCCCACCAGGTTCCAGGTCCACAGCAGCAGCGCGGCGAACACGTAGGCCGCCACCGCCGCGGTGTGCCGCGCCTTGCGCCAGAAGCCCCAGCCCTTCGCGCGCCACGCCGCCGGCAGGTGCACCACGTCCACCAGCACCAGCACGAACAGCAGCGGCGTGGACCACAGCAGCGCGGTCAGCGCGGTGCCCGGGTACGCGTAGAACACGGCCACCTCGTCGGCCATCGCGCCCTGCACCCACGCCAACAGCACCGCGACGAACACCAGCCACGCCAGCGCCGAGACATACAGCCAGAACGCGGCACGGCGCGACGCCGGCGCCGCCTGGTCGCGGCGGCCGCGGCGCAGCCAGGCACCGACCAGCACCAGCAGCGAGACCACGCCCGCCAGCGCCAGCCCCGCGAACAGGGTGTCGGCACGCTGCACCAGACCGGCACGCTCGAACACGTTGTGCCCGGCGGCATTGTCGAAACCGGCGATGGCGCCCTTGTCGTCCTCGTAGAACACGATGCGCCCCGGGCCTTCGGCCTCGCGGAACACCAGGCCGCCCTCGGGCACCCAGCGCGTGCTCTCGCCGTAGGCGGTGATCACCAGGCTGTTGTCCTCGGCGGCGGCGACTTCGACCGACGTCGCCAACAGCGTCTTCTCGGCGCGGCTGTAGTTGCTGCGCTTGCTGTTGTAGGTGCCCGCGAAGCGCGCGGCGTCGAACCCGTCCGGCACCGCGCCCGGCGGCGGCGTGCGCGCCTGCTCGAAATAGCGCTCGAACACCTGGGTCGGGAACTGCGCGGCGAAGCGCCGGCCGGTATCGGTATTGGTCGAGATGAAGACGCCGACGCCGGCCTCGGGCGCCACCGCCATCATCGAATGGAACCAGCTGGTCGCGCCGCCGTGGCCGAGCACGCGCAGGCGGCCGACGCGGTTGTCGAAGAAGCCGTAGGAGAAACCGCCCACCTCGGGCGCGTTGCGGAACAGTGGCTCGCCGGCGAGGCGCGCGTACTGCGACGGCGACAGCACCTGCACGCCGTCGAGCTCGCCGCCGCGAAGAAGCATGCGCATGTAGCGGCCCATGTCGGCGGCCGTGCTGGAGGCGCCACCGGCCGGCCCGGCCTGCGCGATGTATTCGAACGCCTGCGGCTTGAACGTGCCGCCGGCGCGCTTGAAGCCCTCCGACCAGCGGCCCTCGAACGCCGCGCCCGCGTCGCGCGGGTCGCGGTCGGGCATGGGCTCGCGGAAGGTGGTCAGGCGCATGCCCATCGGCTGGAACAACTGGCGTTCGACCAGCGCGTCGAAGCCCGTGCCGGAGACGTGCGCGACCAGCGCGCCGAGCAGCGCCACCGAATAGTTCGAGTAGACCGCGAACGTACCCGGCGCGCGCACGCGCTTCGGCCGGTGCCGCTGCAGGTAGTCGGATGGCGACGACACGCGGTCGGCGCGGTCGACGAACAGGTGCCCCATCGCCGAATCCTCGTAGCCGGCGCTATGGGTGAACAGGTGGCGCACGAGCACCGGCGGATAGCCGTCGTCGGGCAGCTTGAGCGCTTCGGGCAGGTAGTCGTTGACCGGCTTGTCGAGGTCGAGCCGGCCGGCGTCGACCAACTGCAGGCCGAGCAGGTAGGTGAAGGTCTTGGAGATCGAGGCGATGCGGAACAGCGTGCCTTCGGGATCGACCTCGCGGCGCGGCGACAGCGCGGACACGCCGTAGCCGCGCAGCAGCAGCGGTCCGTCGCGGTCGACGACGGCGACGGTCACCCCGGCGATGCCGTCGCGCTTCATCGCCGCCTGCACTAGGCCGTCGACGTAGGCCGACAGGTCGGCGGCGTCGATCGCGCGCAGCGGCCCTGTCTCCACCGCGCCTTCCACGGGCGCGGGCGCCGTCGCGTTCGCGGCCGACAAAGCGGGTGCGGGCGTGGTGACGGGGGCGGCGGCATCCTGCGCCTGGGTGAGGGACGGCAGCAGGAACAGGGCCGCGACGGCGACCCGCAGGATGCGCAGCATGGAATTCCCCCGTGGAAGACGCGGGGGATTACAGCACAGGGCGGCCGCGACCGTCCCGTGCGGACCGGTCAGTGGTGATGGCCGCCGTCGCCGTGCACGTGGCCGTGCTGCACTTCCTCGGGGCTGGCCTCGCGCACGTCGACGACTTCGATGTCGAAGTGCAGGTCCTTGCCCGCCATCGGGTGGTTGAGGTCGATGTCGACCACGCTCATGCCCACCTTCTCGATGGTCACCGCGCGCGGACCGAAGTTGGTGTTGAGCACCACCTGCTGTCCCGGCGCCAGCTTCTGGTCGCCGAAGTGCTTCTTCGGCACGCGCTGGCTCAGGCCTTCGCGACGCTCGCCGTAGGCCTCGGCCGCGGGCACGTCCACGCCGAAGCTGTCGCCGGCCTCGTGGCCGTCCAGCGCCTTCTCCAGGCCCGGGATGATGTTGCCGTGGCCGACGAGGATCGACAGCGGTTCGCCACCCTCCTTCGACGACTCCACCGGCGCCTGGCCGGCTTCGGAGACGGTGTAGTGGAAACGCACGACGCGGTCTTTCTCGATCTTCATGGACGATTCGCTGGCGCGGCATCGGCCGCGGCTTGTCTGGAGGGGTGGGCCCGGGCAGGATGCCGCGCATGGAACGCAGCCACGAAGACATCCGCCTCCGCATCGGCCCGGCGGGCCGTGGGGCCGCGCATTATCCGGCCTCGCCGCCGGCAACGCCAATCCGGGCCGCGGCCCGGCCGGCGCGCGCCCTGGTCCTGCTGGTTCTGCTGGTTCTGCTGGCGACGCTGGCCGGCTGCGGTCGCGACGACGTCCGCCCCACCCCGCGCGCCTCCGCGCCGGCCACCCCGGCCGCGACCCGCGACTGGCCGATGGTGGCGCCCGACGATCCCGCCGCCGCCAACGCCGTGCTGATGCGCGCCATCAGCCTGGTCGGCACCCCGTACCGCTACGGCGGCAACACCCCCGAGGGCGGCTTCGACTGCAGCGGTCTGGTGAACTACGTGTTCCGCGACATGCTCGACCTGCGCCTGCCCCGCACCTCGCGCGACCTGGCCGCCTACCAGGGCCCGAAGATCGAACCGCGCCGGCTGGCGGCCGCCGACCTGGTGTTCTTCGGCAGCGGTTCGCAGGTCACCCACGTCGGCATCTATGTCGGCGAGGGCCGCTTCGTGCACGCCCCCAGCAGCGGCGGCACCGTGCGCCTGGACCACCTCGACGGCAGCTACTGGCGCCAGCACTACAGCGGGGCAAAGCGGGTGCTGCACTGATTCCATGAACGGAATTGCGAACAGAATCACGTACTTGGACAGGTTTGTATAACCAGGATTTAACATCACGCCATCCTCACTGGGGCACACTCCACCGCTGTTCCGCAACCCGTGAAGCCCGCGTGACGACACGAAACGCCCCGTCCGGCCGAACCCTCCCCCGCTCCACACCGGCCAGACAGGGCAAGCTCGTCGCCCTCTGCGGCTGCCTGCTCGGCCTGGCCTCGCTGCCGGCCCTGGCCGGCCCCGGCCTCGCCGCCGACTCCGCCGACCAGCTGCCGGCCGCCGATTCGGTGACCACCAACCTCGTCGCCGGCGCCGTGCGCGTACCGGACCGCGACCTGATGTTCGCCAGCGACGTCAGCCAGCAGATCATCGCCGCCGCCGAGGAAGCCGTCGCCGAGCCGAAGAAGGAAGGCCGCGCGCAAACCCTGCTCAGGGGTGCGTTGGCCCTGCTCGGCACGCCCTACCGCTGGGGCGGCACCTCGCCGGAAGCCGGCTTCGACTGCAGCGGCCTGGTCGGCTACGTGTTCCGTACCGCGCTGGGCATCGAGCTGCCGCGCGTGTCGCGCGACATGGCCCATGACGGCGAGAAGGTCGAACGCGCCGCGCTGGTGCCGGGCGACCTGGTGTTCTTCGGCCGCCGCGGCAAGCGCGTCGACCATGTCGGCATCTACATCGGCGAGGGCCGCTTCCTGCACGCCCCGCGCACCGGCCGCGACGTCACCGTGTCCGATCTCGACACCGGCTACTGGAGCCACAAGTTCCTGCAGGCGCGCCGCGTCTCCGGGCTCGGCAGCTGACCGCCGCCGCGCACGCATCGCCTGTCCGAGGCCGCCGCAGGGCGGCCTCGTCGTTTCCGCGGTCCGCCTGCCCGCAGGCGCAAGGCGGCACGCGACCCGATGCTAGTATCCCGACGCATCGCGATCTGCGCCCGTCGGCGCGGCGTTGCCGGCGCCAACCCCGGGGAGGAGTGGCATGGTCCGCCTGATTCTTGCCGTGCTGCTGGGGCTGCTGGTGGCGCTGGCCTGCCTGCTGGCGATGCAGTTCGCCGCGACCTGGCTGATGCCGCCTCCGCCGGGCACCGTGGTACTGGACGAAGCGGACCTCGTGCGGCTGGTCGAATCCGAACCCCTCGCGCGCAAGGCGCTGACCCTCGCGTCGTGGATGCTGTCGAGCTTCCTCGGCGCACTGGTCGCCGCGCGCGTCGCCGGCCGGCGACGCACCGGCGCGGCGCTGTGCGTCGGCGGGCTGATCCTCGCGGGCGTGTTGCTCTACGTCGCCACCACGCCGCCGCCGGCGTGGATCGGCATCCTCGGCCTGCTCGCGCCAGTGCCGCTGGCATGGCTGGCGGCGCGACTCGCAGGCCGCCGCGACGGCGCGCCAACGGCTCCCTGACCTCACGACCCGGAGGCATCCCGCATGCAGGCTTCGCTGCTGACCAACCTGCTGCTGCCGCTCGCGCTGGGCGTGATCATGCTCGGCCTCGGCCTGGGCCTCACGCCGGACGACTTCAGGCGGGTCGCCCGCTATCCGCGCGCGGTGCTGGTCGGCCTGCTCCTGCAGACGGGGGTGCTGCCGTGGGTGGCGCTGGGACTGGCCCTGCTGTTCAAGCTGCCGCCGGAGCTGGCGGTTGGCCTGATGCTGCTGGCGGCGTCGCCGGGCGGCGCCACCGCCAACATCTACAGCCACCTCGCGCATGGCGACGTCGCGCTCAACATCACGCTCACCGCGATCAACAGCGTGCTGTGCCTGCTGACCCTGCCGATCATCCTCAACCTATCGCTGGAGTTCTTCCTCGGCGCCGGCCAGTACGTGCCGCCGCCGGTGCGGAAGATCGTCGAGGTGGCGGTGATCATCGTGCTGCCGGTGCTGCTGGGCATGGCGATCCGCGGCTTCGCGCCCCGGTTCGCCGCGCGCATGGAGAAGCCCATCCGGCTGCTGTCGGTGTTGGTGCTGGTGCTGCTGATCGTCGCCGCGGTGGTGCAGGCCTGGAGCACGCTGGTGGCGTGGTTCGCCGTGGTCGGCCTGGCCTGCCTGCTGTTCAACCTCATCAGCATGGGCGCCGGCTACGCCGCGCCGCTGGCGGTGCGCCTGCCGAAGAAGCAGGCGGTGGCCATCGCCATGGAAATCGGCATCCACAACGGCACGCTGGCGATCTACATCGCGCTCAACGTGCTGGGCAACGCGGCGATGTCGGTCCCCGCCGCGGTCTACAGCCTGATGATGTTCTTCACCGCCGCGGTGTTCGCGTGGTGGTCCGCGCGCCGGGCGCAACCCGAGGCGATCGTCCCGCGCTGATCCCATCTTCCGCCAGCGGGAGAAGGAACACCGCGGGCTGGGTCGCTTCCCCGGGGCGCCCTTCTCCGGCAAGCGGGAGAAGGTGGCGCGCAGCGCCGGATGAGGGCGCGGGCGCTTCCTTAAAGCCCCCCATCCGCCTTCGGCACCTTCCCCCGTGAACGGGGGAAGGAAGAGCGCAGGCTGGGTCGACGCGCTGAGCACGCCTCTCCCCGAAGAAAGGGGGAGGAAAGTCCCGCGTCCACGCACCGCGCAGCGCCACGTCGTCTTGCAGCGTGCTCAGCCCGCAAGCGGGAAAGGATGGACGAGGCGACTACTCCGCGGCCTTGAACGCGCCGTAGGGCTTGAGCTGCTCGGCGATCGCCTTGCCGTCGCCGACCACCACGATCGACTGGTCCTTCGGGTCGAAATACTTCTTCGCCATTGCCTGCACTTGCGCCGCGTTGACCTCGCGGATCCGTGGCACGTAGTTGGCGAGGAAATCCGACGGCAGGCCGAGCAGCCAGTTCGAGGCCAGGGTCGCCGCCACCGAACCCTGCAGCTGGTTGCTGATCAGGTAGCCGCCTGCGACATAGCGCTTGGTGTCGAGCAGTTCGCGCTCGGGCACGGGCTCGTTGGCCAACCGCTTGAACTCGTGGAAGAACTGCTCCAGCGACGCGCCGGTCACCTCGTTGCGCACGTCGGCCCCGGCCTGCACGCGACCACCCATGCGCGATGGAGAGAAGCCGGCGCTGGCGCCGTAGGTGTAGCCCTTGTCCTCGCGCAGGTTCTGGTTGACGCGGCTGCTGAAGCCGCCGCCGAGCACGGTGCCGGCCAGGATCGCGGGCACGTAGTCGACGTCGGTCGCGGCGATCGCCGGGCGGCCCATGCGCAGGGTCGACTGCACGCTGCCGTCTCGCTGGATCAACAGGTAGGCCGGCGTGGCGCTGCGGCGCGCGGCCGGCGTTTCGGGCGATTCCGCGCCAGGCACGCGCCAGTCGCCGAACGCGGCTTCGGCGAGGCGGAACGCCTCCGCCGACGCGATCCGGCCGGTGATCACCAGCAGCGCGCGATCGGGATGGAAACGCAACGCGTGCGCCTCGCGCAGGCTCGCGGGCGTGACGCCCAGGATCGACGCCTCGGTCTGCTGCGTGCGCGAGTAGGGATGGTCGCCGTAGGTCGCCGCCAGCAGCGCGCGATTGGCCTTGAACGAGGGCTGTGCCTCGGCCGCCTTCAGGCCCTGCAACGCGTTGGCCTGCGCCAGCTTGACCTCGTTGTCCGGGAACGACGGCGTGCGCACCACCTCGGCCAGCAGCGACAGCATCGGCGCGGCGTGGCTGGCCAGCGCGTCCGCGTAGACGGTCACGCCATCGTTGCTGGCGCCGGCGCCGACGCTGCCGCCCAGCGCCTGCGCGTCTTCGGCGATCGCCTTCGAATCGCGCTTCGCCGTACCTTCGCTGAGCAGGCCCGCGAACAGGCTGGCAAAGCCCGGCGAGTTCGCAGGGTCGGCGGCGAAGCCGGCGTTGCGCATCGCCAGCACGTAGTCGACGCGCGGCATGCCGTCGCGCGGCACCACCCACACCTCGAGGCCGTTGGCGAGCGTCTTCTTCTCGATCTGCGCCACCGGCAACGGCTTGTCCGGCGCGTAAGGCGGCAGATCCTTCGGCAGTTCGGTACCGGGACCCGCGAACGCGGCGCCCGGCAGCGCGAACGCCACGGCCAGCGCGACCCATGTCATCGTGATCTTCATGGCGTTCTCCTTATTGCCCGGTGCGCGCGGCCGCCGGCGCCTGGATCATCGCCGCCGGCTTGCGGTCGATGACGGTGCGGTTGGCGGCGGTGAGGTAGGTCTTGGCGGCGCGCTGGACGTCGGCCGACGTCACCGCGTCGATCCAGCCGGGAATCCGGTTGGCGACGCTCGCATCGCCCCACAGCAGCTGCAGCTTGGCCAGCGTGTCGGCGCGCGAGAGGAACGACTCCATGCCGTTGTACCAGTCGGCCAGCAGCTGGGTCTTGATCCGCGCCAGGGTGGCGTCGTCGACGCCGTCCTTGACGATCTTCGCGACTTCCTCGTCCACCGCCTTGACCATGGCGTCGGCATCAGTGGTGGGCTTGTACAGCGCGAACACGGTGAACAGGGTCGGGCCGTTGTACTCCCACTCACTGGTCAGGCCGTACAGCGAGTCGACGTTGAGCGCCAGCTCGCGACCCTTCACCAGGCCCTGGTACAGGCGCGAGGCATCGCCGTTGGCGAGCAGCGCGCCGAGCACCGACATCGCCGGCTGGTCGGGACTGCCGCGATCGGGCATCTTCCAGGACATCGCGATCGCCGGCACCTGTGCCAGCTTGTCGGCCTGCTGGATACGCTTTTCCTGCGTGTTCAGGCCCTCGCTGAAGTCGGGGCCCTTGGGCACGGCGCGCGCCGGGATGTTGCCGAAGTACTTCTCGGCCAGCGCGAAGCCTTCCTCCGGCGAGATGTCGCCGGCGAGGCCGAGGATCGCGTTGTTCGGGCCGTAGTAGTCGCGGTGGAAGGCCTTGACGTCATCCAGCGTGGCCGACTCGAGGTCGACGAAGCTGCCGTAGCCGTCGTGGTTGTTCTCCCACTTCTGGAAGGCATTGAAGCCCACGTCCAGCCACATGAAGCCGCCGTAGGGCTGGTTCTGCACGTTGTTGCGGATCTCTTCCTTCACCACGTCCTGCTGGTTCTTCAGCGTGGCCGGGTTGAAGTCGAGCATGCGCATGCGGTCGGCCTCGAGCCACAGGATCGGCTCCAGCGCGGACGACGGCGCGATCTCGACGTAGTTGGTGAAGTCCGGGCGCGTGGAGCCGTTGTTGCGGCCACCACCGCCGGTGATGACCTTGTCGAACACGCCCTCGGGTGCATTGGCCGAGCCTTCGAACATCAGGTGCTCGAACAGGTGCGCGAAGCCGGTGCGGTTGCGCGGTTCGAGGCGCATGCCGATGCCGTAGACCACGCTGACGCCGACGACCGGCGAACTCCTGTCCTGGGACACGACCACGGTCAGGCCGTTGTCGAGCTTCTTCACGGCCACCGGAATCTGCCAGCGGTCGGCATCCGCCGCCTTGGCCGGCAACGCGGCCAACATCAGCGACGCCATGCCCAACGACAGCAGCAAGCCTGCACGAAACGACTTCATGGGCGCCTCCTGGCCCGGTGCGGAAGCGCTACCCTACTCTCCCGCCGGCCGCGGCAAGGGGGCCGGAAGTCATGCCCCGCGGCCCGCCACTTGGCGCGATCTGCCGGTTCGACGGCCGCCGCGGCGCTGCAGCCTCAGCGCGCGGCGCCATCCTCGACGCCGACGTTGCTGGACGCGCGCTCGTACACCTCGCGATCCAGCAGCCCGGTTTCCTTCGCCACCAGCACCGGCACCAGCACCTGGCCGGTGACATTGGTCATCGTGCGCATCATGTCGAGGATGCGGTCGATGGCGTAGAGGATGCCGATCGCCTCCAGCGGCAGGCCGGCGGCGCCGAGCACCACGGTGGCCATGATCACCGCGGTGCCCGGCACCCCGGCCGTGCCGAAGCTGCCCAGCACCGAAGCCAGCGCGATGATCACGTATTGCCCGGCCGACAGCTCCAGCCCCGCGTACTGGGCGATGAACACCGCCGCCAGCGCCGGGTAGATCGCGCCGCAGCCGTCCATCTTGATGCTGGCGCCCAGCGGCACGGCGAAGCTGGCGTAATCGCGGTTCACGCCCAGGTTGTGGGTGGCCGAGCTCAGCGACAGCGGCAACGCGGCGAAACTGCTGGACGCCACGAAGCCGATCTGCATCGCCGGCGCCGCGCCACGGAAGAACTTCAGCGGGTTCAGCCCGTGCGCCATCAACAAGCCGCTGTACACCACCACGATCTGGAAGGCGCAGGCGGCGTACAGCGCCAGCACGAACTTGCCCAGCGGGATCAGCTGCTCGAAGCCGTAGCTGCCGACCAGCGCGGCGATCAGGCCGAAGGTGCCGATCGGCGTGGCCTCGAGCACGAAGCGCGTCACCTGGATCATCAGCTCGCGCGACTGGTCGAACAGCGAACGCAGCCCGACCGTCTTCTCGCCCAGCTTCACCAGCGCGAAGCCGATCAGCCCCGCAAAGAAGATCACCTGCAGGATGGTGAAGTTGCTGGGAACGATGATGTTCTGGCCGTCACCGGTCTTGCTGGCGCCGAGGGCGGCCAGCGCGCGGAACGGGTTCTCCGGCACGATGTTGATCAGCACGTCGAGCGGTCCGGGCAGGTCGCGCTGGCGGTAGCCCTCGGCAACCGGCAGGTTGGCCACGTCGATCCCGGCACCGGGCTTGAGCACCAGCCCGAAGACCAGGCCCACCGCCACCGCCAGCACCGCGGTGATCGCGAACCACAGGAAGGTGCGCCCGGCCAGTCCGGCGATCGAACGCTGGCCGGCGAGCGAGCCCACCGCGCTGACCACCGCGAAGAACACCAGTGGAATCGCGATCATCTTGATCAGGTTGACGTACACCGTGCCCAGCGGGCCGAACCACGCCTGCGCGGCCGGGCCGATCAGCCAGCCGGCGAGCGCGCCGAGCACGAACGCGCCGGCGACGCGTTGCCAGAACGGGATCTTCAGCCAGGCGTGGACCAGTTTCATGCGGGCTCCGGGCAGGACGCGGCCACCTTAACCGACGCCACCGGCGATGGCGACGGGCCGGCTGGAACGCCGCGCTGTCATCGGCGGGACGCTGCCAGGCGGCATAATCGCGCATCGACGCGACGCCTTCGGCCAAGGCGCGCATCGGCGGCCGTCGGCGGCGTGCGGGGCACGCGGCCACGGCGAGGACGCGTCGCGCCGGCGACGCACGAACACCACGGAGACCGCATGCACGTCCGATTGCCCGCCGCGCTCGCCCTTGCCGCCGCCCTGCTCGGCGGCTGCGCATCCCCCGCCGCGCGCGGGCCGGATCCGGCGACGCGGGCCGTGGACGTGCCCCAGGTCGACCATCCCGCCGGCGAAACCGCGGCCTGGTGGTATCGCAGCGGGGCCGCGCGCGCAGCCGGGAACGGGGCCATGGCCGGGCGCGCGAAGAACGTCATCGTGTTCCTCGGCGACGGCATGAGCCTGACCACCGTCGCGGCGGCGCGCATCCTCGACGGCCAGCGCGGCGGCCAGCCCGGCGAGGAACACGCGCTGTCGTGGGAGCACTTCCCCGCCACTGCCTTCAGCAAGACCTACAACACCGACTCGCAGACCCCGGATTCGGCCGGGACCATGACCGCGATCGCCACCGGCGTGAAGACGCACATGGGCGCGATCGGTGTGGCCGCCGGCCATCGCGACGATTGCGAGGACAGCCTCGGCAAGCCCCTGCTGTCGTGGCTGCGCCTGGCCGACAGCGCCGGGCTGGCGACCGGCATCGTCACCACCGCGCGGCTCACCCATGCCACGCCCGGCGCGACCTACGCGCACGCCCCCGACCGCAACTGGGAGAACGACACCGACCTGTCCGAATCCGCGGCGCTCGCCGGCTGCCGCGACATCGCGCAGCAGCTGCTGGCGTTCGCGCCCGGCCGCGGACCCCTCGTGGCGCTGGGCGGCGGCCGTGGCGAATTCCTCCCGGCCAGCCAGCGCGACCCGGAACGCGACGACAAGGTCGGCCTGCGCCTGGACGGCCGCGACCTGACCGCCGAATGGCGCCAGCGCGCGCCCGGCGCGGCCTATGTCTGGAACACGCGCCAGTTCCGCGCCGCGAAGGACGCGCCCGCCGTGCTGGGCCTGTTCGAGTTCGACCACATGCAGTACGAGCACGACCGCGACCCGGGCGAGGATGGCGAGCCGAGCCTGGAGGAGATGACCCGCTTCGCCATCGCGAAGCTGTCCGCGGCCAACCCGCGCGGCTTCGTGCTGCTGGTCGAAGGCGCGCGCATCGACCACGCCAACCACGAAGGCAACGCCTACCGCGCGCTCGACGAAACCGCGTCGCTGTCGCGTGCCGTGCGCGCCGCCATCGACATGACATCGCCGGAGGACACCCTGATCGTGGTCACCGCCGACCATTCGCACACGCTGTCGTTCGTGGGCTACCCCAAGCGCGGCAACCCGATCCTGGGCAAGGTGCGCGGTCGCCTCACCGAGGACGACGATCCGGAAAGCTTCGCGCGCGACGCGCTGGGCCTGCCCTACACCACCCTGCTCTACGCCACCGGCCCCGGCTACGCCGGTGCCAGCCAGCGCCAGCCGGCGGGGCCCAAGCGCCACCTGCACCTCCCCGGGGCGTTCGAGCCCGCGCAGGGGCGGCCCGACCTGGCCGACGTCGACACCGAGGCGCCGGATTTCATGCAGGAAGCGCTGGTGCCGATGAAGTCCGAGACCCACGGTGGCGACGACGTCGGCATCTGGGCGCGTGGCCCGGGCAGCAGCGCCTTCCGCGGCACGCTGGAGCAGAACGTGATCTACCACGTGATCGTGCAGGCGACGCCGCGGCTGCGCGCGCGCCTGTGCGCAGCCGGCACCTGCAACGCGGACGGCGTGCCGGTCGACCTGCCCGACCCCGAGGCATTCGCCGGCCCCTGAACGGCGCGCATCCGCAACACGGCGTTGCAGGGCGGCGCGGTGCACGGACACGGCCGCTTCCGCCCCGCGGGACTATGCTTGGCCTCCCCACACCCCAGGAGTTCCCCATGAATCGTCTCGACGGCAAGGTCTGCGTCGTCACCGGCGCCGCCAGCGGCATCGGCAAGCGCATCGCCGAGGTCTACGCGGCCGCCGGCGGCAAGGTGGTGATCGCCGACCTCAAGCTCGACGCGGCGGAAGCCACGGCCAAGGAAATCCGCGACGCCGGCGGCGACGCGCTGGCCGTGGCGATGGACGTCACCAACGAAGCGCAAGTGGTCGACGGCATCGCCAAGGTGGTCGCGCACTACGGCAAGGTCGACGTGCTGGTATCGAATGCCGGCATCCAGATCGTCAACAAGGTGACCGACTTCAGCCTCGCCGACTGGAAGAAGATGCTGGCCATCCACCTCGACGGCGCCTTCCTGACCACGCGCGAATGCCTGCGCGACATGGAGAAGCGCAAGGACGGCGGCGCGATCATCTACATGGGCTCGGTGCACTCCCACCTTGCGTCCAAGCTCAAGGCGCCCTACGTCACCGCCAAGCACGGGCTGCTCGGGCTCGCCCGCACCGTGGCCAAGGAGGCCGCCGAGTACGGCGTGCGCGCCAACGTGATCTGCCCCGGCTTCGTGCGCACGCCGCTGGTGGAGAAGCAGATCCCCGAACAGGCGAAGGAACTGGGCATCAGCGAGGAGCAGGTGGTCAAGGACGTGATGCTCAAGGAAACGGTCGACGGCGAGTTCACCACCGTCGACGACGTCGCCAACGTGGCGCTCACCCTCGCC
>JAIUOJ010000085.1 GCA_020161335.1 Pseudomonadota bacterium
ATGCTTCAGGATCAACCAGTTCTGCTCCTGGTGGCCCGCAAAGACCTCGAAGCCGAGTTTTTCGTAGAACGCCCGGGAGGCGGCAATGTCCTTCACCGCCAGGCTGATCGAAAACGCACCGAGTTGCATGAGCGCTGCCTCCTCAGGCAAGTGGACGATTGGCGGGCAGCACCCGCGGGTTGCGCAGCACCAGCGCCGAGACCAGCGACACCAGCACGCCCACCGGGAAGATCTCGACGAAGGTCATCGGCAGGCGCAGCAGCGGATTGCGGTACATCGCCTCGAACTCGCGCGCCTGCTCCACCGCCGCCGACAGCGCCTCGCCGGTGAGGCCCCTGGCCTGGGCGCTTTCGACCATGTGCGCGGCGAACGTCGCCGCGAAGTCGCCGCCCACCAGCCTCATCGACAGTTCCCACGCCGCCACGTAGACCAGGCTGGCGACGAAGCTGATCCCCAGCCCCAGCCCGAACGCCGGCCAGAAGCGGATCACGCCGCCACCGGCATGGTCGCGGTGGCGCTTGATGCCCACGAACACCGCCGACAGCGCCACCAGCATCGACGCAAACCCCGCGGCCATGCCCCAGTCGGGCGGCGGCTGTCCGCCGTAGGCCACGCTGACGCCCACCAGCGCGGCGCCCACGATGGCGCCGGCGATCAGGCCGTACTTCAGGATCGTGCGGAACATGCTGCCCCCTTCGTTGTGGTTGGAAAACGACGCCATTGCAGCGCCATCCCGGTCGCCCTGGCCATCGCCCGGAAGGGTGATTTCCGCGATTCCACCCCTCCGGGCGGGCTCAGGGCACCAGCCCCAGCTCGCGCGCGCGGCGCAGGGCGTCGGTACGCCGCCGCGCGCCCAGCTTGCCGAACAGGTTGGCCACGTGCGTCTTCACCGTGTTTGGCGAGACGTGCAGCCGCGCGGCGATCTCCTTGTTGGAGTGCCCGGCCGCGATCTCCGCCAGCACCGCCAGCTCGCGGTCACTGATCCCCAGCGCCGCCTGCGCCTGCGCATTGCCCTCGAACACCGCCGCCGGGGCGCGCCGCGCCAGCAGCCGCACGCCCAGCCAGATCCCGAGCGCGAGGAAGCCCGCCGCCAGCAGGCCGTCCCAGACCAGCCCGGCGTGGCTGCGCACCAGCCGCTGGTAGTCCAGCCAGCGCAGCAGCAGGGTGCCGGCGGCCAGCAGGCCGCCGTAGAGCAGCACGGGCTTCCAGGGCAGGTGGCGGGCGGCGCGTGGCATGGCCGCGGCATCGTAACGCCAGCGGCGGCCCGCGCTCACTCCCGCATCCGCGCGCGCAGCAGGTCCATCAGCGCACCGTCGCGCGGCAGCGCGTCGGCCCGCCCCTGTTCGGACAGGACGTAGAACCGGCCCGGCGCGAGTTCCGGCGGCAGTTCGTAGTCCATGCCGTCCCACACGTCCTCGCGGAAGGCATAGAACGCCCAGTGCCCGCCGCGCGCCTCGATCGCATCGATCACGTCGCCGAGGTACACAGCGCAATCGGCCCAGCGGCGCATGCAGCCGAACTCGCCGGCCACCACCCGCGTCGGCGGCAGGCCCTGCGCCTGCGCCCAGTCGAATGCGGTGCCCACGTGCGCGGCCACCGCCTGGCGGTCCCAGGCCGTGCGCGTGGCACCGTCGCCGGTGGTCGCGCCCGGATAGCGCCGCGGATGCTCGCGCCGCAGGTTCGGCGCGCTGGTGGCGTCATAGGGTTCGTACATGTGGAAGGCGTACAGCACGCGCGCGTCGTCCAGCCGGGCCGGCCATGCCGCCAGTGAACGCGGGTTGGCATGGAAGCCGCCCTCGACCATCACCGGTGTCAGCGGATCGACTTCGCGGATCGCCGCGATCAGCCGCGACTGGAACGCGTGGAGGTCGCGCAGGGTGCCGGCATGCGCCTGCTGCCACGCGCGCCGCGCCGGCATCGATGCGTATTCGTCGAAGCCGGTGGCTTTTTCCGGCGCCGGCTCGTTGATCAGGTTGTAGGCGGCGATCGCGGGATGGTCCCGCAGCGCCGCGGCCAGGTCGCGCCAGAAGCGCGCCGCCTGTTCGGCATGGCCGGGCTGCGACCACAGGCGATCGTCGTACCGGCCGCCGTTGTGCTGTGTCCAGCGCGCACCCGGCAGGCCCAGCGGCACCAGCACCACCTTCAGCCCGGCCGCATGCGCGGCGTCCAGCGAGCGGCGCAGCACGGCGAGATCCTGTTCGGCCAGGCCCGTGTAGTCATCCGCATCGCCCATCAGGAAATCGCGGCGCGCGCCGGGCCACTTGTCGAAGGCCAGGCGCACCCACGTCGCGCCCGTGTCCGCCAGCGCGCGATAGTACGCTTCGTCCGGCGGCGCGCCGTTGAAGCTGTTGCCGCCCTTGCGCGGCGTGTCCCAGAACGCATCGAGGTCGGCCGCCTGCACCGCTCCGGCCAGCATCAGCATCCATCCGGCCCACAGCGCCATGCCGAAGCACGCACCCGGGCGGCACCGGCCCCTGCTCCGCGCGCTTGCCGTCGATCCCATGCGTCGTCCCCGCCTGCCCGTCGAAGCCAGCGTAACCCGTCGGTCCGCGCACCCCAAGCACGGCGCGACGACGGCAATGCGTCGTGCCGCCTTCACGCTTCGCCCACGACCCCTGCAGGCATTGTCATGGGCCGCATGGACAACGATCTCGCACTGGCCACGCCGCAAGGTTCCCTGCACCTGCCCGACAGCGCGCGCGTGCGCCTGTACGAGACCGTGCTGGGCGCCACGCCGGACCTGATCTACGTGTTCGACCGCCGGCACCGCTTCATCTACGCCAACGAGGCACTGCTGGCGATGTGGGGCCTGTCCTGGGACGAGGCCATGGGCAAGACCTGCCTGGAGATCGGCTACGAGCCCTGGCACGCGGCGATGCATGATGAGGAAATCGAGCGCGTCGTGGCCACCCGCGCGCCCGTGCGCGGCGACGTGCCGTTCCCGCACCAGACGCAGGGCGTGCGCATCTACGACTACATCTTCATGCCGGTGATCGGCCCGGATGGCGAGGTGGAAGCCATCGCCGGCACCACGCGCGACGTCACCGAGCGCAAGCGGAACGAGGACGCGCTGCGCGGCAGCGAGCAGCGCTTCAGCGCCATCGTGCTGTCCAGCTCCGACCTGATCTATCGCACCAACGCCACCTGGGACGAGCTGGAGATCCTGGGCGGGCGCGCGGTGGCCCGACTGCCGCGTGGCGCATCGTCCAACTGGCTGGAGGACTTCGTCCATCCCGACGACCGCGCGCGCGTGGCCGATGCCGTGCAGCGCGCCTGCCATGCCGAGGTACCGTACGCCGTCGAGCACCGCCTCGCCGTGAGCGATGGCGACGACGGCTGGGTGTGGGTGGATTCGCGCGCGGTGCCGATCCGCGACGCGACCGGCCAGGTGGTCGAATGGTTCGGCGCCGCCACCGACGTCACCGAACGCGTGCGCCACGCGCAGCACCAGCAGCTGCTGGTCAACGAACTCAACCACCGCGTCAAGAACACCCTTGCCGTGGTCCAGTCAATGGTGCAGCAGACGCTGCGCAACACGCCCGACGCCGTCGCCGCGGCGGAACGCATCGACGCGCGGCTGGTGGCGCTGGCGCAGGCGCACGACACCCTGACCCGCAAGCAATGGCAAGGCGCCACCGTCGAGGAGCTGGTGCGCACCGCCATCGCGCCGTGCCTGGACGGCGACGCATCGCGTTTCTCGATCGAAGGACCGACGGCCAGCCTCGACCCGCGCCGCGCGGTGGCGCTGGCGATGGCCCTGCACGAACTGTGCACCAACGCCATGAAGTACGGCGCACTGTCGACGCCCGGCGGCAACGTGCAGATCCACTGGCAGGCCGAGGACCACGCCGATGCGCGCCAGCTGCGCCTGGCCTGGCGCGAGCGTGGCGGCCCGCCGGTCGCACCCCCCACCCACCGCGGCTTCGGCTCGCGCCTGATCGAGCGCGGACTGCGCTACGACCTCGGCGGCGACGTCCGGTTCGACTTCGCGCCGACCGGCGTGGAGTGCACGATCACCGCCCCGCTTCCCCCTGCCCGCACCTGAGGCCCGGCATGCCACTGCGAACGCTCATCGTCGAGGACGAGTCCCTGCTGGTCATGTTGCTGGAGGACGTGCTGCCCGAACTGGGCTACGACGTGGCCGCCAGCGTCGACAACGTCGACGCCGCGCTCGCCGCGCTCGACCGCCACCCCATCGACCTGGCGGTGCTCGACATCAACCTCGCCGGCACGCCGTCCTTCCCGGTGGCCGACGCGCTGGACACGCGCGGCATCCCCTACCTGTTCGCCACCAGCTATGGTGCCATCGGCGTGCCCGAGCCCTACCGCCACGCCATGGTGCTGCAGAAGCCCTACGGCAAGCGCGAACTCGAGAACGCACTGGCGAGGCTGGTCGCGGCCTGACGTCCCGTTCCGGCGTCCGGCCTGCAGCGGCGGCACGGCCAACGCGAACGGGTGCGGCAGCGTTCAACCCGCCCCGTTCTGCCCTAACCTTCGCCCATGGATTCCCTGATCGCCGCGGCCGCGCGTGCGCTCGCCGCCGGCGATGCGCTGGGCGCGCTCAAGCGCGTGGCCCTGCGCGACGACCCGCCGGCATTGGCCCTGCACGGCATCGCGATGGCGCAGCTGGGCGACCTGCCGCGCGCACGCGACCTGTTCAAGCGCGCGGCGCGTGGCTTCGGCACGCACGAAGCGCGGGCACGCGCGCGTTGCGTGGTGGCCGATGCCGAAGTCGCCCTTGCCCTGCGCGAACTCGACGCCAGCCCACGCGCGCTGATGCAGGCCATCGCCACGCTCGAAGCGCTGGGCGACGCGCGCAACGTCGCTCATGCTCGGCTGGTGGCGGTGCGGCGCTGGCTGCTGCTGGGCCAGCTGGCGGATGCGCGCGCGGAACTGGCGCGGCTCGACGGCCAGCCCTTGCCGCCGGCCTTGCTGGCCGTGGCGCAACTTGCCGCGGCGGGGCTGGCGCTGCGCGCGCTGCGCACCGCACCCGCGCGCGAGGCGCTGGACCACGCGCGCCGCGCCGCCACGCAGGCCGGCATTGCCGCGCTCGCGGCGGAAGTGGAGGCGGTGTCCGCCACGCTGCACCAGCCCGCCGCGCGCCTCGTCTCCGCGCGGGGCGAACGCGTGCTGCGCCTGGACGAAGTGGAGGCCGTGCTCGCCCGCGGCGCGTTGGTGGCGGATGCCTGCCGCCTCGGCCTGCGCCTGGGCGACGCGTGGTTGCCGCTCGCGCGCCGTCCGGTGCTGTTCGCGTTGCTGGAATCCCTGGCACGGGCATGGCCGGGCGAGGCCGACCGCGACGCGCTGATCGCCGCCGCCTTCCGCCTGCGCGACGTCGACGACACGCATCGCGCGCGGCTGCGGGTGGAGCTGGGCCGCCTGCGTGCACTGGTGAAACCGTGGGCGCGCATCGACGCGACGGCGCGCGGCTTCCGCCTCGTGCCACACGATGCACGCGAGGTCATCGTGCTGGCGCCGCCCATTGCCGGGGAACAGGCCGCGCTCCTGGCGTTGCTGTCCGATGGCGAGGCGTGGTCCACCGCGGCGCTCGCCCTGGCGCTGGGCACCAGCCAGCGCACCGTGCAGCGCGCCCTGGTCGAACTCGAAGCCGCCGGCCGCGTGCGCGCCACCGGCCGCACGCGTACGCGCCGATGGCTGGCACCGCCGGCGGGATTCGCGACGACATTGTTACTCCCGGCCCTGCCGGCGCAGGGCTAGATTGGCTCCACGGCGCCACACCGGCGCGTCCTCGGGAACACTCCACATGGATACCTCCGCCTCGCCTGCCAGCCACATCCCCACCGCCACCGCCGAAGTCCTGCGCGAGTACGGCCCGTTCGACGCCGTCGAGGGCGTCGCCGGCGTCAGCTTCGATGGCCGCAACGTCTGGGCCGCGCTCGGCAAGCACGTGGTCGCGTTCGACCCCGCCAGTGGCGATACCGTGCGCACGCTCGACCTGCCCGGCGATGCCGGCACCGCGTTCGACGGCACCCACCTGTACCAGATCGCAGAAGCGCGCATCGACCGCATCGACCTCGCCACCGGCCAGGTGGTGCATTCCATCCCCTCGCCCAGCGACGGCCGCGACTCCGGCATGGCCTGGGCCGACGGCCGACTGTGGGTTGGCGAATACCGCGAACGCAGGATCCACGAGATCGATCCCGAAACGGGCGCGGTGCTGCGCACGCTGTCGTCCGACCGCTTCGTGACCGGCGTGACCTGGGTGGACGACGCACTCTGGCATGGCACCTGGGAAAACGACGAAAGCGAATTGCGTCGCATCGACCCCGCCGACGGCGCCGTGCTCGAACGCCTGCGCCTGCCCGAAGGCGTGTTCGTGAGCGGCCTGGAGAACGACGGCGCCGGCACGTTCTATTGCGGCGGCGGCTCGCGCAACGTGGTGCGCGCCGTGCGCAAGCCGGCGACCCCCGCCTGACACCACGCCTCGCGATTCGCGGCATGCGCCGGGCACGGCTCGCCTCGGCGCATGCCGCATCGCTAACCCAGCCGCATCGCGCTCTCGAACACGCGCGGCCGCCCGTCCAGCGGATCGTCGAATGCCAGCACCCGCGCCAGCAGCTGCAGCGGCGGCAACAGGTCTGCCTGGGCAGGCGCCAGCAGCGCCGGATACCACGGATCGTTGCGGATCGGCGCGCCCAGTGCCGCCATGTGCACGCGCAGCTGGTGCTTGCGCCCGCTCACCGGTTCCAGCGCATAGCGCCACCACGCACCGTCGCGGGCAACCACGTCGATCCGCGTCTCGCTGTTCGGCGTACCCTCGACCTCGCGCATGCGGAAGAACGGCTCGCCGCGTTCCAGCCGCGTGTTGCGCACCAGCGGAAACACCGCGCCAGGCAGCGCCGGCGCGATCGCTTCGTACTGCTTGCGGATGCGTCGCTCGCGGAACAGCACCTGGTAAGCATCGCGCGTGTCCGGGTTCGCCGAGAACAGCACCAGCCCCGCCGTGGCCCGGTCCAGACGGTGCAGCGGCACCAGATCCGGATTGTCCAGCCGCTCGATCAACCGCCGCAGCAAGGTCTCGCGCACGTACGCTCCCGCCGGCGTGACCGGCAACCCGTGCGGCTTGTCCGCCACCACGAGGTGCGCATCGACATGCAGCACCGCTTCGCGCGCCGCGACCACCGGCTCGTCGATCACCTCACGGAAGTAGCGAACCTCCATGCCCACCCGATACGGCGCATCGGCGGTGAGCGCAGCGCCCGAGGCCTCCTGCACGCGGCCACGTGCAAAGCGGTCGACCCACGCCTCGCGCGGGATCGCCGGGAAGCGCGCGCAAAGGCCGTCGAGCAGCGTGGGCCATGGACCGGGGGGCAACTGCAGGCGGCTGTGAAGATCAGTCACGCGCAAACACCGGCAGGGAGCGAGACATCACGCCTGACGAAACAGGTGCCGCTGGATCTCCACGAACGCCGAGCGGATGCTTTCGACGCTACCCGGCTCTCGCTTGGCATCGTTGACGCCGCCTTGGCGAATCCGCAGGAAATCGAGGATCCGAAACGATGGCGGAAGCCTGGGGGAGCCCTCACCCCAGACCTCTCCCACAAGCGGGAGAGGGGGCCAACCGCGGGAACGGGCACATCAGCAAGTCAGCACATCGGCACGTCGGCAAATCAGCACGCCGGCACATCGGCACGTCAGGCAAACGGGTCCTGCAGCACGATGGTGTGGTCGCGATCCGGGCCGGTGCTGACGATGGCCAGCGGGCAACCCGCCAGTTCCTCCAGCGCGCGCAGGTAGGCGCGGGCGGCGGGGGGCAGCTTGTCCCACTCGGTCACGCCGTGAGTGTTCTCGTCCCAGCCGGGGAACTCCAGGTACACGGGCGTGATCTCTTCCCAGCCGGCGGCGTCGAGCGGTGCGTATTCGGTGCGCTTGCCGCGGTATTCGTAGGCGATGCAGATCTTCAGCGTCTTCATGCCGTCGAGCACGTCGAGCTTGGTGATGCACAGGCCGCTGATGCCGTTGATGGCGACGGCGCGCTTGAGCGCGACGATGTCCATCCAGCCGCAACGACGCGGACGGCCGGTGGAGGCGCCGTATTCCTGGCCGCGGTCGCGGATGCCCTGCCCGATGGCGTCATCGAGTTCGGTCGGGAACGGGCCACCGCCCACGCGCGTGGCGTAGGCCTTGGCGATGCCGAGCACGTAGTCGATCGCGTCCGCCCCCACACCGGTGCCGGCATACGCGCCGCCAACGGTGGTGTTGCTGCTGGTGACGTAGGGGTACGTGCCGTGGTCGATGTCGAGCAAAGCGCCCTGCGCGCCTTCGAACAGCACCTTCTTGCCCTGCTTGCGCAGGTCGTGGAGGATGCCGGCGACGTCGGACTTCATCGGCTGCACGTAGTCGCCGAACGCCAGCGCTTCGTCGTATGTCTGCTGGAAGTCGATGGCATCGCTGTTCAAGTACTTCGTGAGCACGAAGTTGTGGTAGTCGAGCGCGGTGCGCAGCAGTTCTTCCAACTGCCTGGGGTAATGCAGGTCGGCGACGCGGATGCCGCGACGCGCCACCTTGTCCTCGTACGCGGGGCCGATGCCGCGACCGGTGGTGCCGATGGCCTTGCCGCCGGCAGCCTTTTCGCGCGCCTGGTCGAGCGCGATGTGGTACGGCATGATCAGCGGCGTGGCCGGGCTGATCTTGAGCCGAGAACGCACTTCGACACCGTTGCCTTCGAGCTCGGCGATCTCCTTCTGCAGCGCGGCCGGGCTGAGCACCACGCCGTTGCCGATCAGGCACAGCGTATCGTCGCGCAGGATGCCGGAGGGGATGAGGTGCAGGACGGTCTTCTTGCCGCCGATCACCAGGGTATGGCCCGCGTTGTGGCCGCCCTGGAAACGCACGACCGCACCGATCTCCTCGGTCAACAAGTCGACGATCTTGCCCTTGCCTTCATCGCCCCACTGGGCGCCCAACACCACGACTGACTGACCCATTTCCCTCACTCCTGAAAGCGTGCGACCGCGCAAGCGGGTGGATTCGCGCGCGGCGGCGCGCCATGGTCGCCTGCCGCTGGTAGAGACCGGCAGCGCGACACGGAAAAAGCCGGTGGTCCGTTCTGATCGAATCGGCCCAACCGGCTTTTGTGCATTCTCCGGGTTTTTCGCGCCCGGGGCTACCGTGGCGGCCGGCGCGGGCCCGCGGGGTTCAGTTGCGCACGAGGGTCAGCGCCACCAGCCCCGCGACCAGGACGATGGCGCCCATCACGCGTACCTGGTGGTCGGGCATGGCCAGCAGTTGTTGCGCCGCGCGCTTCCAGCCGCCGGGCGACACGAACAGGAACAGCCCCTCGATCACGGCAACGAGGCACAGCGCGGCCCAGAGATCATTCATGGTGTCGAACTCCTCGGCCGATCCCGTTCAGGACAGCGTTTACCCCTCTCGGGTTGCACGGGAGAGGGTGGCGCGAAGCGCCGGGTGGGGGGGGTGTCTGCAGGCCGGAAGCGCGCACTTTCGGCGCTCCCCTCCGCCTTCGGCACCTTCCCCCGCAAGTGGGGGAAGGAACACACCTAAAACAGCGAGGTCGCGCGTCAGCGGTCGCTGCGCAGGTACTGCAGGAACGGGTCGTCGCGCTCCAGCACGATCACGCTGTTGCCGTCGGCGAAGGCGGCGCGGTAGGCGTCGAGGCTGCGCTGGAAGGCGAAGAACGCGGGGTCGCGGTTGGCCGCGGATGCGTAGATGCGCGTGGCTTCGGCATCGCCTTCGCCGCGCAGCTTCTGCGCATCGCGCTCGGCCTCGGCCACCAGCACGGTCTGTTCGCGGTCGGCCTCGGCGCGGATGCGACGCGCCTGCTCCTCGCCCTCGGCGCGCAGGCGGCTGGCCACCTGCCGGCGCTCGGCGCGCATGCGGTCGTAGACCTGGCCGATCACGTCGCTGTCGGTGGGCAGCTCGATCTGCTTGAGGCGGATGTCGATGATGCGCATGCCCAGCGTGGCCGCACCCTTGTTGATGCCTTCGAGCTGCTTGGCCACGATCTCGGCGCGGTCGCCCGACACCAGCTGCTGCAGCGTGCGCGAGTTGATCTCGTTGCGCAGCGAGTCCTTGATGATCGGCGCGAGTCGCTCGTTCGCGGTTTCCATCACGCCGCTGGTGGCACGGTAGAAATCGCCGACGTTGCTGATCACGCCGATCGCGATGAAGTCGACGCTCACGTCCTTGCGTTCGGAGGTGAGGTAGCGCTCGGGCGAGAACTCGGCGGCGTAGAAGCGCTGGTCGAACACGCGCGCCGACTCGATCAGCGGGATCTTGAAGTGCAGGCCGGGGCCGATGTCGGTGCGGGCGACGCGGCCCAGGTTCAGCACCAGCGCCACCTGGCCCTCGCGGACCACGAACACCGAGCTGAACAGGCCCAGCAGCACGATCACGGCCACCGGGATCCACAGGTTGAGCCTCATCGGTTGCCTCCTTCGGTGCGCGCCGGGCGTGCGGGGCGCGGCAGCGCGGAATCCGGGGTCGAACTGACCGGCGGCGAGATCACTTCCTGCGGCAGCACCGGCGGCTGCGCGGTCGTGCCGCCCTGGCCGGTCATCGGCACGTAGATCAGCTGGCGGCCGTCGCCGCCGACGATGCGGCGGTTGCTGGCCACCACGTCCTGCACCGTATCGAGCCACATGCGCTTGCGGGTCACGTCGGGCGCGTTGCGGTATTCGGCGACCACCAGGTTGAAGCGCTCGGCGTCACCGGTGGCGCGGGCCACGGCCGCGGTCTTGTAGCCCTCGGCGGTGGTGCGCAGCCGCGCGGCCTCGCCGCGCGCCTCCGGCACCACCTTGGCGGCGTAGGCACGCGCTTCGTTGACCAGGCGCTCGTTGGTCTGCTGGGCGCTGTTCACTTCGTCGAACGCGGGCTTGACCTCTTCCGGCGGACGCGCGTCCTGCAGGTTGAGTTCGGTCACCGCCAGGCCGGTGCGGTAGGCCTCCAGCGAAGCCTGCAGCGCGGTGGACGCCGCCACCGACAGCGGGCCGCGGGCGTTGAGCGCGGTATCGAGGTCGGCGCGGCCGATCTGCTCGCGGACCGCGCTCTGCGAGACCTGCTGGAGCACGCGCTCCGCGTCCTGCGTGCCGAACAGGAACAGCTCCGGATCGCTGATGCGGTACTGCACGTTGAACGAGACGATCACGATGTTTTCGTCGCGGGTCAGCACCGGCACGCTGTTGCTGAAGGTGCGCACGCTGGTGGCGTCGACCTTGATCACGCGCTCGATCGGCCAGGGCAGCTTGAAGTTCGGGCCGGGCTGCATGATGCGCGCGGTCTCGCCGAAGCGCAGCACGACGCCGCGCTGCTGTTCGCCGATCAGCACGAAGCAGGTGAACACGAGCCACAGCGCCAGCGCGACGGCGATCCAGCGCAGCGGATTGCCGCCGCCGGCACCACCACCGCCGTCGAACAGGTCGCGCAGCCGGTCGCCGAGGCCGCCACCGCCGCTGCCGCGGCGCTTGGGCGGCCAGGGATTGCGGCCGTTGCCGCCCGACCGCTCGCGCTCGGGCGGCCGGTCGTTGTCGTTCTTGCCGGGGATGTTCCAGGCCATGCCTGCTCCAGTGGATAGGATGCGCCACGCGCCGTCGCCGGCCACGCGGTCCGTTAGTTTACCCGGTGAGCCCGGCGTCGGCCTCCGCCGGGCCCGGCAGCAGCTCGCGCAGCGCCTCGGCGCCTTCCTCCTGCGTGGCCAGGCGCGCGGCGTCGGCCTCGGACAGGTCGACGGACAGGCGCCAGCCGTGCTCGTCGTGCGATTCGCCGCGCACCGCGTCCAGCGCGTGCAGGCGCGCGCGCAGGCGGCCCGCGCTGGCGGGCAGCGTCAGCTCGGCCACCACCCGGCGCTGCATCAGGCGCCCGGACAGCGCCGCCAGCAGCAGGTCGATGCCGACGCCGTCGCGCGCCGAGATCCACACCCGTTCGCGATCCTCGCCCGGCGCATCGCGGCGCGACACCGCGCCTTCGATGCGGTCGATCTTGTTGAACACCAGCAACTGCGGGATGTCGCCGGCGCCGATCTCGGCGAGCACCGCATCGACTTGGCGGATGCGCTCGTCGCGCAGCGGATCGGCGGCATCGACGACGTGCAGCAGCAGGTCGGCTTCGCGCGCCTCGCTCAGGGTGGAGCGGAACGCGGCGACCAGTTCGTGCGGGAGGTCGCGCACGAAGCCGACGGTATCGGCCAGCACCACCGGCCCACTCGGCAGCGCGATCCGGCGCACGGTGGGATCGAGCGTGGCGAACAGCTGGTCGGCGGCATAGGCGTCGGCGCCGCTGAGGGCGTTGAACAGCGTCGACTTGCCGGCGTTGGTGTAGCCCACGAGGGCCACGCGCGGCAGTTCGCTGCGCAATCGCGCGCGGCGCATCTGGGTGCGCTGCACGTCCACCTTCTCCAGCCGCTTCTGCAGCATGTCGACGCGCTTCTGAAGCAGCCGGCGGTCGGTTTCGAGCTGGGTTTCGCCGGGGCCCCGCAGGCCGATCGACCCGCCGCGCTGGCGCTCGAGGTGGGTCCAGCCGCGGACGAGGCGCGTGGCCATGTGCTTGAGCTGGGCCAGTTCGACCTGCAGCTTGCCTTCGGCGCTGCGCGCACGCTGGGCGAAGATGTCGAGGATCAGGCCGGTGCGGTCGACCACGCGCCGCTCGAGGATCTTCTCGAGGTTGCGCTCCTGGCCGGGGCTGAGCGGATGGTTGACCAGCACCAGGTCGGCGCCGACGGCGTCGGCCGCGGCCTTCACCTCCTCCAGCTTGCCGCTGCCGATCAGGGTGGCCGGGTTGGGCCGGTCGAGGCGCGCGGTGACCTGGGTGGCCACGGTGGCGCCGGCGGAACGCGCCAGTTCGGCGAACTCCTCGAGCTCGGCCTCGTCCGGCGGGCCGCCGGCATGGGGCTGGATCAGCAGGGCGTGTTCGCCCCGGCGGGAGCGCTCAAAGAGTTGCGTCGGCATTCGGGCTCGTTCGACGGTGTACGCCCCCCGACATGGAGGCCGCGCCCCCGGACTTCAACCGTGCCCGGCCCCCGGCGGGCGCCGGGCCGCCCGGTTCAGGCGGTCTCGGCGGTCAGGTCCTCGTGGCCCTCGCCCCCCTCGCCGGCCTGCACCACCCCGCCGCCCGGCCCCACGCGCACGTTGCGCGCCGGCACCACGGTGGAAATGGCGTGCTTGTAGACCATCTGGCTGACGGTGTTGCGCAGCAGCACGACGAACTGGTCGAAAGACTCGATCACGCCCTGCAGCTTGATGCCGTTGACCAGGTAGATGGAGACCGGAACGCGCTCGCGGCGCAATGCATTCAGGAAAGGATCCTGCAAGGACTGTCCCTTGGACATGGTGTTTCCCCAGCTTGGTTATTGTTGTTGTGACCGGGCAGCCCCTCCCGCCTGGAAGACCCAGGGCACGGCGTCCACCCGCATCGCCCGACCCGCGA
>JAIUOJ010000086.1 GCA_020161335.1 Pseudomonadota bacterium
TGGGTCGCAAACGATCCCCAGCTGGGCGTACCGCGCGTTGCTGGCAGGCATCAGGATCCATTGGCGACATGACCGGCGCTATCGGCTCGCTGCGCGCCTGCGTGTCGGGAAACGCCTACCTGCGTGGGAACCCATCGACTTCTATCCGCAGCGATTGCGCGAAGCACTTCTGCGCACGCTTCGTCGCTCTCCTGGGCCCGATGGTGCTGTGCCGCGATGTAGGCCGAGAGTGGTCCGAAATCTGTTGGCGCTGGCAGCAATGCGTCCGTGGCCTGACCGACGATCCACCAGCGCAAGGCCCGGCACTCGTGCTCGAGCTGCTCGATGTACCGCTCGGCTGCCTTGGCCGGGTCCGTCTTAGCCAACGTCCCGGGAGAGTTGGGGAAGCGCTGGTCCGGCCGCAGAGTGTGGCTGGCCCGGATGAGCATGTACGCGGTATCCCTGCGACCCACCTGTGTCCCGTCGAGCAGGTCGCCTGCCCGGCGCATGAGGGCGTCGGCCAGCTCCCCGAGCTTGATCTCGCGGTAGGGGTTGGGTGGGGTGTGGCGGGGCATGGGGTAAAGCCTAGCCCTCACGGTCTCGCTGGCTGCGACGCGCTACGCTCATGCTTCGTCCGGAGGTTCCCATGTGCTATTCCTCGATAGTTCGCGCCGAACACCGGAAGTTCCAGCGCGAGACCGGGTCCAAGATGACGGTCAAGGAGTACGTCCGCCTGTACTGGCTGGACGAAGGGATGGACCCGTACGCCCGGCGGCCGCGCACTCCTCGGGCCATGGACATAGGATTCCTCCGGGACGGACCGCCGGAGGTCGCCGACCTGATCCGGCAATGGGACGCCCGGGAGACGGCTGCGCTCGAGACCGAGCTGTTCGCCCAGCGCAAGCGGGTCGCGGACGGCCAGCGCGCCCTGCAGACCAAGACGACCAAGAAGGCGCAAGAGGATGTGCGGATCGGGAGCAACAAGCTCGACCAGATCAAGACACGCCTGGCGACCCTGAAGCGGACGGAGCCCAAGGACAGCGATCAGCGCATTTATCCGGGCAGCTATTGTCACATCTTGGTGTCCGAGGGCGGCGAGCGGGTCATCCGACCCATGCGCTATCAGTGCCGGCTAGCCGGTAAGCCGGCCTTCTATGATCGGAAGTTCCCCGGGACCTATAACGCCCGGCGCGACAACCTGGAGGGCTTCTGGAAAGGCCAGTTCGGCTATACGCACGGCCTCATGGTCGCCGACGTGTTCTATGAGAACGTCGAAGGTCCGGACGGCAAGAACAAGATACTGGCATTCACCCCGCGCGACCGCGAGCCGATGTTGATCGCCTGCCTGTGGTCGCACTGGATCGACCCACGGGGCCAGGAACCAGATCTACTGTCATTCGCAGCCATCACCGACGAGCCCGAGCCGGAGGTCGCTGCGGCGGGCCACGATCGGACGATCATCAACATCAAGCCTGAGCACATCGACGCCTGGCTCAACCCAGACGCTGGGAGCTTGACGGCGCTGTATGCGATCTTCGACGACAAGCGACATCCCTACTATGAGCACCGTGAGGCCGCATGACCATCCAAGACGCATCACAGATTGCCGCCGAAGCTCTGAGCTTCATTGCTGCCTACGATCGCAGCAACACCTACGAAACGTTCTGGGACCACTACCTTTCGCGCTTCGGATCGATGATGCAGTCGCTACAGCAACCCGACGCAACCGACAGTCAGAAAGCCGCTCTGCGCATGATCCAAGACGCGCTGGGCCCGTTCTGCGCGTCCCATGTTGGGAAGCTGGATACTGACTCAATAATGGATACGCCTTGACTCCAGAATCCAGCGGCCCCCTCGGCGTTGAGTCCGAACTAGCCAGCGGACTAGCCTGCATTTCATAGTCGTACAAACGCCCGGAATGTGTCGGAAGGGCACTCCAGTCAACGGCGGCAAATGGCCGCTAGTGGACGTTGACCAGGCAGGGGATTAGGGGCCGTTATCGGGAGTATCGAAGAACAGCTTCCTGCCAAGAGCGGTGGTTCTCATACTCGGAATTTTCCGGGCTCAGGGTGAGGCGACCGGAACGTCCGCCACATCCGCATCGCCGGGTGTGGCTGGAACAGGTTCCGGCCCGGGGTTCGGTCGCGGCCAGGTCCTCGTGCAGGATGCGGCGGATCTCCAGGATCGCCGGCGCGGTTTCCTGCACGCTGTGGCCGGAGACGATCACCTGCTCCGACAGTGCGCCGGGCAGGTGCGCGCTCCAGTACGGCACCAGGCCGTCGTCGGACTCTTCCAGCGGCACCTCGGGCAGGCTCCGGGCGATGATCGAGTGGTAGCGCACCCGCGGCGAAATCGGCAGCTTGGCGGCGGCCTGGATGAAGGGGTCGTCCATGCGCAGGTTGTCGATGCTGTTGGGCAGGGCCGCATTCGGCCCCGCCCCTTCGTCGCCGCTGCCGGCCAGGGCCTGCACGGCATCGTCCAGGCCTTCCAGGAGGGTCAGCGGCAGCCGGATCAGGCGCGCGAGCCAGCGCGCCAGGCGGTTGGTGGCCACATGGGTGCCGCGATGGGGCGCGGCGATGAAGATCGTCCGGCTCACGCCCGGGAACGGCTCGAAACGCATTATCGGGTCGAGCCGCGTGCGGACCAGCGCCTCCCGGTCCTCGTCCAGTTCGCGTTCGTGCAGCAGCCAGTCCCACAGTTCCTCGTCCGCCGAGGACACCAGCAGGCGCGTGAGCACCCCGCCCATGCTGTGGCCGATCAGCACGATGTCGTTCGAAGCGGCCGCCGTGCCCTCGGGATCGAACGTGCGCAGGGTCTCGGCCAGGGCGCGGCGGATCGCCGCGTGGTTGAGCACGATCGGCATGTTGGTCGGGTAGTAGACCTGCCAGACCTGGAACTCCCGGCGCAGGGTCTCGTCACCGAGGATCTCGTTGGCCACGTTGACCCAGGCTTCGGGGCTGCTGGCCAGTCCGTGCAGCATCAGGATGATCCTGCGGTCCGGGTCGTAGGGCTGCATCAGGTACAGGTGCGGCCGGTCGATGCCCTGCTCGCGGCCCAGCAGGGTCTGCAGGGCCTGCCTGGAGAAACCCGAACGCGCCAGCCACAGGCCGTAGCCGGCGGTGAAGTTGGCGGCCAGCGGCACCGTCTGGCCATGCAGTTCGACGGTGGCCTCCTGGTAGGGGTCGTGCACGTTCAGTTCGACCTCGCGGGTGGCGAGCACCTGCCGCAGGTCGTCGCCGGGGAAGTGGGCCAGCACGGTCATCGCCGGCGACGGCATCTCGCTGAAGCCCGGTGGCCGCCGCCGCGGCGCCTCCCCCGCGTCCGCCCCTGTTTCCTCCGTGCGCCGTTCCGCGTCCGGCGCCTCATCCTCCGGCGCGGGCGCCGCGGCGCCGCGGCCGTCCTCGACCACCGCCACCAGTTCGGCGCCGAATCCGTCGCGCCGGTAGGTACTGCGCAGGCCGCCGAAGAACAGCGCGGACGCCGGCACCACCTCGTCCGGCATGGCCGCGCCGCCCGGCAGGCGTACGCCCGACAGGTCGCTGTGCAGGGTCCATCCGGCCTCGCGCAGGATGTCGTCGATGGCGGTGGCCTGGTCGACCGCCTGCCAGTGCTGGAACAGCCGCGTCGTCGCTTCCTGCACCGCGTGGTTGTAGTAGTCGATGACCTGGGTCTGGCGGTCTTCGAACGCGCGGTCGCCCGGGGTCCGGGGGGTGAAGAACAGATAGGCGTATGCGTGCCGCGCAACCTCCAGCCAGGCGTCGACGCGCGCCTGCGGCGGTGCCGGCGCGCGTCCGGACGACAGCGCGATCGCGTGCTGCAGCCACAGTTCGGTCAGCGCCGAGATGCGGTGTTCGTCGCCGATGCCGCTCGCCTCGCCCAGCGCGGCGATGCAGTCCATGGACGGCTGCGCGCAGCCGTCCTGCTCCAGTCCGGCGACGCTGATCGTCTGCACGGTCGCGGTGCTCAACGCACCGCTGGTCAGGATGTCGCCGC
The DNA here is from genome assembly GCA_020161335.1 of Pseudomonadota bacterium. GTDB lineage: Bacteria > Pseudomonadota > Gammaproteobacteria > Xanthomonadales > Xanthomonadaceae > Luteimonas. The sequence continues at coordinate 3,973 of JAIUOJ010000086.1, forward strand.
GCTTCATCGCGATGTACTCGCCGGCGTTCATCGGCCTGACTTCGACCGACGGCTGGAAATCCCTGAGCATCGCGCAGCCGGGCAGCAGCGCGAGCGCCAACAGCGCCGCCGCCAGGCGCCCGGCGCGTCGGCACCGCCGCGATCCTGCCGTGGTCATCGCGCCTCCCGGTGCGGCGAGCGCGCGGGGATGCCGGGCACGCCGCGCCGGATCGCCTGCGGGAAGTCCTCGCCGCTGGCGTCCGCGGCCCGCGCCCGCGCGACGATCCGGCCGCGCGCCTGCAGTTCGGCGAATCCGTGGCCCGGCGCCAGGCCGCCGAGATCGTGGACGTACTCGGCGAAATACCCCGACAGCAGCAGCCGGTAGTCCAGCGGCAGGCCAGGCGATATCTTCCGCGCCAGATCGAACACGATGGTGGTGCAGTTGCTGGTCAGGGTGTTGTAGAAGCGCGGTTCGTGCCGCAGCCGGTTGGCCTCCGCCGTGTAGCCCAGGAACAGTTCGCGCAGCGCGTCGGGCGCAACCGCCAGCCGGTACAGGTAGACGTCCTCGCCGCGCGCGTTGCTGCGCACGCGCACGATGTCGCGTTCGTCCGCAGCCACCAGCACCTGCTCGAAGCGGCGGAAGAAGCCGCCGATGGCGGAAAAGCGCTCGTGGCGCTCCTTGCGGATCTCCAGCGAGAACACCACCCGTTCGCCGTCGCCGAACCCGAACGAGACCAGCGTGTGCGCAATCGCCGGGCCCATCCAGTAGGACAGGACCAGGTCCGCCGAGACCAGGTCGTCGAGGTCGTACGCGCGGGTTTCCCAGCGCGGGGTGTAATCCGCCTCGCTGCGCCAGTCGAAGTTGCGCACGTTGTGCAGCGTCACCCGGCTGCCTTCCACGTCGGTTTCCAGCAGCCGCGCCACGTCGTCCGCCCAGTCGCGTTCGTGCGAGGGCGCCAGCGTACTCCACCAGGCCAGCAGGCCGAGCAGGGCCAGTCCGAACAGCGGCAGCACCCGGCGGCGCCAGCGCCGGCTGCCAGGGAGCGTGGACAGCGCCGCCATGCCCAGCAGGCACCATGCGGTGATCGCGGCGATGCGGACCGGCGCGGATGCCGGCAGCTGGAACCACAGCGCGAAGGCGCCCCACAGCCCGGCCAGCGAGATGGCCAGCGCCAGCAACGCGCCGACGGCCGCGCGCGCGATGGCCCTGCGCTTCGGGTGCCCCGGTGTGGCGGTGGTATCCGGCATGTCGCGACTATTGTTGCCGGCCGGCGCCGGCAATGCCGTGCAGGAAGATGTCGACGCGGCGCCGCAGCATGCGCGCGGCCTGTTCCGGATCGTCGTGGTCACCGGCGCGGAGCACGGCCCGGCGCAGCGGCGGCAGCGCGACCAGGGCCACGAAGATCTCGGCGTCGCGCCGGGCCTCGGCGTTGCCCATGCGGCCGCGCACGCCCGAATGCCGCAGCAGGCCGGCGACCAGTCCGATCACGCGTTCGCTGCGCAGGTCGCTCAGCAGGGTGGCCAGTTCCGGGAACTGGTGCGCCTCGCCGGCGATCACCCGCTCGATGGCGACCATGTCCGGGTCGAGCACGGCCTCGATCAGGCGCCCGCCCACTGCCAGCAGTTGGCTGCGCAGGCTGCGCCTCGCCACGTCGATGGATTCGGTGGCGAGGAGGTGGCTTTTGGCGACCGAATGCACTACCGCACGGAACAGCTCGGCCTTGCCGGGAAAGCGCGCGTACAGGGTCCGCTTCGACATCCCCAGTGCCGCCGCCAGTGCGTCCATGCTGGTCTTTTCGTAGCCCTCGCGCAGGAACAGCGTCTTCGCCGCGTCGATGATGCGCCCGGCGGTCTGTTCGGAGACCGCCCGCGGGGGGCGGCCGCCCGATGCCGCAAGCCTGCCGCGCGCGGACGGCGGCGTGCGCGGCGAAGGCGGACGGTCCCCGGCGCGGGGGGCGGATCTGTCGGGAGGCATTCAGGGCCGGTTGGTGTAAAATGGTACGGTATCGTACTATAATTGCCGGCGGCTGCCAAGCAGCGACGTCCCATGTACGATCGACCACGCGCGGACCAGGCGTGGATAGGGAGGATTCACGATGAGCCAGACACCTGCCCCCCCGTCCGGCGGACGCGGGGGCGCGCAACCACCGGCCCCGCCGCCAGCGCATGCCGGAGGCGCCGCGGCGGCCACGGAGCCGACGCCGCCGGCCGCGGAAACGGCACCCGCCCCGGGTTCCGCCCCCGCGCCGCGCAATCCGGCGAAGAAGGTCGCCTTGCTGGTGCTGGTGCTGCTGGTGGTGCTGACGGGCTGGTACGTGCTGACCGACCGCCACGCTCCGTACACCTCCCGCGGCACCGTCTCCACCTACGTCACCCAGATCACGCCGCGTGTCGGTGGCCAGGTCGAGCAGGTGTTCGTGCACGACAACCAGGCCGTGGCCCGGGGGACGCCGCTGTTCGCGCTAGACCCGCGCCCGTTCGAGTTGGCGGTGCACCAGGCCGAGGCGGCGCTGGCGCAGGCAACCCAGGGCATCGACGCCTCCTCCGCCGGCCTTGCCGCCTCGCAAGCGGAGGTGGTTCGCGCACGCGCGCACCTGGACAACACCCGCACCGCGACCGCCCGCACCTTGGCCCTGGCCGGGCAGCAACTGGTCTCGCGCGCGGATGCCGACAACGCGCGGGCTTCGCTGCGCACCGCGCAGGCGCAGCTGGAGGCGGCCCAGGCCGGACTGCGCAGCGCCGAACTGCAGCTGGGCAGCGGCGGCATCGACAATCCGCAAATCCGCTCCGCCCGGTTGCAACTGGAGCAGGCGCAGCTGAACCTGCTGTACGCCACCGTCGAAGCGCCGCGCGACGGCAGGGTCACCAACCTGCAGCTGGCGGTGGGCCAGTACGCCGCCCCCGGCTCGCCGGCCCTGACCTTCGTCGACACCGGCGGCGCCTGGGTGACCGCGGACCTGCGCGAGAACCAGCTCGGCAACATCGCGCCCGGCGACCGGGTCGGCATCCTGTTCGACGCGGTGCCCGGCACGATCTTCCAGGGGCAGGTGCACAGCATCGCCGGGGCGATCGACCCGGGCCGCGCCAGCGCCGGCGGGTTGCTCCAGAACGCGCCGGAAACGCGCTGGTTCGAGCCGGCCCGGCGCTTCCCGGTGCGGGTTGAACTCGATCCGGAACAGGAATGGCCGTCGCAGGTGCATGCCGGCGCGAAGGTCAGCGTGGTGGTCTACACCAGCGGCACCGACAACCCGGTCGCATGGATCGCTAGGGGCCTGCATCGCGCCCAGTCGATCGCCAGCTACCTCTACTGAGCCGCCAAGGTGTACGTCGCCCCGCGCCCGGAAGCAGCTGACGACCCCTTGTTCGCGATCCGGCTGGCGTCGGCGGCGGTCGTGGGCTTCGCACTGGCGCCGGTGCTGCAGACCGCCATTCCGGCGCTGCTGGCGGCGCTCCCGGTCGGCCTGATGGCCGGCATGCGCAAGGCGTTCGACCCGAAGAAGGCGTTCGGCGGTCCGATCGCGCTGATCGTGATGGTCTGGCTGGTGGCGGCGCTGGTCTCGCTGGCCAAACCCATGCCGATGGTGCTGATCATGCTGATGGCGCTGCTGTTCTTCGCCGGGTTCTACCTGATCCAGCGCACCGGCAATCCGATCGGCATGCTGGTGATCCTGATGACCGTGCTGATGTCGGTCATGGGCATGAGTTCGATCGCGGGCATGGAGGCGATGCGCGACAGCATGACCGTGGCCGCCCTGGCCACCCTGCTGATCATTCCCGCGCTGTATCTGGTGTTTCCGCCGCGCACCCGGGAGCGGATGATCGAGGCGTACGTGCCCGCGCCCGGCCACCACGTGCGGGCGGCGGCGATCCGCGCCGGCGTGCAACTGCTGCTGTGCTTCTGGCTGTACTCGGTCATCGACGCCAGCAACATGATCCTGGCGGTCGTGGCCACGTTCGTGCTCGTGTTTCCCACCCGCCAGGCCTACTTCGAGGAGGCGCGCCAGCGCGTGGTCGCGACCATCCTCGGGGCGCTGGTGGCCCTGCTGCTGCTGTTCTGCCTGACCTTCATCGCCCACCTGCCGATCGTGCTGCTGCTGGTCATGCTCGCGGGCCTGTATTTCGGCAGCCGGATGATGCACGGCCGCCAGCCGCCGATGGTGTACCAGTTCGCGTTCTCGGCCGCGGTGGTGCTGGTGAGCAGTTCGCTGACCACCAGCGAGCCGGGCTACGCCGTGCTGACCCGGGTGGTGCTGACCCTGGGCGGCGCGGTGGCGGCGGCGCTGCTGACCGCACTGCTGGAAAAGCTGCTGATTCCCGGGGCTGGACGTTCGCGTACCGCTGCCGCGCAAGCCCGGCCTGGTTGATCCGGCCCGCGTTCCGCAGGAGCGGGCCATGCCCGCGATATGCGCGCCGGTCCGGGTCACCTGGCCGGTCGCGCCCATGACGCAAGGCCATCTCGTCCCGTGTCGGCAGCGTGGCCTGCGCTATCCCCGGACGGTCAGGCCGAGTGCGGCGGCGAGCAGCATCAGGTGCGCGCAGCGGCACAGCGCCAGAGCCGTACGGTTCATGCGGGGCGCAGTATGTCCATCAGCAACCGCTTGTGCACCTCACGGGTCTGTGAGGTAGTCAGATGCCGCCTTTGGACAAGCCGACCGCGTGAGCGATATCTTCTATCCGGGTGGCGGCAACCCCGTGCTGGCCGAACTCTTCCAAGGCGGCGTCGAGGATCTGCTGGGAGCGTACTTCTTGTCCTGCTGGCTGGCCTCGTGTCGATCCTGATCATCCTGGACAAGATCTGCCTTTGAACCCTGCGGGCACCGCCGGCATTCCGCGACCTCCGGTGCGTTCGAAGATCTGCGCGATTCGGACCGGGCCACGCGTTGGCGGCGCGCGGAGGACAGTGGCCTCGTGATCCCGGTGATGATCCTCAACGGCCGCCGCATAGAGCAGCGCACCTGGGTCGTGCAGGAGGATGGCGCGCCGAGGCTGGCCGCGAACATCGCGGTCGAGGATGCTCGTTGGCATCGCGTGCATACAGGTTCGCATGGTAGTTGAGGATCTGATGTTCGTTCAACATCGCGACGTCGTCGCTCGACGCCGTCTCCAGGAAGCCATTGACGGACGCAAGCTCGTAGAGCTCCGGGTCATACAGGACGCACAGCAGGTCTTCGCTCAGCGGAAGCAAGCCGATCATGCCGGTCGAGCCGAGACCGAACGACCTGGTCAGGTGCCATTGCCGGTGGAAGTGCCAGCGGTTGGTGAGCACGGCCGGATCATCGGACGTGATGAACGGAACGCCGGAAATATTGCGAACGACACAGATGTCGAGGTCGTCGGTGCATTGAAGCTGGTCGACATAGAAGCTCATCGCCAGCAACACGGCCTCCTTGATCGACATTGCGAAACCCTCGCCTTCGCCGATGGCATCGGCAAGTTGGCGCGTCATCTGCGCGAAACGCACAGACGCCGCCTCGGTGCGCAGGTGTTGGAGTACCCAGAAGGACCGCAGCACGAACGCCGACTTCCTGCTCAGTGTGCTGCATCCGGCGATGAGCGACCGCGCTTCCGCGCCATAGGTTTCCTCGACATGGCGGATAGCATCGTCCAGACGCTGGTCCTGGCCATAGAAGTAATCGCCGGAGCACTGGCTCCGCACCGGGGCGTCTGCGATGTAGCCATCGCGATCGATATTGAAGATGTTGATGATCTTGTTGTCGCCGCCGGCGGTGAATGCCCTCAGGTAGCAGGAGGCACGAAATGCTGGTTCTTGTTGGTGGCCATATCCGTTCGCGGGATGGTGATGCGCCGGGCTCATGCGGTGCACGCGTCTTGAGCCGAGCGCGGGCGGCGCTATGTTGCTTTCCTGGGGCGCAGATCCAGTCCCTTCGCCACGAGGTGGGCCCCGTAGCCGAGGTTGGCCGCCAGTTCCTTCGCTTCAATGTCGAGCCGGGAAACGACCTCCTCGAACTCCATGCGCGTCTTGGTTACGGGATCCAGCCAATGCCGATCGCCGGAGATCGAGATTAGCAGGCATCCGACCCGCCGGTGTTCTGGTGCCATGTACTTGCCTGCTAGCTGCGTGTGGAGCGCCTGCTGCAGATCAGTGAACGAATAGCCGTTCTCGCCGATCTTGAGTTCGATGACCGCCTCGAGCGGCTCCTTGGTGGATGCGAGGCGAATGTCAGTTTCCTTCTCGTCGCCGGTGACGGCCTCCTGATTGACGAGATACGCCCCGCGGGCCAGATTCTTAAGCTCTCCGGCAAGTGATTTCCGCAGCACCCGTTCCTGGGTAATGATCGCCCAGAGTTCGCGCGGGGACGTGTCGCCCACGAGAAGATCGTCGAGGTCGCACAGCCGCGCGTTGAGCAGTGCGGCCATCTCGACGCGACTGGTGGGCGAGAAGTCATGTTCGGCTTCCAGCCGCACGACGTCCGTTTCATCCAGGATGACGGTGTCCCAGTCCTCGGCCAGTTGCTCCAGTGCGACCGCCCGGATCCGGTCCTGAAAGTGCACGACGTCCGGATCGTTGGCGAACTGCATCTTCATTTCCCACGCGCCTGCACCCTTGGCGCCTAGCAGTCGATTGCCAAGCACGCTCCTGCCGCGCTCAGCATAGTCGCGGGTACCCATGGAGTGGACGCCTTCGTGGTTCAGATCGTCGACGAATCTGACGTGCCGATTGGCCATCCTGGCGAGTCGCAGCAGCAGGTCCGGCTGGGTTTCGAAGCGCGACAGGTCCGCCTCGGATCCGTTGTTGCCGAACAGGGCTGCGATCCAGTCGACGACCACGGAGTGCTTTGCGGGCGGAATCGCCCCGGCCAGTCGTTCCATGGTGTCGACGCATTCCGCTGGATCCAGTCGCGCCAGGATCGGCAACCAGAACTTGGTCTCCGAGGGGTCGGGCGTTCCTTGCAACCGCATTCTCCCGACGTCGAGGACATCGGCTGCGTCTTCGGCGAGACCATGTTCCAGCAGCAGGGTGATGGCGCGTCCCACCTTGTCCATCCCCGCGACGGCGGTGTCCTGGTCGGCGAGCACCGCTTTGAGCCACGTCCGGATCCGTGGCAGGAAGAATGAGACGATCGGTGTGGACGTGTTGGAGATTTCCTGCAGCAGCGAGGCGTGCTTCTCGTCCGTGTCCTCGAGTTCGGCCGAGAGCTCATTGCCGATGGCGGCATCGACGACGGTCGGATGAACCTGGATGACGGCATCAAGCCACGGCGGGAGCCGGCTCAAGTCAATCAGTGCGTAGCGACACGCGAGATCGGCTTCCTCGGCAGTAAGTCTGACGGCCCATGACGCATCCTCGGCCTCGGCGTACAGGCCGGCGAGGCCCATACGCCATCGCATCAGGTAGCTGTTGCGCTCTTCGGGCGGTCGTTCCGATTTCAGGGTGGGTCGGTCCTTGCGCCACGCTGCCGCGAGCGCCGTCCGGAAGCGATCGGCCATGGCCTTGTCGAACACGCGCTCGATGAATCCGCGATTCCATCCGGCGAACGACTGGTCGGACGAATCCTTCGCCATCGCGTGCCATAGGTGCCAAGTGGTGTTGTCGATCTTGTCGACCGAGAATGCGGTCTCCGGATCGTTGTCCAGCTCGCGCCAGAACAGCCGCCAACTGGCCAGGTTGCTTGCCTGCTTGCGACGCGCCTTCTCGCTGCGCCTCTGGTCTTCGCGCTGCCACGCAGGTGGGGGCGGCGGATTCTCGATCGAGTCCAGGAAGGCCTTCGCGCGATCGTGGAGCACGGAGCTGCTGCTAGATAACTCGATGAGTTGCCTCGCCCAGTCCGTGCGGTCGGGCTGACTGCCCGAGTACTGGAGGGCGATCTCCAAGGCCACTTCGCGATCGAGCGACGACCGGGCGGGATCCGACAGGGCCCGCAGCACCCAGTCCGCATCCCGCTTCAAATCGAGTTGGTACGCGCCGTGCGACCCGAACTGGAACAGCCGGAAGAACGGCTCACGTTCGCCCTTTGGGTGGTGCGTCCGAACCAGGTGGTCGGTCGCCCAGAACACGCCGGCACGCACGTCGCTCGACGCCTCGCCGAGCGCCGCCTTCAGAGTTTTGCTGTCTCCGCCCGCATCGTGATCGTGCCTTTCCAGCAGCCCAGCTAGGGCGATGGCATCGAACAGATCGGCGGCGGCTCGTCCCATCTCCAGACGGCGACGGCACGCAACCAGCAGTGCGGGCACCAGGTCCTGGCGATCGGAGCTAACCCGGAAATGCCGTTCGTCCCAATGGCTTGCTCCCGACACGAGCGCGGCAAGGCCTTGCTGCAATTCCAACCAGCCAGTCGGGTCGAGGTCCATCTTGGCGATCACCAGCGGCAGCATCGTCGAAACACCACCGATGTCGCGGGACTTCGTGGTCAGGCGCGCGAGCGCCTGGACGAGTTGGGGGACCGAAAGATGCTGCGGGAGCAGGTATTGGATGACCAGTCGTGCGAGTTGCTCGGGCCATTCGGGCGCCGGTGATACAACGGCATCCAGCAGCGCAGGCAACCGCGGATCGTCCAGCTCCGCAAGGACCAGCAACCCATGCAGGCGATCACGCACGTCGTTGACGGGATCGGTCACCACGCCGTGGGCGATGTCCGAGCAGCGGACCATCCGTCCGGCGGCCATCAGCTCGAGCAACGTCTCGCGGACTTCGGGATTGGTGATGCCGCGCTTCCAAAGCCGTTCCACGGCCGCGTCAAGGTCCGTCGTCGCGAGCCGCTGCAGCTGCAGGCTTGGGATGCGCTGGCCGCGCCAGCCATCGGCGCCGTACGTCTCGACGTATCGTTCCAGCGCCTGCGTGCGCTGCGCCGGGCTCAGCGAACCGGGGTCACCGTATCGCAGCGGCAGGCTGGGGTCGCGCGCGAGGACTTCGGAGAACACGATCGAAACCTGTAGCGCAAGCCAGGCGGAAACCGGCTGCAGCGACGGCTTGACGATACGTTGCCCCTCAGGCGTCGTCGCAAACAGCAGGCGCATCAATGCTCGTATCGGCAGGCCGCGTTCCATCAGCTGCTGCAATCTTTCCGCGGCAAGGAACTCGATGATGGAACGATTGTGGAACCGCACCCGCCCGTAGGTCGCGAATCCGAATAGTGGTCGCTCGAGCAGCGTTTGCACCTCGTCGTTGGCCCAGTCGATGAGAACCTTGGCCGGCTCCAAGGTCGCGTCGCCGCGTCCGCGATCGTTGTCGCTGCTGTGCCACAGCGTCAACTTCCT
>JAIUOJ010000087.1 GCA_020161335.1 Pseudomonadota bacterium
GCGGTCAGCCAGGGCTTCCACTGGTTGATCGTGCTGCTGATCCTCGGCCTGGCGATCGTCGGCCTGACCATGGGCGACCTGCCGCGCACGCCGAAATACTTCTGGGTCTACACCGCGCACAAGTCGATGGGCATCACCGTCCTGGTGCTGATGCTGCTGCGGCTGGCGTGGCGGCTGTACGCAGGCGCGCCGGCGCCGGTCGCGGGCACGCCGCGCGGGCAGGCGGCGCTGGCCTCGGTGACGCACTGGGCGCTGTACGCCCTGGCGCTGGCGATCCCGCTTTCCGGCTGGCTGTACGACTCGGCCAGCAGCCTGCGCCCGTTCAAACTGTTCGGGCTGTTCACCATGCCCAAGCTGTCCGGCCCCGATGAACGGCTCGCCGACCTCGCCCACGACGCGCATGAACTCCTGTTCTGGGTGCTGGTCGTACTGGTTGCACTGCACGCCGCCGCCGCGTTCTACCACCACCTGTTCCAGCGCGACGACACGCTCGCGCGCATGCTTCCGCGCCGCCGGACGGCGCCCCCCGCCCCACAGGATCCCGATCATGTCGCCTAAGCTCACCTCTCCCGCCGCCGTCGCTGCCCTGCTGGTGGCGATGATGGCCGCGCCCGCCGCCAACGCCGCCGACTACGTGCAGGCCCCCGGTTCGTCGCTGGTGTTCGCCACCAAGTACGACGGCGAGGTGTTCACCGGCCAGTTCGGCGGCTTCCAGACGAAGCTGAGCTTCGACCCGGCCCAGCTCGCTGGCGCGAAGCTCGACGTCGCCATCCAGCTCGTCGGCACCCGCACCGGCAACGCCGATCGCGACGGCACGCTGACCGGCGGCGATTTCTTCGACGTCGCGAAGTTCGCGCAGGCGCGCTACGTGGCCGACCGCTTCCGCGCGCTCGGCGGCGACCAGTACGCGGCCGACGGCACGCTCACCCTGCGCGGCGTCAGCAAGCCGGTGACGCTCACCTTCACCTGGACCCCGGGCGCGAAACCGGTCCTGAGCGGCCGTGCCACGGTGAAGCGCCTGGACTTCGGCGTCGGTGGCGGCGACTGGAGCGACACCGCCACCATCCCCGACGAAGTGGCGATCAGCACGCGCGTGGTGCTGGTGCCGGCGAAGTAGGCCGGCAGGCCGGCGCCGCGCCGGCCGGGCGCGCTACGCGGCATCGAGGAAGGCCGCCACGCGCCTGCCGTCGAACGGCCAGTCCAGCTCGCGTCCGCGTGCGTCGCGCAGCACCGGCAGTCGCGTGCCGTAGCGCGCCTCCAGCGCATCGTCGCCATCGATGAACACGCTGTCGAAGTCGGGCGCACCGGCGGCGGCCAGCACGCCGAGGGCCAGGTCGCACAGGGCGCAGTCATCGCGCTGGAACAAGGTCAGTGACGGGGTCGCGGGCATGGCACGGGGTGGCGCCGGTGGCGGAAAGCGGCGGCGCTTAGAATAGCCGCGTCCCGGGAGGACTCCGCACATGGCCGTCAGCACGTTCGACATCTACAAGATCGGCATCGGGCCGAGCTCTTCGCACACGGTCGGCCCGATGCGCGCGGCGGCGCGGTTCGTCGAACGGCGCCTGGTCGAGCCCGGCCTGCTCGACCGCGTGGCGCGCATCCGCGCCGAGGTGTTCGGCTCGCTCGCCCTCACCGGGCGCGGCCACGGCACCGACAAGGCGGTGATGATGGGCCTGGAAGGCCACTACCCGAACCGGATCGATCCCGACGTCATCCCCGGCGCGCTGGCGCGCATCCGCGGCGACAAGCGCCTCGACCTCGGCGGTCGCCATCCCGTCGCCTTCGACGAGAAGCGAGACCTGGTCCTGAACAAGCGCCAGAAGCTGCCTTACCACACCAACGGCATGCGCTTCACCGCCTTCGACGCCGATGGCGAGGTGCTGGCCACGCGCGACTACTATTCGGTGGGCGGCGGCTTCGTGGTCAACCAGGACGAGGCGGCGGAAGACCGCATCGTCGCCGACACCACGCCGGTGCCGCATCCGTTCGAATCGGGCGACGAACTGCTGCGGCGGGCCAACGACAGCGGCCTGGGCATCGCCCGCCTGATGCTGGAGAACGAGACCAGCTGGCGCAGCGAGGCGGAGGTGTTCGCCGGCCTGCGCGAGATCTGGGAGGCGATGCAGGCGTGCGTGGCGCGCGGCATCCGCGAGGAAGGCACCCTGCCCGGCGGCCTGCACGTCTCGCGGCGCGCGCCGTCGCTGTACAAGGAGCTGTCCTCGCGCCCGGAAGCGGCGATGCGCGACCCGCTGACGGTGCTCGACTGGGTGAACCTCTACGCACTTGCGGTCAACGAGGAAAACGCCGCCGGCGGACGCGTGGTCACCGCGCCGACCAATGGCGCGGCCGGCATCCTCCCGGCGGTGCTGCACTACTACGACCGCTTCTGCCCCGGCGCCAGCGAACGCGGCGTCTTCGATTTCCTGCTCACCGCGTCCGCGGTCGGCATCCTGTACAAGGAAAACGCCTCGATCAGCGGCGCCGAAGTGGGTTGCCAGGGTGAGGTGGGCGTGGCCTGCTCGATGGCCGCCGCCGGACTCACCGCCGCGCTCGGCGGCACGTCCAGCCAGATCGAGAACGCCGCCGAGATCGGCATGGAACACAACCTCGGCCTGACCTGCGACCCGATCGGCGGGCTGGTGCAGATCCCGTGCATCGAACGCAACGCCATGGGCGCGGTGAAGGCGATCAACGCCTCGCGCATGGCCCTGCGCGGCGACGGCAAGCACAAGGTCAGCCTCGACAAGGTGATCAAGACCATGCGCGACACCGGCCGCGACATGCAGGACAAGTACAAGGAAACCAGCCGCGGCGGCCTCGCCGTGAACGTCATCGAGTGCTGAGGCGGTGCGATCCTTCCGGCGCATCGTCCCGGAATGGGCGTTCGCGGGCGCTCAGTGCACGCCGCGGTTCGCTGTCGTCGTGCCGAAGCTGCGCAATGCGTCGTCGAGCAAAGCCGCCGCCGTGACCTCGGCGCCGGCGCCGGGGCCCTGGATCACCAGCGGCCGCGTCCGGTAGCGGTCGCTGAAGATCGCCACGCGGTTGTCGGTACCGTCGCCGGCCGCCAGCGGGTGCGAAGGCGGCAGGGCATGCAGGCCGACGCGGGCACCGTCGGCGTCGAAACGGCCGAGGAAGCACAGCGTCCCGCCACTGCGCTCGGCGGCCAGCCGATGCGCCTCCAGCACCGGATCGAGCAGCGGCCACAGTGCTTCTGCCGAACGTGCATCGGCGGCGTCGCGCAGCGCCGGCGGCAGCAGCGGCGCCACGGCCACGTCATGCCGCTCCAGCGACAGGCCCGCGGCGCGCGCCAGGATCAGCAGCTTGCGGCGCACATCCTCGCCGGACAGGTCCTCGCGCGGATCGGGTTCGGTGTAGCCGGCATCGCGTGCCTCGCGCACCAGCGCGGAGAACGGCTGGCGGCCATCGAAGCGCGACAGCAGCCAGGCCAGCGACCCGGAGAGCACGCCCTCGACCGCGTGGATGCGGTCACCGCCCGCGACCAGGTCGCGCACCTGCCGCAGCAGGGGCAGGCCGGCGCCCACGGTGGCGGCATCGCCGTAGCGCGCGCCGCTGCGCTGCGCGTCGGCGATGGCCTGCGCCCGCGCCAGGGCCGCGCCGGCGCCGAGCTTGTTCGCGGTGACGACGTGGATGCCGCGCAGCAGCCACTCCGGATGCCAGTCGGCGACGGTGTCGCTGGCGGTGGCATCGATCACGATGTCGCCATCGCGCAGGCCTTCGCCTTCCGCCCACGGGGGGACGCCCCCCGCGCGGCGCGGCGCCGAACGCGCCTGCGCGATCGCGGCGTCGGGGGCACCGTCGCAGGCCACCTGCACGCGGGAATTGCTGATCCACGCGAACGCCGGCAAGGCCACGCCACTGCGCTGCAGCCGCTGGTAACGTTCGACGACCGCGGCGCCGACCACGCCGGTGCCGAGCAGCGCGACCCGTGCCGCAGGCGTGGCGCGCGCCGCGGGGCGCAGTCGCGCTACCGTGCTCATGCATCCACCCGTTTGCGCGCGTCCGCGTCGGCTTCGACCACGCGCTGCGCGCGCTCGAGCGCCGCGGCAAGGTCGGCCTGCAGGTCCTGCAGCGCCTCGATGCCCACCGACAGCCGCAGCAGGCCGTCGGGAATGCCGGCCGCGGCCCGTGCTTCCGGGGTCATCGCCGCATGGGTCATCGACGCCGGATGCGCGACCAGGCTTTCCACGCCGCCGAGCGATTCGGCCAGGGTGAAATGGCGCAAGCCGTCGACGAAGGCACGCACCGCGTCCTCGCCACCGTCGAGCTCCAGCGACAGCATTGCGCCGAACCCATTCTGCTGGCGAGCGGCCAGCGCGTGGCCCGGATGCGAGGCGAGACCGGGGAAATGCACCTTCGCCACCACCGGGTGCGCGTCGAGCTGGGTCGCGATCGCGCTGGCGTTCTCCTGGTGCACGCGCAGGCGCGCATCCAGCGTGCGCAGGCCGCGCAGGGTGAGGAAGCTGTCGAACGGCGAACCGGTGATGCCCAGCGCGTTCGCCCACCAGGTGAACTGGTCGTGCAGCTCGCGCGACTTCGCCACCACCGCGCCGCCGACGACGTCGCTGTGGCCGTTGATGTACTTGGTGGTCGAATGCAGCACCACGTCGGCACCGAACGCGATCGGCGTCTGCAGCGCGGGCGAGAGGAAGGTGTTGTCGACCACGGCCAGCGCGCCGGCGCGATGCGCGGCCTCGATCACGAAGCGCAGGTCGGTCACGCGCAGCAGCGGGTTCGACGGGGTTTCGATCAGCACCACCTTCGGCGACTGCGCCAGCGCATCGGCCAGCGAACGCGGATCGGTGAGGTCGGCGGTGATCAGTTCGAAGTGGCCCTTCTTCGCCAGCGCGTTGAACAGCCGCCAGCTGCCGCCGTACGCATCGTGCGGCACCACCAGCTTGTCGCCGGTGTCCAGCAGCGCGTGCAGCACCAGCGTGATCGCGCCCATGCCGGTGGCCGTGACCACGCCGCCGGCGCCGCCTTCCAGCTCCGCCAGCGCCTCGCCCAGCAGGTCGCGCGTGGGATTGCCGCTGCGGGTGTAGTCGTACTGGCGCTTGTTGCCGAAGCCGTCGAAGCTGAAGTTGGAAGACAGCACGATCGGCGGCGTCACCGCGCCATACGCGGCGTCGTGGTCGATGCCGGCGCGCACGGCGCGGGTCGCCGGCTGGCGGACATCGCCGGCATCGGTGGTGACGACGGCGGCGGTGGGGGTGCTGCTCATGCGGTTTCTCCAGTGGTGCGCAGCGCGCCGGCGAGGATGCCGTCGATGCGGTCGGTTTCCTTGAGGAAGGCGTCGTGGCCGTAGGCCGAGCGCAGCACGCGCAGCTGGCCCGGACGGCCCAGCGCTTCGACCAGGGCCACCGAATCGGACAGCGGCACCAGGCGATCGCCTTCGACGGCGACGACCAGGGTCGGCACCCTCACCTGCGCCGGGTCGACGCGGTGCAGGTCGATCGATTCGGACAGGCGCAGCCAGGCGTTGACCGGCGTGCGCGCGACGAACTGCGCGCCGGCGGCGTCGAGGTAGTCCTCGGCGGCGACGCGCACGCGGCCGTTGACCACTTCCGGCGCGGCGTCGAAGCGCTCCTCGAACTCTTCCGGGGTGCGGTAGCTGAGCATCGCGAACTGGCGCGCCAGCGACAGGCCCTGCACGTCGGCGCACTGCAGCTGGCCCAGCGCCACCGCCTTGCGCTGCAGCGCGCGCCACGCCGCGGCGTAGGGATGCGCGCGATGCGCGCCGCTCACCGCAACCAGCTTGTGCAGCCGGTGCGGATGGCGGATCGCGAACTGCAGCCCGACCAGCGCGCCGTAGGAATAGCCGATGAAGGCGCGCAGCACGTCGATGCGCAGCGCGTCCAGCAGCGCGGCGACGGCATCGGCCTGGTCGGCGGTGTCGATCGGCGCATCGATGCGGCCATCGGCGCCGACGTAGTCGAAGGCGACGATGCGGCAGCGCGCCGGATCGAGCGTACGCCCGGCGCGCACGAGGTCGTTGGCCCAGCCCTGCTCGGGGAACACGTCGTTCGCCGCGACGTGGCGATGCGCGGAGATGCCCCCGGCGACGAAGACCGCCGGCGCATCGGCCGGGCCCACCACTTCGTAGGCGATGCGCACGCTGCGCGTGCCGGCATGGCGCAGCGGCAGGATCAGGTCGAGCTGGCCGCGGATCGCGTCGATGCCGCCAGGGGCGGGTGCGCGGGCGTGCAGCGGCTGCGCGGGCGCGTCCGCATGCGGTGGGAGGGCGGGGCTGGCGGCGTCGACGAAGCTCATGGCGCGATCCTGGCGGGGAGTCGGCCATCGATGCGCACGGGGATCGGAAGATGCCGACGGGCACGTCGGCTGATGCGCCACCGCCGGGCGGGCGATGCGCAACCATCTTCCGGTGGACACGCAGGTCCCCGCAGGACTTGGCACCGCGACAGGCACGACCCTGCGGTCGTCCCCATCAGGTTGCCCCGGCTTCTTCGGGCCTGTCCCTCAGCCGGTCTCGATGGATGGCCGCATCCTGCCAGCCCGGTTGGCGCTTGTCAATCGCTCCATGCCGATAAAGCGATGGATGGCTTTCGGCCCGGTTCCCGGGCGGCCGATCGCCGCATAATCCGCACCATGCGGATCCCCCTCCTCCTGTGCGCATCGCTGCTGCTTGCGGCCTGCGCGAGCCTTCCTGCCCCCGCCCCGGCACCCGACCCGGCATCGCCGCCGACCGCCGTCGCCAGCGTGCCCGAGCGCTACGTCAGCGTGGAAACACCCGGCGACGAGCTCGATTCTCTGGCGACCTGGACCACCGAGGACGGCCAGGTCTGGGTCATCGCCACCGCCAAGACCACCCACCAGCTGGTGGTGTTCGACGCCGACAGCGGCGAGCGCCTGCGCAGCGTCGGCGGCAAGGGCAGCGGCCCGGGGGAATTCCTGCGCCCGAACGGCGTCGCCGTGCACGGCGACCTGCTGTTCGTGTCCGAGCGCGACAATCGCCGCGTGCAGGTGCTCGAACTGCCGGGCTTCCGGTCGCTGGCGACGTTCGGCGACACGCAGCTGCGCAGCCCCTACGGCCTGTGGGTGCACGAGACCGCCCCCGGCGAACTGCGGGTGTACGTGACCGACAGCTTCATGGACGGCCCGCGCCACGACCAGGTGCCGCCGTTCGCGCAGCTCGACCAGCGCGTGCGCCGCTATCGCCTGCGCCTCGACCGCAGTGGCGCGCCGTCGGTGCAGTACGCGGGTGCGTTCGGCGACACCCGCGATGCGACCGCGCTGCGCATGGTGGAGTCGATCATGGGCGATCCCGCCAGCGGCCGGTTGCTCATCGCCGACGAGGACACCCGCCACCTGGCCACGGTGCGCGAATACACCTTCGCCGGACAGCCGACCGGGCGCAGCGTCGCGCCGGGCACGTTCCTCGCCGAGCCCGAGGGCATCGCGCTGTGGACCTGCGATCCCGACACCGGCTACTGGCTCGTCGCCGACCAGCTGGCGCCCTTGACCATCTTCCGCGTGTTCGACCGCGCCACGCTCGCGCCGCTCGGCGCCTTCAGCGGCCAGGTCACGCGCTCGACCGACGGCATCGCCCTGCATGCGGCCAGCACCGCGCGCTTCCCGGCCGGCGTGCTCTACGCCGTGCACGCCGACCGCGCGGTCGCCGCGTTCGACCTGCGCGACGTGGTCGAGGCGCTCCACCTCGATCCCGCCTGCGGCCAGTGATGCACGTGCGTCGCCAACGCCTTCGCCGGCCGCGGGCGTGGCTGGCCTGCGCCGCGATGCTCGCACTCGCGCTCGCCGGCGTGGCGCAGGCGTCGAAGGTGTATCGCTGGGTCGATGCCGCCGGCCACGTGCGTTACGGCGATCGCGCCGAGGCGCAGGCGGCCGGCCAGCCGGTCGCCGTCAGCCGCACGCGCGCCGAGCCCTCGGCGATCGCCCGGCTGCGGATCGAGGCGGCCGGCGACGCCCGCCAGGCGTGGATCGACAACCTGCTGGCCGGCCCGATCGAGGTGCTGCTGCACGCCGACCCCGGTGCCGCGGCGGCCAGCGATCCGCCGCTGCCCGCGCGCGCAACCGTGCCCGCGCAGTCGCGCACGCTCGTGGCGCGGATCCTGCTGGGCAACCCGGTGCTGCGCGTCACCGCGGTGCCGGGCACGCCCAACGCGCGGCCGCGCGACGTCGAGTACGGCTATCCGCTGCAGACCACGGCGCTGCGCATCCAGCAGGCGTGGGGCGGCGGCTTCAGCCACGCCGACGCCGAGAACCGCCATGCGGTGGACTTCGCGACGGCCGTGGGCACGCCGGTGCTGGCCGCGCGCGACGGCGTGGTGATGCAATCCGAGGGCGCGTTCGAGGACGCCGATCCGGACGAGGACGCCGACGGCCTCGACGCGCGCGCCAACTTCGTCCGCATCCTGCACGACGACGGCAGCATGGCCCTGTATGCGCACCTGCAGCCGGACGGCGTGCTGGCGCGCATCGGCCAGCAGGTGCGCCGCGGCCAGGTGATCGGCCTGTCCGGCAATACCGGCCGCAGCACCGCGCCGCACCTGCACTTCGTGGTCCAGGCCAACCGCGGCCTGCGCCTGGAATCGGTGCCGTTCCGCATGTTCGGGCCCGGCGGCATCCTGCGTTTCGCCGCCGCCCAGCCGGGCGGCGACTGAAGCCGGGCGCCACGGCGCTGCGCCAGCGGGGGCTGCGCGTATAATCCGCCCCCTTCCGCCGCTTCCCGCGCACGCGTCATGCGTGCCTTCGCCATGTCCGATCCCAACCGCGCCACGGCCGACGAAGCCGACCGCCGCCGCACCTTCGCGATCATCTCGCATCCCGACGCGGGCAAGACCACGCTGACCGAGAAGCTGCTGCTGTTCGGCGGCGCGATCCAGATGGCCGGCTCGGTGAAGGGCCGCAAGGCCGCGCGCCATGCGACGTCCGACTGGATGGCGCTGGAAAAGGAACGCGGCATCTCGGTCACCAGTTCGGTGATGCAGTTCCCGTACGAGGGGCGCATCGTCAACCTGCTCGACACGCCCGGCCACGCCGACTTCGGCGAGGACACCTATCGCGTGCTCACCGCGGTAGACAGCGCGCTGATGGTGATCGACGTGGCCAAGGGCGTCGAGGAGCGGACGATCAAGCTGATGGAGGTGTGCCGCATGCGCGACACGCCGATCATGACCTTCATCAACAAGCTCGATCGCGAGGGCAAGGACCCGATCGAACTGCTGGACGAGGTGGAAAGCGTGCTCGGCATCCAGTGCGCGCCGGTCACCTGGCCGATCGGCATGGGCCAGCGCCTGAAGGGCGTGGTGCACCTGGTCACCGGCGAGGTGCACCTGTACGAACCAGGCCGCAACTTCACCCGCCAGGACTCCACGATCTTCCCGTCGCTGGACGCGCCGGGGCTGGAGGCGAAGATCGGCGCCGACATGCTGGCCCAGCTGCGCGACGAGCTGGAGCTGGTGCAGGGCGCCAGCCATCCCTTCGACAAGCAGGCCTACCTCGCCGGCACGCAGACACCGGTGTTCTTCGGCTCGGGCGTGAACAATTTCGGCGTGCAGCCGCTGCTGGATTTCTTCGTCGAACACGCGCCGCCACCGAGGCCGCGCGAGACCACGACGCGCGACGTGCAGCCGGACGAAGGCAGGCTGACCGGCTTCGTGTTCAAGATCCAGGCCAACATGGACCCGCAGCACCGCGACCGCGTCGCGTTCATGCGCGTGTGCTCGGGCCGCTTCAGTGCCGGGATGAAGGCTTTCCACCCGCGCAGCGGCAAGGAAGTGAAGCTGGCCAACGCGCTGACCTTCATGGCCAGCGACCGCGAGATCGCCGCCGAGGCCTGGCCGGGCGACGTGATCGGCATCCACAACCACGGCACGATCTCGATCGGCGATACCTTCACCGAGGGCGAGCAGCTCGCGTTCACCGGCATCCCCAACTTCGCGCCGGAACTGTTCCGCCGCGCCCGCCTGCGCGATCCGCTCAAGCTCAAGCAGTTGCAGAAGGGGCTGGCGCAGCTCTCGGAAGAAGGCGCGACGCAGTTCTTCCGCCCGCTGATGAGCAACGACCTGATCCTCGGCGCGGTCGGCGTGCTTCAGTTCGACGTGGTCGCCTACCGGCTCAAGGACGAGTACGGCGTCGATGCCGCGTTCGAGCCCGTGCAAGTGGCCACGGCGCGCTGGATCCGCTGCGACGATGCGAAGACGCTGGAGGAGTTCCGCGACAAGCACGCGCTCAACCTCGCCATCGATGCCGCCGGCGAGCTGGTCTACCTGGCGCCGACGCGGATCAACCTGCAGCTGGCCGAGGAGCGGTCACCGGGGGTGCGCTTCCTGGCCACCCGCGAGCACGCGCACGCGCAGGCGGTGGATTGACCCCCGGCCCGCCGGCCGCGCCCGTCCTGTCGCCGGGCCCGACCCGGCCGCACCGCATCTGAATGCGCGTCGGCGGGCGCCCGCGCGCGATGCTGCGATGCGGTAACGTAGCCACGTGGGCAGCCCCTCCCCCCATTTCCGCATGCTCCGCGCGCGCCAGCGTGGCGACCACCTGCTGGACCTGCGCGACGAGATCGCCAGCGCGCTGACGCACGGCCTCGGCGCTGCCGCCGCGCTCGCCGGCGGCGCGGTGCTGATCACCCTCGCGGCGATCCATGGCGACGGCTGGCAACTGGCCGGCGCGATCGTGTTCGGCGTCGCCCTGCTCCTGCTCTACCTCGCCTCGACGCTGTACCACGCCATCCAGCACCCGGTGGCCAAGGGCCGGCTGAAGGTGTTCGACCATTGCGCGATCTACCTGCTGATCGCCGGCACCTATACCCCGTTCACCCTGATCGGCCTGCGCGGCAGCGTCGGCTGGTGGCTGTTCGGCGCGATCTGGGCGCTGGCCCTCGCCGGGGTGGTGTTCAAGCTGTTCTACACCGGCCGTTTCAAGCGGCTGTCGACGCTGATCTACGTCGCGATGGGCTGGCTGGTGCTGGTCGCCTTCAAGCCGATGCTGGCGTCGCTCGATGCCTGGACGATCGGCTGGCTGCTCGGCGGCGGCGTGTTCTACACCCTGGGCACGTTCTTCTACCACCGCGAATCAGTGCCGTATGCGCACGCGATCTGGCACCTGTTCGTGATCGCGGGCAGCGTCTGCCACTTCGTCGCGGTGACCCGGCAGGTGCTGTCCTAGGGCCTGTTAACCCTGATGGCACATGTCGCACCCGCCGCGCGCGCCGGCGTCATCCGGCGATGTAGCGCTGCAACTGGTCGAGTTCGTGCTGCTGGTCCTCGATCACCGCGGCCACGAGGTCGCCGATCGAGATCATCCCCACCACCTGGCCGCCTTCGACCACCGGCAGGTGGCGGATGCGATGCTTCGTCACCACCTGCATGCAGGCCGGCACGGTGGCCTCCGGCGCCACCGTGACCACGTCGGCGGTCATGATCGCCGACACCGGCGTGTCCTTCGACGAGCGCCCCTCGAGCACCACCTTGCGCGCGTAGTCGCGCTCGGACAGGATCCCGGCCAGGCGCGCGCCGTCCATCACCAGCACCGCGCCGATGCGCTTGTCCGCCATCAGGCGGATCGCGTCGATCACCGGCACGTCGGGCGCGACGGCGAAGAGGTCAGGCGTCTTGGCGCCCAGCAATTGCCGCACGGTACGCATCGCATTTCCCTTCCGTTGGCGGTGACACGTCCGAGGATACTCCTGCCGGCGCCGGATGCCAGTCATCGACCAGGTACAGCGGCCGCTGCTTGGATTCGTCGTACAGGCGGCCGAGGTATTCGCCGATCAGGCCCAGCGCGATCAGCTGCACGCCGCCCAGGAACAGGATCACCGCCATCATCGTCGGCCAGCCCGCGACGCGGTCGCCGAACAGCATCGCCTTGGCGATGATCCACAGCGCATAGACGAACGCCGCCATTGCCGCGCCAAGGCCGAGGTAGGTCGCCAGCCGCAGCGGCGCGGTCGAGAAACTGGTGATGCCCTCGATCGCGAAGTTCCACAGCCGCCACAGGTTGAACTTGCTCTCGCCGGCCGCGCGCGCGCCGCGCTGGTAGGGGATCGACACGCTGTTGTAGCCGATCCAGCCGAACAACCCCTTCATGAAGCGGTGGCGCTCGCGCAACTGGCGCAGCGCCGCGAGCGCCCGCGGCGAGAGCAGGCGGAAATCGCCGGTGTCGGTCGGCACCGGCGTCTTCGACAGGCGCTGGATCACGCGATAGAACGCATGCGCGCTGGCGCGCTTGAGCCAGCCCTCGCCCGCGCGCGCGCTGCGCGTGCCATGGACGTCGTCGTACCCTTCGCGCCACTTGGCGACGAACTGCGGGATCAGCTCCGGCGGATCCTGGCCGTCGGCATCGAGGATCAGCGCCGCGCCCTGCTCCACCCGGTCGAGGCCGGCGGTCAGGGCCGCTTCCTTGCCGAAGTTGCGCGACAGGCGCAGCAGCGCGACCCGGCGATCGCCATTGGCCAGCCCGCGCATCACGTCCCAGGTGCCGTCGCGGCTGCCGTCATCGACGTACAGCACGCGGCCCTCGACGCCATCGCCGGCGACCCCGTCGAGTGCGTTCGCGATGCGCCGGTGCAGCAGCGGCAGCGCCTCGGCTTCATTGAAGGCGGCGACCACGATGGTCAGCGGGTCGCGGGGAGTCGATTGCACAGGCATGGCGGCATCGTAACCGAGCCAACGCACGCGACGGCCGCGGCGGCGGGTCAGTCCAGCGCCTCGACGTAGCCCGCGCCGCCAAGCTGGCGCATGTTGCGCTCGATCCACTGCGCGCGGCGCTGCACGTAGGGGCCGGGCCGGGCCGCGTCGTAGCGCTTGGGGTTGGGCAGCACCGCCGCCAGCCGCGCGCTCTGCGACGGCGTCAGCCGGCTGGCATCGCGCCCGAAGAAACTGCGCGAGGCCGCCTGCGCCCCGTAGATGCCGTCGCCGAACTCGGCGACGTTGGCGTACACCTCCAGGATCCGCCGCTTCGGCCACAGCAGTTCGATCAGCGCCGTGTACCAGGCCTCGATGCCCTTGCGCGCCCAGCGCGAGGGCATGCTGCGTCCCTGCCACAGGAA
>JAIUOJ010000088.1 GCA_020161335.1 Pseudomonadota bacterium
CCGCGGCGGAGGCCGGCATCGAGCGCGTCGAAGCGCGCGCGCAGCGCCTGCTGCTCGGCGACGGGCAATGCCCGCCAGGCCTCGCGTGCGGCACGCATCCGCGCGCGCTCGTCTTCCGGCAGCGCCTGCCAGGCTTGCCAGGCCTCGCGCTGCTCACGGCGCAGCGCCTCGGGCAGGGCGCGCCAGGCGTCGTGGCGACGCTGCAGGGCCTCGCGCTGTTCCGGGCCCAACGCGGCCATCGCGGACGGCGCGGACGATGCTCCGTCAGCCTGCGCCTGCGCCTGCACCATCGGCGCCAGCGCCAGCGCCGTGGCCAGCACCACGCGGCTTGCGCGGTCAGCGCGGCGCATCGAACTGCTCCGGCACGGCTTCGTCGAGGTCCAGCGTAGGCGGCAGCGCCACCGGCTCCGCGTCGCTGGTGTCCTCCAGCGCGTGGACCAGCCAGGCATCGAACGCGGGATCGCCGATCGCATCCGTCTCGCCGCGGGCTTGCGCCAGCAGCAGCTCGAGGTCGCGGTCGGTCTGCAGCGCCAGCGCCGGATCGTAGCGGCCGGCCGGCGGCGCGGCCGGCGGCAGGGCCTGGGTCTGGATGCGCGGCACCGATGCGTCGTCCGGCGCGGAGGGCCACGGCCACCACCACGTCGCCGCCAGCGCAAGGCCGGTCAGCAGCACCACCGCCCACGACGCCGGCCACGGCCAGCGCGGTCGCGCCGGCGCGTTGCTGGTCGGCGCAACCGGGCGCGGTTTGGGCCGGCGGCCGTCGCGCAGCCGCGCGATCCGCTCCAGCCGCTCGCCGGGCAGGCCGCGCAGCGCGGCCTGCGCCGCCTCCGACATCGCCCGCCATGCCTCGGGGTCGGGCTGGCCGTCGTCGCGATGCGGCAGCGCCCGCTGCAGCGCCAGGCGATAGCTGGGTCGGCCGATGCCGAGCACGGCCGCCGCTTCCGCTTCGGCCAGGCCCGCCACCAGGCGCAGCAACAACGCCGCGCGGGGCCCGCTGCCGAGGCGGGCGAGATGCGCTGGCGCGGCGCCGGGCGCGCCAGCGCCACGCCCGGGGGGTGCGCCGCGCAGCCCCGGTGCGGCCAGCAGCATCGCCCAGAACCGGCGCGGCCATTCGGCGAACGGCACCTCGGCGGCGACCTCGCCGAAGCCGCGCAGGCTCGCCGCCAGGGCGACGTCGCCGACCTCGGCATCGCCTCCCTGCCATTCGGCGAACACGGCCCCGCGACGCTCGACGCCGCGCAGGAAGGCGCTCAGTGCGGCCTGTGCCGCCGAGGGGTCGTTCAAGGGACCAGGACTTCCACGAACACGGGCCGCACCGGCCCGACGGCGGCCATCATACGGGCGCGCATGGGGCCACCGGGGGCTTGACGAACCGGCACCTTGTTGTTCCAGCCCGGGATTTCGCGGCGCAGGTTGTGCACATCGGTCTTGAAACCGCCACATTTTCCGCACGGCACCACGCATTCGCCCATGTGAAGCCTTTGTTTCACGCGCAAGTGATTGATATTTTGGAAGAAATGCGCGTTGGCGCTTTTTTCGCCAAGTTGGCCGCGGGACGTCCCGGATGCCCTGAAAAACGCTGCCGAATGCGCCCGTGCACAGAGTTATCCACATAAATTGTGGATAAGGTGAAATCCCTTTGCCGACGGCGACTTGCACGCGAATCGTTCGCGAGGGGGCAGGTGCATGCCGCAAGTCGGGATTTGCGGAGCGCTGTGGAACATCGGTGTCATCGCGCGCCCGGTCGCTAGACTTCGCCGGTGCCCGACACCCCCTCTCCCCGCCTGCTCAGGGTCGCACTGCCGCTGCCGCTGCCGCGGCTGTTCGACTATCGCGCGCCACACGGCGGCGAGGCCGGGGACGGCGACATCGGCCGCCGCGTGCGCGTGCCGTTCGGGCCGCGCGAACTCGTGGGCGTCGTCGCGCAGGTGGGCCCGGCGCAGGACGACGCACCGGACCTGCGCGACGCCCTCGCCCTGCTCGACGACGGCCCCTTGCTGCACGGCGAGCTGCTGGCCTCGCTGCACTGGCTGTCGCGCTATACCCATGCGCCGCTGGGCGAAGTGCTGGCCACCGCCTTGCCGGCGGCGCTGCGCCGCGGTGAACCGCTGCCCGACACGCACGCCTGGGCGTGGCGGCTGACCGAAGCGGGCGCCACCGCACGCAGCGGCCTGCGTCGCGGCAGTCGGCCACGCCGCCTCGCCGAACTGCTGGGCGAAGGCGCGCGCGACGAACGCGGGCTCGATGAAGGCGTGCTCGGCGCACGGATGGACGACTGGCGGACCGCGGCGCGCGCGCTGCTCGCCCGCGGCCTCGTCGAACGCGTCGCCGTGCCTGCCTCGGCGCAGGTGCCCGTGCCGCAGGCCGGCCCGGTGCCCAATGCCGAGCAGCAGGCGGCGATCGACGCGGTGCGCGCCGCGCGCGGCTTCGCGCCGATGCTGCTCGACGGCGTCACCGGCAGCGGCAAGACCGAGGTGTACCTGCACGCCATCGCCGACTGCCTCGCGCGCGGCCGCCAGGCGCTGGTGCTGGTGCCGGAGATCGGACTGACGCCGCAACTGCTGCAACGTTTCCGCACGCGCCTCGGCGTGCCGATCCACGCCAGCCATTCCGGGCTCAACGACGGCGAGCGCGCGCGCACGTGGGCCGCTGCCTGGCGGGGCGAGGCGCGGGTGATCGTGGGCACGCGTTCGGCGGTGTTCACGCCGCTGCCGGACGCCGGCCTGGTCATCGTCGACGAGGAGCACGACGCCAGCTACAAGCAGCAGGACGGCATCCGCTACCACGCGCGCGATTTCGCACTGGTGCGCGGCAAGGCGCTGGAAGTGCCGGTGCTGCTCGGCAGCGCGACGCCGTCGCTGGAAACCCTGCACAACGCCGGCGCCGGACGCTACGCCTGCCTGCGCCTCGGCCGGCGCGCGGGCGAAGCGATGCCGCCGTCGGTGCGCGTGGTCGACGTGCGCAAGCGCGCGCTGGAAGCCGGCCTGTCGCTGCAGATGCTCGACGCCATCCGCGCCGCGCTCGCCGCCGGTGGCCAGGTGCTGGTGTTCCGCAACCGCCGCGGCTACGCGCCGGTGCTGCTGTGCCACGACTGCGGCTGGAGCGCGCAGTGCCCGCGCTGCGGCACGCCCGAGGTCGGCCGGCCGATGACCGTGCACGCGCACGGCAAGCGCCTGCAGTGCCACCACTGCGGCCATCGCAAGCCCGCGCCCCTGGCCTGCCCGGACTGCGCCAGCCTCGCGCTGCAGCCGCAGGGCGTGGGCACCGAGCGCATCGAGGAAGTCCTCGCGGCGAAGTTCGGCGACGTGCCGGTGCTGCGCATCGACCGCGGCAGCACCCAGCGCAAGGATGCGCTGGAGCGGCTGCTGGCCACGTTCGGGACGCAGCCGGGCATCCTGGTCGGCACGCAGATGCTGGCCAAGGGCCACGACCTGCCCAACCTCACCCTGGTGTGCGTGGTGGGCGTCGACGAGGGCCTGTTCTCCGCCGACTTCCGTTCGCACGAGAAGCTCGCGCAACTGCTGATCCAGGTGGCCGGCCGCGCCGGTCGGGCGCAGCGCGCCGGCGAGGTGCTGCTGCAGACGCACCATCCCGACCACCCGCTGCTGGCGACGCTCATCGCCGGCGGCTACCACGCCTTCGCCGGCGACGAACTCGCGCTGCGCGAGGCTGCGGGCTTCCCGCCGTTCGCGCACCTGGCCCTGCTCCGCGCCGAGTCCAGGCACGCCGAACCGCCGCTGGCGTTCCTGCGCGCCGCGCGGCAGCAGATCGAAGCCGTGGCCGGTCCGCATGACGCGCCGGCGATCGAACTCAACGGCCCCATGCCGGCGCCGATGCCGCGGCGTGCCGGCGTGCATCGCGCGCAGCTGCTGCTGTCCGCCGGCGACCGCCGCCGCCTGCACGCCGTGCTCGATGCGGCCCTGCCCGCGCTGTCCGCCCTGCCCGAGGCGCGCCGGGTGCGCTGGTCGCTCGACGTCGACCCGGTCGACCTGTACTGACCCGGCCTCGCGGCCCGCTCTACTGTGCTTGACACAGTAGTCGCGACCCGATACTGTGCGCGAAACAGTACTGGGTGCCGCATGGTAGAGCGCGACAACACGGGATTGGGCGAACTCAGGCGCGGCGTGCTGGTGCTGGCCGTGCTGTCGCGCCTGCAGGTGCCGCAATACGGCTATTCGCTCAAGCAGGCGCTGGCCGAGGGCGGCATGCCGGTGGAGGAAGGCACCCTCTACCCGCTGCTGCGTCGGCTGGAAGCGCAGGGCCTGCTCGCCAGCGACTGGGACACGGGCAGCTCGCCGCCGCGCCGCTATTACCGGCTGAGCGCGGACGGGACACGGGCATTCGCGGCGCTGGCCGAGGCGTGGCGCGAACAGGTGCGGGTGATCGGTGCATTCCTCGAGGACACGCCATGATGCAAGCCAACCAGGTGATCGACGCCTACGTCCGCGACGTGGCGACCTGCCTTCCACGCGCCCGGCGCAACGACGTCGCGCTCGAACTGCGCGCCCTGCTCGACGAGGAACTCGCCGAACGTGCGCGCAGCGCGGGGCGGCCCGCGGACAAGGCGATGGCGATGGACCTGCTGCGCGATTTCGGCCGGCCAGCGGACGCCGCGCAGCGCTATCACGCGCGCCCGGCGCTGGTCGATGCCGCGGATACCCACCATTTCGTGATCTGGGCGATCGGCGGCGCGGTGGTGATGGCGGTGCACGCCGCGCTGAATCCCGGCCAGCCCGACCCCGGCGGGTTGTTCCTGGAGTGGCTGGGCGTGCTGCTGCTGTGCTTCGCCCTTGCCGGCTGGTGGCGCCGCCGCCATCCGACGCGCTTCGGCTGGACCCCCAGCCGCGGCCCCGACTGGATGCCGCGTCCGCTCTCGGCGCTGTCGCTGGTGGCGTTCGTGGTGTTCCCGGTGGCGATGTACGCCGCGCCGATGGCCTTCGCGCGCGTGCTGCTGCCCGCCACCCTGTCGGTCGACGGGCTCGCCCTCGATCCCGGCTTCGCCGGCAGCTGGCCACGCGCGCTGACGATGGCGCTGCTGGTGGCGATGGCCGTGCAGTTCGCGATCACGCTGGCGCTGGGCCGACAGCCGGCGTGGCTGCGTCGCATCGGCGTCGCGCTCAATCTCGCGGTGGGCACGCTGCTGGTCGCCCACGGCGCGATGATGACGCCGCAGCACGGCGTGTTCGTGTCGGCGCAGGCCAACACCGTGGCCGCGCCGATCTTCCTCACCGTGGGCGGGATGATGGTGCTGGTCGCGCTGTACTACGCCTGGCGCGAGTGGACCGGCATCGACCCGGCGCCGATGCGCGGCGAAATGCCGGCGGCATAGGCGGCACGCGCCGCGGGCTCAACCCGCGGCCTTGCCCTTGGGCTTCTCGCGCACGTACACGATCTGCCCCTGGCGGCGCACGTCGAACAGCCCGATCGCGTCGACCAGGTCGCTGAGCTTGCGATAGCCATAATTGCGCGGATCGAACGAGGCCTGGTTGCCGATCTGGTGGCCCACCTGGCCCAGGTGCGACCAGCCGTCGTCGTCGGCCGCCGACTCCACCGCGCTGCGCAGCAGCTGGAGCAGGCGCGTATCGCCGCGCAGCTGCTTCTGCGTGCTCGGCTTGCTGGCGGCAGGCGCCGCATCGGGGCTCGCACTCGGCGCGGCCAGCGCCTCGACGTAGGTGAACTTCGAACAGGCATTGACGAAGGGCTTGGGCGTCTTCTGCTCGCCGAAGCCGTACACCTTCACGCCTTCGGTCAGCAGGCGCATCACCAGCGGGGTGAAGTCGGCGTCGCTGGAGACGATCGCGAATGCGTCCAGCTTGCCCGCGTACAGCAGGTCCATCGCGTCGATCACCATCGCCATGTCCGAGGCATTCTTGCCGGAGGAGTACGCGAACTGCTGGATCGGGCGGATCGCGTACTCGTGCAGCACCGCTTCCCAGGCCTTGATGTGCGGGTTCTTCCAGTTGCCGTAGGCACGGCGCACGTTGGCCACGCCGTGCCGCGCCACCTCGTTGAGGATCGCGTCGATCTTCGCCGCCGGCGCGTTGTCCGCGTCGATCAGCAAGGCGATCCGCCGTTCGATGTCCATCATCCTGCCCCTTGCCCGCGCGGCGACACGCGCAGGGTAGCGCGTCCGGCGCAACGGTACGCATTGAAACCGATGCGGCAGGCGTGCGCACGATGGGCGACAATGCGCCCCTTCCCGCCAGCCTCCCGCCCGCCGACATGCCCAGCCAGCTCGAACAGCTCCGCGCCCTGTCCACCGTCGTCGCCGACACCGGCGACATCGACGCGATCGCCCGCTTCAAGCCGATGGATGCCACCACCAATCCGTCGCTGCTGCTCAAGGCGGCGTCGCTGCCGGCCTATGCCGCGCACCTCGATGCGGCGCTGGCACGGGCCGACGGCCGCGGCGAGGCGAAGGTGGCCGACGCCTGCGACCGCCTGGCGGTGGCGATCGGCGGCGAGATCCTCAAGCTGGTGCCCGGCCGGGTCTCGACCGAAGTCGACGCGCGCCTGAGCTTCGACACCGAGGCCACCATCGCCAAGGCGCATCGCCTGGTGGCGCTGTACCACGACGCCGGCATCGGCACCGACCGCCTGCTGATCAAGGTCGCCTCGACCTGGGAAGGCATCCGCGCCGCCGAGCGGCTGGAGCGCGAGGGCATCCACTGCAACCTCACCCTGCTGTTCTCGTTCGCGCAGGCCGTCGCCTGCGCCGAGGCCGGCGTGTTCCTGATCTCGCCCTTCGTCGGCCGCATCCTCGACTGGCACCTGGCCAACGGCATGGCCACCCCGGCCACGCCGCAGGACGACCCGGGCGTGCAGTCGGTGCAGCGCATCTGGCACTACTACAAGCGGCACGGATACGACACGGTGGTGATGGGCGCGAGCTTCCGCAACACCGGCGAAGTGCTGGCCCTGGCCGGCTGCGACCGCCTCACCATCTCGCCCGACCTGCTGGCCGCGCTGGACGCGTCGGACGCGCCGGTGGCGCGCGCGCTGGAAGACGACGGCACGCGCAGCGCCAGGCCCGCCAGGCTCGGCGAAGCCGCGTTCCGCTGGGACCACAACGAGGACGCGATGGCCACCGAAAAACTCGCGCAGGGCATCCGCAACTTCGCCGCCGACCAGCGCAAGCTGGAAACGATGCTGGCCAGCCGCCTGTAGGGCATCGGCCTCCCGCGCAATCGTCGCAGCACGCCCGTCTCCCGCTTGCGGGAGAAGGTGGCGCGCAGCGCCGGATGAGGGTGCGGAAGCTTCCTTCGACAGCCCCCATCCGCCTTCGGCACCTTCCCCCGTGAACGGGGGAAGGAAAAGCGCAGACGCAGTCACATCCTGGGATCTCTTCTCCCGCTTGCGGGAGAAGGTGGCGCGCAGCGCCGGATGAGGGTGCGGAAGCTTCCTTCGACAGCCCCCATCCGCCTTCGGCACCTTCCCCCGTGAACAGGGGAAGGAAAAGCGCGGGCTGGGTCGACGCGCTGAGCACCCTTCTCCCGCTTGCGGGAGAAGGTGGCGCGCAGCGCCGGATGAGGGTGCGGAAGCTTCCTTCGACAGCCCCCATCCGCCTTCGGCACCTTCCCCCGTGAACAGGGGAAGGAAAAGCGCGGGCTGGGTCGGCGCGCTTGCCGCGGCCCGGCCTGCCGCTCAGGCGTCGAGCAGCTTCTGGATGCGGCTACCCAGCCTGAGCACCTTCATCAGGGTGGCCGGCTCCAGCTTCAGCATCTGCTCGCCCCAGTTCGACAACACCGACATCAGCGCCTGGGTTTCGCGGATGCGTGCACGCGTGCCCGCCGGCTCCTGCGTGAACTGCGGGTCCGCCATGCAGTCCTGCAGCACCTTCAGCGTCGGATCGAACTCGCGCGCCTTGCGCTCGCGTATGACGGTGCGGAACAGGTCCCACACGTCCTTGCTGGTTTCGAAGTAGTCGCGGCGATCGCCGAGCACGTGGGCCACGCGCACCAGGTTCAGGCCGCCCAGTTCGCGCAGGCTGTTGCTGACGTTGGAGCGCGCCACCGAAAGCGCCTCTGCAATCTCCTCGGCATGCAGCGGACGCTCCGACAGGAACAACAGCGCGTGGATCTGCGCCACCGTGCGATTGACGCCCCAGCGCGTGCCCATCTCGCCCCAGTGCAGGACGAAGCGCCGCCCCAGCGGTGACAGCAGCCCCTCGTGTGCGTTGTCCATGCCCGCCTCCAGCGCCCGCAGCCAGGCCCTTGATGCCACCCTAGTTTCGTCATATATTTCTGTCAAGACAGAAATAACAGAAGCTGGAGCAGGCAATGGGGCCTTCCGGACATGCGTCGATGCCGCGGGTGCTGGTGCTCGGAGGCAGTGGCTTCATCGGTCGCCACGTGGTCGCCGCCCTGCGTGTGCAGGGGTGCACGGTGGCCGTCGGCACACGCCATCCCGCGCGCCACGGCGGCGGCGACTGCCGGGCGGTGCGCATGGAGCGCCTGCTGCACGCCGATGACTGGGCGGGCTTGCTGCGCGACTGCGACGTGGTCGTCAACTGCGTCGGCATCCTCCGTCCGCGTCCGGGCGAAACCTGGGAGCGCGTGCACCACCTCGGCCCCCGGGCACTGGCGAGCGGGTGCGCCGGCCGCGGCCTGCGACTGGTGCACGTGTCGGCGCTCGGCCTCGGCAGTGCGGCGCGCAGCGGCTTCCTGCGCTCCAAGCGCAACGGCGAGCGGGCGATCCGCGCCGCCGGTGGCGACTGGCACATCGTCCGGCCGTCGCTGCTCGATGGCGAAGGCGGCTTTGGCGCCCGCTGGTTGCGCCGCGTCGCGCGCTGGCCGCTGCATCCGCTGCCGCGCGGCGCGACCGGACGCCTGGCCGTGCTCGACGTGCGCGACCTCGGCGATGCCATCGCGCGGCTGGTGATCGAAGGCGGCGGTGACGCGCGCGAGCACGAACTCGGCGGCCCGCAACTGCGCACGCTGGCCGAACACCTCGCCGCGCTGCGCAGGCTGTCGTCGCCACGACCCGCGTACACGCTGCCCCTGCCCGACTGGCTCACGCGCGGCGTGGCGCACCTGTGCGACCTGCTGCACTGGACGCCGCTCTCGTACGGACACTGGGAACTGCTGCGCCACGACAATTGCCCGCGCGCGAACGCCCTGCCCGCGCTGCTCGGGCGGACGCCGCGCGGCGTCGGCCTGGCGCCGGCGCCGCCATCGTCACCCGCTGCGGATATCCTGCCGCCATGCCCGGACCTGCCCTCATGAAGCCCCTGCCCCACGTGGTGATCGTCGGCGGCGGCTTCGCCGGCCTGTGGGCCACGCGCGCGCTGGCGTCGGCGCCGGTCCGCATCACCCTGGTCGACCGCGGCAACCACCACCTGTTCCAGCCGCTGCTGTACCAGGTGGCCACCGCGGGCCTGTCGGCGCCCGACATCGCCGCGCCGCTGCGCCACATCCTGCGCCGGCAGAAGAACGTCGAAGTGCGGATGGCGACGGTCGAACGCATCGATGCCGCCGGCAAGCGGGTGGTCCTCGACGACGGCAGCTCGATCGACTTCGACCTGCTGCTGCTCGCCAGCGGCGCGACCCACGCCTACTTCGGCAACGACCACTGGGCGGCGCACGCGCCGGGACTGAAGACGCTCGACGATGCGCTCGACCTGCGCCGCAAGCTGCTGCTCGCCTTCGAGCGCGCCGAGGCCACGCACGACCCCGCCGAACGCGAGGCCTGGCTCAGCTTCGCCATCGTCGGCGGCGGGCCGACCGGGGTCGAACTGGCCGGCACCCTCGCCGAGATCGCGCGGCACACGCTGAAGGACGAATTCCGCAACATCGACCCGGCGCGGGCGCGCGTGCGCCTGATCGAGGCCGGGCCGCGCGTGCTGTCGTCGTTTCCCGAAGCATTGTCGGAGAAGGCGCGGCGGCAACTGGAGGCGCTTGGCGTCGAGGTGTCCACCGGCACGCCGGTCGCCGACATCACCGCCGACGGCTACCGCCTCGGCGACACCTTCGTGCCGGCGAAGACCGTGGTGTGGGCGGCGGGCGTGGCGGCCTCGCCGCTGGGGCGCACGCTCGGCGTCGCGCTCGACCGCGCCGGCCGCGTGCCGGTGCGGCCCGACCTCAGCGTGCCCGGCCATCCGGACATCTTCGTCGCCGGCGATCTCGCCGCGATCACGCAGGACGACGGCTCGCCGGTGCCCGGCGTGGCGCCCGCGGCCAAGCAGATGGGCCGGCATGTCGCGCAGGCGATCCGCGCGCGCCTGGCGGGCAGGCCGACCACGCCGTTCCGTTACCGCGACTACGGCAACCTCGCCACCATCGGGCGCATGGCGGCGGTGGTCGACTTCGGCCGGCTGAAGCTCTCGGGCCTGCTGGCGTGGTGGTTCTGGCTGGTCGCGCACGTGTTCTTCCTGATCGGCTTCCGCAACCGGCTGGTGGTGCTGCTCAACTGGTGCTGGGCGTACTGGAGCTACCAGCGCGCGGCACGCATCATCCTTGGCGAGGATCGTTCCGATACAAAGTAACGGACGCTGCGCGCGCGGGGCTTCGGATAGGATGTCGCGTCCCCCGCCCCGCCCCGCGCATGACCGAGATCACGACCGAACACTGGTGGATCGCCCTGGCGGTCACCACCGCCGCCGGCCTCGCCACCGGCTTCGGCAGCCTGCTGGTGTTCGCGTCGAAGAAACCCAACGCGCGCCTGCTGGCGTTCGGGCTCGCGTTCGCCGGCGGCGCGATGGTGTACGTGTCGCTGGCCGAGATCCTCAACAAGTCGATCGCTTCGTTCACCCTGGCCTACGGCGACAAGCTCGGCTTCACCTGGGGCACGCTGTCGTTCCTCGCCGGCGTGCTGCTGATCGTGGCCGTCGACCACCTGGTGCCGAACCCGCACGAGCGCCTGGAAGTGGACGACCCCTACTTCCGCGACCACAACCGCGACTACATCAAGCGTGTCGGCCTGCTGACCGCCCTGGCGATCACCGCGCACAACTTCCCGGAAGGGCTGGCGACCTTCTTCGCCACCCTCGGCAATCCCGGCGTGGGCATGCCGCTGGCGTTCGCCATCGCCATCCACAACATCCCCGAGGGCATCGCCATCGCGGTGCCGGTGTACTTCGCCACCAACAACAAGCTGTACGCGTTCGCCGCCTGCCTGCTGTCGGGGCTGGCCGAGCCGGTCGGCGCGCTCATCGGCTACGCGGTGCTGCGTCCGTTCCTGTCCGACGCGGTGTTCGGCGCAGTGTTCGGCATCATCGCCGGGGTGATGGTGTTCCTCGCCCTGGACGAACTGCTGCCGGCCGCCAAGCGCTACGCCAAGGGCCACGAGACCGTCTACGGCCTGGTCACCGGCATGGCCGCGCTGGCGATCAGCCTGGTGCTGTTCAAGTGGTGAGCGCCGCGCCACGCATGCGCCCATGAAAAAAGCCCGGCATGGCCGGGCTTCCTTCGATGCCGCCGATGCCTGCCATCAGGCCGCGAACAGCGCCTTCATCTTCTTCAGCGCGTTGGCCTCGACCTGGCGGATGCGTTCGGCCGACACGCCGTACTCGTCCGCCAGTTCCTGCAGCGTGACCTTGCTGTCGGCATCCAGCCAGCGACGCTTGATGATGTCGCGCGAACGCGCATCCAGCCTCGCCATGCCTTCGCGCAGCAGCTCCAGCTGGTCGGCCTCGCTGTCGTTGCGCTCGTAGGCCTGGGCCGGGTCCTCGTCGCGCGCCATCAGGTACGCGGCCGGCGACGGCGGCGCATGGTCGTCGTCCTCGTCGGACGGCGCATCGAAGCCGATGTCGCGGCCGGACAGGCGCGATTCCATCTCCATCACTTCGCGCTCGGACACGTTGAGGTCCTTGGCGACGGCGCTCACTTCCTCGGCATTGAGCCAGCCCAGGCGGGTCTTGCTCTTGCGCAGGTTGAAGAACAGCTTGCGCTGCGCCTTGGTGGTGGCGACCTTGACGATGCGCCAGTTCTTGAGGATGAACTCGTGCATCTCGGCACGGATCCAGTGCACGGCGAAACTGACCAGGCGCACGCCGACCTCGGGGTCGAAGCGCTTCACCGCCTTCATCAGGCCGATGTTCCCTTCCTGGATGAGGTCGCCCAGCTGCAGGCCGTAGCCGCTGTAGCCACGGGCCACGTGCACGACGAAGCGCAGGTGCGAATGCACCAGCTCGCGCGCGGCATCGAGGTCTTCGGCATCGCGGAAACGACGGGCGAGCGACTGCTCGTCCTCGACCGAGAGCACGGGAATCTGGTGGACCGCGCCGATGTAGGCCTCCAGCGAACCGAGCGGAGTCAGCCCGGTGAAGGCAGGAACCGGCAAGTTGTTGGCAACGAGGGCTTGGGACATGGTGGTCTTCATGGGGAGGGAGTCTAGCAGTCGGCATCTATGACTGCTAAGTCATCGGAAAGTTCCCCAGTGTTGCAACAGTGGAACACGGGACCACGCCTGTCGAGAGCAGCTAACCCTGTCAGCAAAGCAGGAAACCATGTCAGTAGTCCGGTAGCCCTGTCAGTAGTAGACCTACGGCTCAGACAGAGTCTAAATCAACAACTTACGATCCAGCTAACCTCAGGCCAACTTGGTGTCCATGAATCGAGCCATCGATTGCCGCTGACGCGGCCCAAGGTACTGGCAAATCCCGCCCGACCACCACTCCCGCCAGTCAGGACTGGACAAGGCCGGACTTTCCAACCGGAACAGGCTGGAGAACCGGCCCATCCGGAGCAATGTCCTGACCACGAACATCAAGTAGTGGCGGC
>JAIUOJ010000089.1 GCA_020161335.1 Pseudomonadota bacterium
GGAGCACGTCACCATCAGCTTCACCTCGCGCGTGGCGGGCTATTTCCGCGGCGACCACCTGGTGATCCGCAACTGCCTGGTCAGCGACACCGGCACCGAGGGCATCTACCTGATTGGCTCGTCTGGTTCGCTGCTGGAGCGCAACATCGTCCGCCGCAACAACATCGAGCAGCTGACCGGCTACTACGCGTCGGCGGTCAAGATCTTCAACCAGTCGCACGACGTGGTGGTGCGCGACAACCTGGTGATCGGGCACCCGCATTCGAACGGGGTCTGGTACGACGTCGGCAACCGCGACGGCGTGTTCGTGGACAACTACGTCGAGGGCACGGGGATCGGCTTCTTCTTCGAGATCTCGAAGGGCGTGGTGGTGGCCGGCAACGTGTTCGTCGACAACGAGCAGGGCGTGCGCATCCTCAACAGTGCCGACGCGCGCGTGTACCACAACACCTTCCTCGACTCGCCGGTGCAGTTCGACCGCGACGAGCGCAGCGCGAAGGACGACCATTTCGGCTGGCATCCGCAGACCGGGCCCGACGTGGACGAGCGCGAGGGCCACGTATTCGCGGGCAACCTGCTGGTCGCGACCCCGGGATTCACCCAGCCGCTGCTGCATTTCGACCAGCCCGAAGCGCTGTGCGGCACGCTGAAGCGGCCGATGGCCGCGCGCGTGGACGGCAACGCCTACGTGTACGCGCAGCGCAGCCGGGACGAGCCGCTGGTCACCTGGAGCCCGGTGGCGGGCAGGCCGTGCCTGGCGCGCTACGCCACGCTCGACGCCTTCCGCAAGGCGACCGGGCAGGAAGCGCAGGGCGTTGCGCTCACCGGCTTCAACGGCACGCCGTTCCGGAGTGTCGAACTACGCAACTTCGAACTGGCGCGCGTCCCGGAAGCGCTCAAGCCCGTCGCCGTCGCAGCCGAGGCGCGCGACGCGCTCGGCTGGACGGCGGAGACGCACCTGCCGGGTGCGTACGGTCCGGCGCCGGCAGCGGACGCACGCTGACCCGGCGCCGCCGTCCGCAGGGTTCGGCCACGCCTCCGCCTCGACGGGCCGCGGCGCGCTGCAGGTAGACTGCCGCGCGGAGGTGTCGCATGGCCTTGGTCCGGACGATCTGCTGCGCGTGGCTCGTTGCCCTGCTGCTGGCGGGGTGCGCGACGCACGCGATCGACGCGTCCTACGCGTCCGCCGGCGGCATGCGCGATGCCGTCGCACCCTTGCGCGTGATGGCCTTCAACGTGCGCGTCCCGGTCGAGGCCGATGGCCCGGACCGCTGGGAACAGCGGCGCGACCGCCTGGTCGCCACCATCCGCGATGCACGCCCGGACGTGATCGGCACGCAGGAACTGGTGGCCGCGCAGGGGGCCTACATCGTCGCGCAGCTGCCCGGCTACGCCTGGTTCGGGGCCGGGCGTAGCGGCGCGCAGGGCGATACGCGCGACGAGCACATGGGCGTGTTCTGGCGCCGCGACACCCTGCGGCGGGTCGAGTCCGGCGATTTCTGGCTGTCCGACACGCCAGGGGTGGCCGGCAGCATCAGCTGGGGCAACCTGTATCCGCGCATGGTCACGTGGGCGCTGTTCGAACGCGTCGCCGACGGCCGCCGCTTCTACCTGCTCGACACCCACCTGCCGTACCGCGAACAGGACGGACCTGCGCGGGTGCGCGCCGCACAGGCGATCCTGCGCTGGATCGCGAGGCTGCCGACGGACACGCCGGTCGTGCTGGTCGGGGACTTCAACGACACGCCCGCCAGCGAGACGCATGCCGTACTCACCGGCGAACTGCGCGACGCCTGGTCCGGCGCCGCGCACCGCGACGGCCCCGAGGGCACCTTCCACGGGTTCACCGGCACGCC
This sequence comes from Pseudomonadota bacterium, assembly GCA_020161335.1. GTDB lineage: Bacteria > Pseudomonadota > Gammaproteobacteria > Xanthomonadales > Xanthomonadaceae > Luteimonas. The sequence continues at coordinate 1,857 of JAIUOJ010000089.1, forward strand.
GGGCCAGCGCATCGACTGGATCCTGTCCCGCGGCCTGCAGCCGCGTTCGGCGCGCACGCTGGCCGACCCTGTCGACGGGCGCTATCCGTCCGACCATTTCCCGCTGCTGGTCGAGCTCGACTGATGGCGCGCGCGACGGCGGGCGAATCCGGCGCGCCCGCTCGCGACCCGTATCCGGATGCGCTGCGCGCGTGCGCGCTGATCATCGTCGTCCTCGGGCACTGGCTGGCGACGCTGCCGCGCCTGTTCGATGGGCAACTGGTCGACACCGACCACCTGCTCGCGGTCTGGGACGCGGCGGGGTACTTCACGTGGCTGGTGCAGGTGGTGCCGATGTTCGTGTTCGTGTCGGCCGCGGTCAGCACCGACGGCGTCGCGAAGCGGCTCGGCAACGGCGGGCAGGTGCAGTGGTGGGCGTCGCGCGCGCTCGGCCTGGCGCGGCCGACGGTCACCTACCTCGCGGTGCTGGTCGCCCTCGCGGCCTTGTCGGTGCTCACCGGCGGGCGCCTGCTCGGCGTGTTCAACCAGTCGCTGACCGTGCACCTGTGGTTCCTGCTGATGCTGCTCACGGTGCAGGCGCTGCTGCCGTGGTGCCTGCGCCTGGACCAGCGCTTCGGGCTCGGCGCGGCGGCGATGCTGGTCGCCCTGGCGGCGGCGATGGACCTGCTGCGCGCCGGCGTGTCCTCGTTCGACGACCTGCGCCGGCTCGGCCGCCTGGTGTCGGAGCACCATGCGGGGATCGCCTGGCTCAACATGCTGGTGGTATGGCTGGTGCCGCAGCAGTTGGGCATCGCGTGGAAGCACGGGCGTTTCCGCGGCATGGCGGCCGGCTTGGCCTTCCTCGCCCTGGGCACGGCCTGGCTGCTGCTGGCGATGGCCAGCGGCTACCCGGTGGCGATGGTCGGCGTGGCCCTGGCCGGCAACAACATGCTGCCGCCGACGCTGGCCCTGCTTGGCGTGATGTGGCTGCAGGTGGGCGCGGTGCTGCTGTTCGAACCGCTGGCGCGGCGCCTGCTCGCCCGCCGCCCGCTGGCCCGGGTGATCGCGGTCCTCGGCGCGCTCGGCATGCCGCTGTACCTGTGGCACAAGCTGGCCGAACTGCCCGCGGCGTGGCTTGGCGAGAAGCTCGGCCTGCCGATCGACGCCGGCATGCCCGGCGAGCCGGGTTTCTGGCTCGGGCGCGCCGGCTGGATCGCGTTGTGCCTGCTGATGGTGGCGCCGGTGATCGCGGCGGTGGTGCGGTTCGAACTGCGGCGCGAACGCGACGTGCCGGCGGCTGAAGGGCTCGCGCCGATCCTGCTCGGCGGCGTCGCGCTCTACGCCGGGCTCGCCTCGGCGCTGGTGTGGGGCGTGTGTCCGGGCGCGGTGGCGGGCCTGGCCGCGGTCGCGCTGGCATCGTGGTGCCTGCGCCGGCGCCCGGGCGCGGCCCTGGCATCGCCGCGGCGGGACTAGACTGCGCGCACGCACCTCCGGAGCCTGCCGATGCACCTCGTACCGTCCCGCCTGGTCCTGTTGCTGCTGCTGGCCGCGGGGTGGTCCGCGACGCCGGCATTCGCAAGCGAAGATGCTGCCGCTGCGCCATCCGCCACGACCGGCTTCGATGCAGCGCTCGCGCAGCGCGTCGGCGCGGACGAACGCGGCATGCGCCGGTACGTGCTGGTGATCCTCAAGACCGGCCCGACGCGCGTGCCCGACGGCCCGGATCGCGACGCCATGTTCGCCGGCCATTTCGCCAACATCGAGCGCCTGGCGAAGGCCGGCAAGCTGGCGGTGGCCGGTCCGTTCCAGCAGGATCCCGCGCGCTGGCGTGGCCTCTACGTGTTCGCGGTCGAGGCTGTCGAAGAGGCGCAGGCGCTGACCGAAACCGATCCCGTGCTGGTGCAGGGCGAGATGGTCGCGGAATACCACCCGTGGTACGGCAGCGCCGCGCTGATGCTGGTGCCGGAGACGCACGAGCGCCTGGTGGCACCGGCCACGCCCTGAAGCGCGGCCTGTCGCGGCAAGGCGTCGCCCGCCTCAGGCCAACTGGTCCGCCTCCACCGTGTGCACGCCGGGACGCGCGGCGAGCGCGGCCTCCAGCAGGCTGTCCGCAATGCGGTCGGCGGGATTGATCCGCAGGCTGCGCGGCAGCACGGGATGGAGCAGGCCGAGGACGGCGGCGGCGACGCGTTCTCCTCCGCGATACTCGTCGCGCTCGCCGCCGATCAGGCCGGGACGGACGAAGGTGAGCGAATCGAAGCCGACGCCCTGCAGCGCCTGTTCCAGCTCGCCCTTGACCCGGCTGTAGAAGATGCGCGAACGCGGGTTCGCGCTCTTGGCCGAGTTCAGCACGAAGGCCGGCGTGCCTTGGCGGTGGGCAAGCCGCGCGATGGCCAGCGGGTACTCGAGGTCGACGCGGCGGAAGGCTTCCTGCGATCCGGCGAGCTTGATCGTGGTACCGAGCGCGCAGGCGACGGCATCGGCGCGCCACCAGTCGGCGTCTCCGGGCAGGTGCTCGAAGTCGACGACGGGCGCATGCAGTTTCGGATGCGGCGGCAGCGGCCGCCGCGTGGGCGCCACGACCGACGCCACGCGCGCATCCGCGAGCGCGAGGGCGAGCAGATGGCGGCCGACCAGTCCGGTGGCGCCTGCCAGGATCAGCTTCATGGGGCGTGCTCGGCACGGGCGATTGCCGCATTGTGGCGCAACCGCCGGCCAGCGCGCGCCCGCGCTACATCAGCAGGCAGTCGAGGCCGTCGAGCGCGACGTGGATCAGCAGGCCGATGCCCAGCCAGCGCGTCCGGCGCGGCACGACGAGTGCGCCGTAGGCGGCGATCGCCGGCCAGGTGTGCAGCGGGTGGAAGCCGATGCTGCAGCGGCCCGGCGCGTAGATCGGGTCGGCGAGCAGGTGGTCGAGGTCGATCAGCCAGCCGGCCAGCATCCACAGCGCGGCCCGGCGCCACTGCCCGGGCCAGAACAGGCGGGCGGTGGCGACCGGCACGACGACGTGCAGCAGCAGGTGGACCAGCGGGCGCAGTTCGAATTCGGGCAAGGAGGCGGTCGCGCATGCGCGCGAGGCGGGCAGGGAAGGGCGGCCCGCAGCATACCCGCCCGGGCCGCGCCACACGTGCCCTCCGCGCCCGGATGGCTTAAGGTGCAGGCCCCATCCGACGGAGCACCACGCACCATGATCCAGCGCATCGACGCGGGCAAGCGCATGTCCGAGGCCAGCCTGCACGGCGGCGTGGTCTATCTCGCCGGACAGGTCCCCGAGACCGCGGATGCCGATATCGAGGTCCAGACGCGCGAGGTGCTGGCCGAGATCGACGCCCTGCTGGCGAAGGCCGGCAGCGACAAGACCCGGATCCTGCGCGCGCAGATCTACCTTGCCGACATCGCCGACTTCGACGGCATGAACCGCGCCTGGGACGCGTGGGTGGTGCCGGGGCACGCGCCGTCGCGGGCCACGGTCGAGGCGCGCCTGGCCAACCCGGCGTGGAAGGTCGAGATCGTCGTGACCGCGGTCGCCTGAGCGCGCGGCGACGACCCCGTTTTTCGCCAGGGAGGCGACCATGACGACACCGCGTTTCCATCCGATCGGCACGCCGGGCCAGCCCTGGGGCGCCGCGGAAAAGGCCGAATGGCGCGCGCGCCAGCAGCGCCGGCGCAGCTATGCGGATGACGTCGTCGCTGCGATCGATGCCTTGCGCACGCGCTTCGACGTCGAGGAGTACGGCGAACTCGACGATGCGCGCGATGGCCGCTTCCCGCTGTACGCGGTACGCAGCCGCGGCACCGACGACGACGCGCGCCCGTGGGTGCTGGTCACCGGCGGCGTGCACGGTTACGAGACCAGCGGCGTGCATGGGGCCCTGCGTTTCCTCGATCTGCACGGCGAGCAGTACGCGCGGCGCGTGAACCTGCTGGTGGCGCCCTGCGTGAGTCCGTGGGCCTACGAGCGCATCCAGCGCTGGAATGCCGATGCGATCGATCCGAACCGGTCGTTCCGCGAGCCGAGCCCGGCGCCCGAGTCGGCGGCCCTGATGCGCCTCGTCGCGCCCCTGCGCGGACGCGTGCTGGTCCACGTCGACCTGCACGAGACCACCGACAGCGACGAGTCCGAGTTCCGGCCCGCGCTGGCCGCGCGCGATGGCAAGGCGTTCGAGCCGGGGACGATTCCCGACGGCTTCTACCTGGTCGACGACAGCGCCAACCCGCAGCCGGCGTTCCAGCAGGCGATCATCGAGGCGGTGGCGCGGGTGACGCACATCGCGCCCGCCGACGGGGACGGCACGATCATCGGCTCGCCGTTGGTGGCACCGGGTGTGATCGCGTATCCGCTGCAGGCGCTGGGGCTGTGCGCCAGCGTGTCCGGCGCGCGCTACACCACGACCACCGAGGTCTATCCCGACAGCCCGCGCGCCACGCCGGCGCAGTGCAATGACGCCCAGGTCGCGGCCATCCGCGCCGCGATCGACCACGCGCTCGCCCACGCAGGCTGATGCGACATCGGCGCCCGCGGCCGCCGCCACGCGCGTGGCGGCGCGTTGCCTGCGCGCCGGAATCCGCCTAATGTCCGCGCACCAGGGACGCATCGGGGGACGCATGGAGATCCGGCAGAAGAAGTTCTCGCACTCGACCAGCTTCGGGTTCGAAGACGACGAGCTGCGCTACACGCAGAAGGACGGGTCGGGCAGCCGCTCGTTCACGATCCCCTACGTGGCCATCAGCCGCGACCGGCAGACGCTGGAAGTCCGCAACGACTGGCTGCGCAACGTCGGGCTGCTGTGGATCGCGCTGGGCGTCGGGCTGACCGCGATGGCGTGGTTCGGGGAGCAAGCGCTGCGGATCTCGGTCTGGGTCTGGGTGGGCCTGGCCTGCTACGTGGCCTACCGCGTGCGCAGCACCGGCTTCACCATCCTGCCCACCGAGAAGGGCAACCTGCTGGTCATCGACGACAAGGACGGTCCACGCGTGCTGCAGGAGATCGAGCAGCGTCGCGCGGCGGCGATGCGTCGCGAATACGACTTCTTCCCCGAGGGCGACAGCCCCGAGCAGCTCGCCGGACGCTTCCGCTGGCTGCATCGCGAAGGGGCGCTCAGCGAGGAGGAACTGCAGCAGCGCCTGGCGCGCATCGCCCCGCCCGAGGACGAAATGGCGGCACCCGTCCTGCCGTCCCCGGGGCAGCGCCTGAACTGACGCGCCGGCGCCCGGCCACCGGCATGACCTATGGCGGCCGCGGCGCACGCGGCCGACGCGCATGATGCACGCGCCGCCTCCCTGTCGACGCCCCATGCCCGCGCGCCTTGCCGCCCTGCTGCTGTTGTGTTTGCCGTGGTGTGCGGTGGCGGCGGAGCCCGCGCGCCCACACACGGCGGGCCCGCGGGTCAGCGTGTTCGCGCCGCCGCTGCGGATGCCGGCGTCGCTGTCCGCGCGCCGCCTGCGGGTCTACCTGCCGCCGGGCTACGAGGCCGGGAACCGGCGCTATCCGGTGCTGTACATGTTCGACGGCCAGAACCTGTTCGACGACGCCACCAGCTATGCCGGCGAATGGGGCGTGGACGAGTCGATGGATGCCCTGGCGCGCGAGGCGGGACTGTCCGCGATCGTGGTCGGCATCGACCACGGCAACGCGCAGCGCATCCACGAACTGATTCCCTATGCCAACCCGCGCTTCCTGCCCAACGCGGGCGCGGCGTTCGTCGACGACGTCGTGCACGCGATCAAGCCCTTCATCGACGCCAACTACCGCACCTTGCCCGATCGCGCGCACACCGCGGTGCTGGGCAGCTCGCTCGGCGGCCTGTCCGCGGACTACGCGATCCACCGCCACCCGGAGGTGTTCTCGAAGGCCGGCGTGTTCTCGCCGTCGTACTGGGTCTCGGACGAACCTTTCGCGATCGCCGCGCGCAATCGCCTCCCGGCGGATGCCCGCATCTACCTGTTCATGGGCGGCAGGGAGGGCGCGGAAGCCGTCTCCGGCGTCGAGCACATGGCCCGGATCCTGCGCATGCATCCCGGCGCGGCCGACGTGCACGTGCGCATCGTGCCGGACGCAGAGCACAACGAGGCGGCGTGGCGCGAAGCCTTCCCGCACGCGGTGCGCTGGCTGTTCCAGGACGCCGCGCGCGACCACGACGCTGGTCCGGCGGGGCCGGATTCGCGCTGATTCCTGCGCCAGTTCGCCCGATGGCGCACGGTTCGCCGATGCTCGGGGAGCCCGCGCGGCGCGCTGCGTTATCCTCGGGGGTCAGGCGGGCGCGCATCGCGCGTGCCGTCCTTGTTCCGCTTCCGGGAGACGTGCATTGAAGAAGACCCTGCTGTCCACCGCCGCGCTGGCCCTGGGCCTGTCCGCGCCGCTGGCCGCGCACGAGCGCCACGCCTGCATCGACGCAGCCTGCACCATGACCTCGCTGTTCGCCGAAGGCGACGCCGGTGCCGGCTCCGGCGCTGTTGCCGCGCAGCGCTACGGTACCTGGGGCATGGACACCGACGGCATGGATCGTTCGGTCGATCCGGGCACCGATTTCTTCGCCTATGCGAGCGGCCGCTGGGCGACGCAGACGCAGATCCCCGCCGACCAGTCCAGCTATGGCTCGTTCCGCGTCCTGCGCGACCTGTCCGAACAACGCGTGCGTGCACTGGTGGAGGGTTACGCCGAAGGCGATCCCGCCAGCGACGGCGACGCGGCCAAGATCGCCGCGCTCTACCGCGGCTTCATGGACGAGGCGGCCGTCGAAGCACTCGGCGCGCAGCCACTGCAACCGCTGCTGGCGGACACCCGCGCAGCCGGCGACCACGCCGCGCTGGCGCGGCTGATGGGTGGTCGCGGCGGCCTGCACGCCAGCTTCTTCAACCTGTCCGTCAGCGACGACCAGCGCGACCCGGACCGCTACACGCTGTACCTCTCGCAGGGTGGCCTGGGCCTGGGCGATCGCGAGATGTACCTGCGCGAGACCTTCGCCGAGCAACGCGCGCGCTACGAGGCGTACATCGCGCAGATGCTCACGCTCGCCGGCTGGGAGCGGCCGGCGGAGAACGCGAAGGCGATCCTGGCGATGGAAACCAGGCTCGCCGAGGCGCACTGGACCCGCGCCGAAAGCCGTGACCGCGACAAGACCTACAACCCGCACGCGCTCGATGCGTTCGCCGCCCATGCGCCGGGCTTCGACTGGCCCGTGTTCTTCCGCGCCGCGGGCGTCGACCATGCGCGCCAGGCCGTGGTCCGGCAGGACAGCGCGATCCCGAAGATGGCGGCGATCTTCGCCGACACCGATCCGGCCACGCTGCGCGCCTGGCAGGCCTTCCATACCACCGACCGCGCCGCGCCACTGCTGTCGGAGGCCTTCGTGCAGGCGCATTACGAGTTCCGCAACAAGTTCCTGTCCGGCCAGCCCGAACTGCAGGAACGCTGGAAGCGCGGTGTCGCCCTGGTCGAGGGCACGATGGGCGAGGCGGTGGGCCGCGACTACGTCGCGCTGTACTTCCCGCCGGACGCGAAGGCCAAGATGGATGCGCTGGTGGCCAACGTGAAGGCGGCGATGGGCGCGCGTCTGGATGCGCTGGAATGGATGGGCGCCGACACCAAGGCCGAGGCGCGCGCCAAGCTGCAGGGGTTCGGCCTGAAGATCGGCCACCCGGAGCAGTGGCGCGACTATACGGCGCTGCAGGTGGCCAGGGGCGACGTGCTGGGCAACGCGCTGCGCTCGCGCCGGTTCGAATGGGACCGCGACCGCAATCGCATCGGCCAGCCGGTCGACAAGGCCGAATGGGGCATGACGCCGCAGACGGTGAACGCGTACTACTCGGCGGTGAAGAACGAGATCGTGTTCCCGGCCGCGATCCTGCAGCCGCCGTTCTTCGACCCCGATGCCGATCCGGCGGTGAACTACGGCGCCATCGGCGGCGTGATCGGCCACGAGATCATCCACGGCTTCGACGACCAGGGCCGCAAGTCCGACGGCAAGGGCATGCTGCGCGACTGGTGGACGGCCGAGGATGCGCGCAAGTTCGAGGCGCAGGCGGCGAAGCTGGGCGCGCAGTACGAGGCCTTCGTGTTCCCGCAACTGCCGGGCATGCACATCAACGGCAAGACCGCGATGGGCGAGAACATCGGCGACCTCGGCGGACTGACCATCGCGCTGGAGGCCTACCGGCGCTCGCTGGATGGCAGGCCGGCCGCGGTGATCGACGGATTCAGCGGCGAACAGCGCTTCTTCCTGGGCTGGTCGCAGGTGTGGCGCATCCTCTGGCGCGACGACGCGCTTCGCCAGCAGCTGGTCAACGGCACCCATTCGCCGGGGCAGATCCGCGCGTTCGCGCCGCTGCGCAACATCGATGCCTGGTACGACGCTTTCGACGTGGCCGAAGGCGATCCGCTGTGGATCGCGCCGGACGACCGCGTGCGCATCTGGTAAGGCGAACCGACGGCGGAACGGGAACGGGGCGACAAGCTGTCGCCCCGTCGATGGTGAGGTACAGGTGGGTTGAGTTCAGTGTGTCGAGGGCGCCGGCGTCGCCAGGCCGCGCGCGTAGGCATCGTCGATGATCCGCCGGATCTCGGCATCGGTGGCATTCGTCTCGCGTTCGAGGCGCTTGCCGACGGCTTCCATCTCCTTGCCGATCTGTTCCATCGGACGGCCCGCCGCCTCCATCTCGCGGCCCAGCGCTTCCATCGGCGCGGCGCGGGCTTCCATGCGCTGCGACAGCTCCTGCATCACGGCCCGCTCGCGGTCCATGTCGCGCTGCACACGCGCCTGTTCCAACCGGAGGTCGGCCCGCTGCTCGTTGATCTCGCGTTCGCGGGCGGCGTCTCCGCGCGCATCGAGCATCGGATGGAGCAGTGCCTGATCCTGCTCGATCAGCGCCCACATCTGCTTGCTGAGGGTCTCCATGCGCGCTGAGGCGGCCTGCATGGCGGGCGATTCCGCGGCGTCCATGGACTGCTGCAGAACCTCCATCTGCCCGCTCAGGTCTTCCATGCGCTCGCTGTGCGGGTGCATGCGTTCGCTCAGCGCGGCCATTTCGGCGCTGATCGCATCGGCGTCCCGGGTGGCGGCCTGCACACGTGCAAGGGTGGCGGCATCACGCACGATCCAGGCCTTGCCATCGCGCTGGAACCATACGAAATCACCATCGATCAGGCGTCGCACCGCATGGATGCCATCGACATCCCGCGTGTTGCCCGACATCAGGAAACCTTCGCGGCCGGAGCGGATGAGCGCATAGCCATCGGCCCTGTCGTTGGCGGCCACGCGGGTGGCGCCATCGGCCGTCGACACCTGCGCCCGCGTCGATGCGTTCACCGGGAGGCCGGTAACGGGGGAGGTTTCGACGATGCCCGGGGCGGGGACCGCAGGGACAGGCACGGTGGCGGTCCTGCCGTCGGCGAGGTGCGCCTGCGCGTAGAACGCCACGCCGATGGAGGCCAGGCCGATCACCGGCAGCAGCACGGTGGCGCCGATGGCGCGGCGTTCGGGCTTGATGAGTTGGCGGATGCGGGACATGAGATGGCCTCCGTGCGCGGCGAGCGCGTAGTGGGCGTGGGGGAGGGCTGGCCGTGGGGCGGACAGCCGGTCGAGTTCGGACAGCGCGACGGCAAGCTGGCGCGGCTGGCCGGTGGCGCGTGCCGCCAGGTCGTCGGCGACCAGTTCGCGTTCGATGCGGATGCGGTGCGAGAGCCACCACACCACCGGGTGGTAGAACAGCAGCGTTTCGATCGCGCCCTGCAGCAGGTTGACGAGGTAGTCGTGGCGGCGGATGTGCGCAAGTTCATGCGCCAGCAACGCTTCCAGCAGGTCCGCGGGCAGTCGCGCCACCACCGCTGCCGGCAGCAGCACCATCGGCCGCCAGAACCCCGTGGCCATGGGCGTGTCGCCTGCACCGACCAGCCGCACCACGACGGATCGGGAGATGCCGAAGCACGGTGCGAGCCGGTCTACGCAGGCTTGCCAGGGGCCGGACGCGGGCAGCGCGTTCCGGCGCAGGTCGTGGATCCACCAGGCGCCCAGTGCCATGCGCAGCGACAGCGACGCGGCGCCGAAGGCCCACAGCGCGACGATCCAGGTCGTGGCGTCCTCCTGCAGGGCCGGCAGCGCGGGCAGCTCGAAGGCGACTGCGGCCTGCAGCGGCGATGCCAACGTCCCGGGCGCGCCGGATGCGGCCATCAACGGGATCGCCTGCCAGCCTGCGCCGTCGGCCGACAGCGCCTGCGCCAGGTTGCACGCCGGCAACGCGGCACACAGGGCCAGCGCGAGGCAGGCCACGGCATAGCGCGCCTGCGCACGCGCATTGCGCAGCAGGCCCAGGGCCAGCCACGCCAGCAGTCCGAGCACGGCGCCCTGCCAGAGGAAGTGCAGCAGCGCGGTGGCCAGGGCCGGCACCCAGGCGGAAAGGGCATCAGTCATGGCGCGTCTCCTCGAGGAAGCGCTGGATCTCGTCGCGCTCGTCGTCGCTGACCGTGCCGCTGCGCAGCGCCGCCATCACCAGGTCGCGCGCGGAGCCGGCGAACACCTTGTGGATCATGTCGCCCAGCAGCTTCTCCTGAAGCGAGCCCTGGCGCTGGGCGGCCGCGTACACGTGCGAGCGCTGGCTCTCGTCGCGGCTCAGCAGGCCCTTGCCGTGCATCACCTGCAGCAGGCGCAGCACGGTGGCGTAGGTGAGGTCGGGGCGCTCGCGCTGCTGCGCCTCGTGGACCTGCTTGACCGTGGCGGGACCGAGTTGCCACAGCGCCCGCAGCAGGTCGAGCTCGGCAGGCGTGGGCTTGGGGATGCGACGCGAACGGGTCATGGCCGGGCCCGAGGGGCGGGGATGCGCCACCCTACCCAACCTAGACACGATT
>JAIUOJ010000090.1 GCA_020161335.1 Pseudomonadota bacterium
CTCTCCGCGCGCAGCTGCAGCAGTTTCTGCAGCGGATAGCGCCTGCGCGACGGCGTGCTCATGCGAACAGCTTCTTCAGGACGTCGGCCGACTGCGCGAACGGCACCAGCTCGCCCGCGCCCTGCTGCAGCAACTTGCGGATCGGGCCGATCCGGTCGAGCGCGTAGTCGGCGTCGGGATCGCTGCCGCGCTTGTACTCGCCCAGCTGCACCAGCAGCTCGATGTCCTGGTGCTTGGCCAGCGCCTTGCGCAGCTGCCCGGCCGCGCGCAGGTGGGCCTGGTCGACCACGCGCGGCATGGTGCGGCTGAGGCTGGTGAGCACGTCGATCGCCGGGTAGTGGTAGGCCGCGGCCAGCTTGCGCGAGAGCACGATGTGGCCGTCGAGGATCGAACGCACTTCCTCGACGATCGGGTCGCCGCCGTCCTCGTCCTCGGCCAGCACGGTGTAGAACGCGGTGATGCTGCCCTTGTCGTTGTTGCCGGCGCGCTCGAACAGGCGCGGCAGCGCGCTGAACACCGACGGCGGGAAGCCGCGCCGGGCCGGCGGCTCGCCGATGGCGAGGCCGACGTCGCGCAGCGCGCGCGCGAAGCGCGTCACCGAATCGACCAGCAGCAGCACGCGCTGGCCGCGATCGCGGAAGTACTCGGCGATCGCGGTGCCCACCCAGGCCGCGCGGCTGCGCTCCAGCGCCGGCCGGTCGGAGGTGGCGACGACGACCACCGAACGTGCCAGCCCGGCCTCGCCCAGGCTGTCGTGGATGAATTCGCTGACCTCGCGCCCGCGTTCGCCGACCAGCACGATCACGTTGACGTCGGCGTCTCCGCCGCGCGCGAGCATGCCCAGCAGGGTGCTCTTGCCGCCGCCGGCGACGGCGAAGATGCCCACGCGCTGGCCCTCGCCGGTGGTCATCACGCCGTCGATCGCACGCACGCCGGTCGAGAACGGGCGCGCGATCAGCCTGCGCGTCAGCGGATTCGGCGAGGCGGCGTAGATCGGCATGTCGACCGTGGGACCGATCGGCCCCTTGCCGTCGATCGGCTCGCCATGCGCGTCGAGGATGCGCCCGAGCAGGCCCTCGCCTGCGCGCACCGCGGCCTGGCGGCCACTGGCGACGATTTCGGTCGTGGCCGAGATGCCGTCCAGCGCGCCCAGCGGCGTGAGCAGCGTGTGCTGCTTGGACACGCCGACGACCTCGGCCGCCAGTTCGAAATCCGGGTCGCCCTCGCCGCGCGGATTGCGCAGGTGGCACAGCTCGCCGATCGCGGCCTTCAGGCCGGTCGCACGGATCAGCGTACCGTAGGCCTCGACCACCTTGCCGACGCGTTCGACCGGCTTGACGTTCGCCAGCGCGCTCAGCAGCGGATCGCGCGCGGCACCCGCGTTCGGCGCGAACGGGCCGGGCAGGTCCATCACCGGTGATCCCCGCCGCCGACGCCGGCCAGCGCCACGCGGATCGCCTCGATCTGCTGGGCGACGCCGGCGCGCACCTCGCCCGCCTCGGACACCACCACGCAGCTCAGCGGGTCCAGGCTTTCGTCGTTGACCAGTTCGATCAGCCCGACCGCCGGATGCGCCTGGCGCACCGCGCCGAGGCCGGCCTGCACCGACTCACGCGTCGAGGGATGCACGCGGATCAGCAGGAACTGCTCGGCCTGCGCCGCCTCGACCGCCTGCATCACCAGCGGCGGCACCACCTGGGTGGGATCGAACCCCGGCGCGACGCGCGCAACGATCGCGCAGGCCAGCTCGGTGATGCGCCCGGCCGCGTCCGCCAGCACGCGCGCGCGGCGCTCGTTGAGCGCCGTCAGCTTCTCGGTCATCTGTTCCTGTGCGCGGCGCAGCCCTTCGGCGAACCCTTCGGCCTGGCCGGCTTCGCGCGCGCGCGCGATCTCCGCCTCGACCTCGCCGTACAGCGCGTTGACGCGCGCGATCAGCTGGTCGAGCTCATCGAGCTTCGCCCAGTGCCGCGCCGGCAGCACGCGCGCGGACAGCGCCCGCTCGAACTCGCGGCGCTCGAACACGGCCACCGCGCCGCCCGACGGCGCATCGGCCGCCTGCGCGCCGCTGGCCGCGCGCGGATGGGGTCGTGCCGGTGCCTGCAGGTCCATGGCGCGGCCTCAGTCCCGGTTCTCGTGGTGGGTCAGCACGCGCAGCACCGCCTTGTCCGGCAGGTGCGTCGCCTGCAGCGGTTCGTCGCCATGGACCAGCAGGGTCCATTCGGCCAGCCCGGGATTGCGCGCGGTCGCCCACGCGCGCAGCTCGCTGCGTCCCTGCCGGTCGAGCAGGGTGCCCAGCGGCGCGGGATCGCGCAGGAACGACGCGTCGTCCCGCAGCGCCTGCCATGCGGCCGCCAGGCGCGCCTGCGCGGCGGCGTCGATGCGGCCGTCCCAGACCGTGCGGTCGAGCGCCAGCAGGTAGCCGTTGCCGAGCGTCGCGCGCAGCCAGCGCACCGGCTCGCGACCGACTTCGCCGCGAACCATCGGCGCGAAAGCGAGGATGCCGAGGTCGCGCACCAGTGCGAACAGCCGCTCGCGCGGCCAGCGCGACACCATCGCCACGTGCGCGGCGGCGCCGGGACGCGGCGCCAGCAGGGTGGCGGTGGCCGACGGCGGCAGCGCGCGCACCAGCAGGCGCTGCCCGAGCGCGCTGCGTCGCGCCTGCGCGACCAGCTGCGGATCGAGGGCCGCTCCATCCCGCGCATGCCACGCGGGGCTCATGTCGGAGAGCAACGCGCGCAGCGGCATGCGCGCCCTCAGCCTTTCCAGAGACCGCTGCCGTCGCCCGGCGCCGGCTGGCTGCGCTGCTGCCGCCAGCGGCCCCACGCCGCCCAGACCAGCGCGAGCAGCGCCAGCACGCCGGCACCGGCCACGAACGGCATCGCGCTCGACATCATCGCCGGCGCGGCGGCCTGGCGCACCGGCGCATCGCCGGGCGCCACGCCCGGCATCGACACGAACTCGACCGACACCTGGTTGATGTCCTCCAGTCCTTCGATGCCGTCCTTGACCACCGTCTTGATCCGCGAGCGCAGGTTCTCGAGGTTGCTGCCGGGCTGCTGGAAGATCACCACCGCCGCCGAGGAATCGCCGGGAATGCCGTACTGGTCGCGTTCCTGCAGCGCGATGTGCACGCGCGCCTCGATCACGCCGGGATAGCTGGACAGGGTGCGCGCCAGTTCCTGCTGGCGACTGCAGATGTAGCGCGCCTTCTCCTCGATCGCCGACGACGCGAGGCCTTCCTTGCGGAACACGTCGCACATCGTGGCGTACTGCTGGCGCGGCAGGCCGCGCGCCTGCAGCACCTGCATGGCCCGCGCGAAGTCGCCGCGGTCGACGCGGACCTCCCAGCCGGTCTTGCTCAGCGCGGTGCGCTTGTCGGCATTGATGTCGGCGGCCAGCAGGGCCGCCAGCACCTCGTTGGCCTGGCGCTCGTCGAGGTCGGTGTACATCGACACCTGCGAGCAGGCCGACAGCAGCAGGCAGGCAACCAGCACCAGCAGCGCGCGCATCGGCGCGGCGTGGAGCGGCTGCGGTGGGTGCGCGTCCTTCACCTGGCCTCCGGATCGATCAGGACTGCTGGCGGAACAGCTGCTGCACGCCATCGGACGTGCGGTTGGCCACGTTCGAGGTCAGCTGCGACTGGAACATGAACTGGTGGCACTGCATGGTCATCTCGAGCATCTGCGACGGCGTCATCTCGGTGCCGCCGGCCAGCCGCATCGACAGCGACTCGATGCTCTTGGCCGAGCCGTTGAGGTTGTCGAAGGCATCGACCATCATCCGCGTCGTCGCCGAAGGCTCGGCCTGCACCGGACCCGCCACTGCGTTCGCCGCGGCGGGCTGCTGCGCCTGGGCGGTGGCGCCCGTGCGCTCCAGCGCCTGCGCAAAATCGCGCACCTCGATCGCGGAGGCCTGCGGCTGCACGGCGGGCGCCGCAGCCGGGTTCGCGGCGGCATCGAGCGCCGCCACCTGGATTGCATCGATCATCGTGTCGTTCCTCCTGGAGTCGAACTTCGGCGATCCGCCGGGGACGCAAACGCCGCACGCGCCGGGGCGGTCGGCACGCGCCGGCACGGCGCGCGCCGGGGCGGAAAGCGTTACTGCTTCCTGGCGACCGCGCTCAGGCCCTCGGCCACGCTGTTCTGCGAGGTCGCGGCGTTGTTCGACATGAACTGCATCTTCAGGCTGGCGGCGGTGAGCGCGACCATCTGCGAAGGCTGGTCGCCGCCATTGCCGATCTGCTCGGAGAGCGAGGTGATCTCGGACGCCTGCGAATCCAGGCGCTGGCCCCACGCCTTCGACAGTGCCTCGTACCAGCTCGCGCCGCTGCCGCCGGAGCCGCCGGTGCGCGTGCCGTTGCTGCCGCCGGGGCCGTGCGCGAACGTGGCCGCGCCGATGTAGTTGAGCAGGTTGCCGTTGTCGGTCGGGGTCGTCATCGCGATCACTCCTTCTACTCGGGGGAAGGCCGTCGACGCGCGACGGCGATGGACTAATGCACTAGCGGGCGAACCAACCGCCTCGGTCCGGACTGTAGCGGATATTCATGGCGGTGGATCGTGACCTAGGGTTTACCGCAGGGGATGTTGGTTTCGCGTCAGCATCGATCGCGCGTGCCTGAATGCGCGTCGTACTTTCAGGTTTGTGAACAGGCGATGGCGAAGGCGTCGTGCGCGTCGGCGCGCGTGGCGCGACCTGCGTCGCCGCGGGCGGCGTGCGTGGCGAAGCAGGTGCGTCCTGCGCGTTCGCGTCGCTCGCAGGCTCCGCCGGCGGCGCGGGCTGCGGCGTGAGCTTCACCAGCAGGCCGTCGGGCTGCAGCACGTGCGCGTGCTGGCCGATCGAGACCAGTTCGCCCCAGCCCGGGATCACGTCGCCGGGGCGGTACTGTTCGCCGTCGTCGGCCAGCACGTGCGCGGCATCGCCGCGCACGATCGACACGATGCGCACCTTCCTGCCCGCATCCGCGGCGGGCGCACCCTCGTCGGGCGTGGTGGCCGCATCGAGGTTGACCATCTCGACCCGGTTCACGCCGGTCTCGCGCACCGCGCGCGAGACGATGAAGGCGCGCACGGCGGTCTCGTCGCCGCCGAGCTGGCCGGTCACCCGCACGTTGTTGTCACCGAGGTATTCGGAGCGCACCGGGAAGCCGGCCGCGCGCATCACCTCGCCGACGTCGCCGGCAAGATCCTCGCCGGTGCGCAGGTTGACCGCGGCGGGCAGCGATTCGGCTTCCACCTGCGCGCGCAGCCGCTCGCGCGTGGCGCGGTCGTCGACCGTGCCGGAGAGCACGGCGCGTCCGTCGACGTCTCGGCTGATCTCGGCATCGCTCACGCGATGCGTCTGCGCCAGCTGCCGCAGGCGCTGCTCGGCGTCGACCTGCGGCGGCTTGGCCGGCATCAACGCGGCGGCGATCGCCAGCCCGGCCAGCGCGAGCACGGCCACGCCGGCGATCATCGGCAGGCGGCTGGTGAACGGCACCTTCGTCCGCCGCGGCGGCGCGCCGTCGGCGCCACCGGCGTCGGGCGCGATCAGCAGCCACTCCGGCGCATCGGCGGGCCCGAAGGCGATCGCGGCCTCGCCGAGCCCGACGCGCTGTACGCGCGCGACCTCGACCGGATCGCCCGGATGCAGGGTGCGGTCCGGCAGATCGACCGCCGCGTCGAGCGCGCGCAGGTGGAAGCGCCCGTCGACCACGTTGAGCAGGGCGTGGTGCGCGGCCACGCCGGCGTCGGCGAGCACCACGTCGCAGTCGTCGCCGCTGCCGACGAGGATCATCTCGCGCCGCGCCAGTGGCCGGGTCGCGCCGACGTGCAGGCCGGACA
The DNA here is from genome assembly GCA_020161335.1 of Pseudomonadota bacterium. Lineage (GTDB taxonomy): Bacteria > Pseudomonadota > Gammaproteobacteria > Xanthomonadales > Xanthomonadaceae > Luteimonas. Next base: position 5,820 of record JAIUOJ010000090.1, read on the forward strand.
CGATGCGCAGCACGGCGTCGCCGTGGTCGGGGGGATGGGCCGGCTGGTCGGGGGCGGGCGTGGTCATGGCGTCGGGCTCGTCATCGGATCAGGCGTTGACCTGCCCCGCCTGCACGATGCGCAGGTCGGGTGCCAGCTCCTGGTAGGACAGCACCGGCAGGTCGAAGAAATCCACTTCCATCAGCTTGCGCAGGTGGCGGCGCACGTCGAGCGAGCACAGCAGCACCGGATGCACGCCCGGCGCCTGGCGCGACAGGTGCGCGCGCACCTCGTTGCCCAGGCGCGCGGCCAGTTCGGGCGAGATCGCCAGCTGGCTGGCGCCACCGGCGACGCGCACCGACTGGCGCAGCTTGTCCTCGAGCTCGGGATGGATCAGCAGCACGTGCAGGTTGCGGTCGGCATCGGCCCAGCGCTCGGCGATCTCGCGCTTGAGCGCCACGCGCACGTATTCGGTCAGCAGCACCACGTCCTTCTCGCGGCCGCCGACGTCGGTGATCGCCTCGAAGGCGTCGCGCAGGTTGCGGATCGGCACGCCCTCCTCGGCCAGCCGCCGCAGCACGTCGGCCACGCGTTGCGGCGCCACCACGCGCAGCATCTCCTTCACCAGGTCGGGATAGTCGCGCTGCATCTTGCCGAACAGGTTCGACGTCTCCTGGATGCCGAGGAAGCTGCCCAGGCGGCGCCGGAGCGCGGCGCCAGCGTGCTGCGCCACCACGTCCATCGGCGCCTGCGCGCCCTCGGCCGTACCGTCCACCCACTGCCCCGCCAGCGGCGGGAAGAAACCCGGCATCGGTGCTGCGCCCGGCGCCGCCGGCAGCAGCGTGGCGCGCGGCGGCAGGCGCCCGGAGGCCACGCGTGCGCCGTGCGCGCTGAGCCGGTACTCGCCATCGGCGAGCGCCGCGGACACGCGCGCCACCGGTGACGGCAGCGGAACCCCGAATTCGTCGCGCAGCGCGGTCGCCATCTCGCCCAGCCGCGCCCGCGACGGCTCCACGCCGATCGTCGCCGCCAGCGACGGCGACAGCTCCAGCAGCAGCGGCGGCGGCGGCGCGAAGTCGTCGGCCTCGGCCGGCTTCTGCGCCGCGGCGATTTCCTCGTTGCTGACCTTGAACCAGCGGCGCAGGGTCTCGAACTGGTAGCGGTAGCGCCATGCGCTGAACGCCAGCAGCGACAGGCCCAGCACCAGGAACACCGGCCAAGGGAAGCCCGGCACGAACATCATCAGCATGGCCAGCACGCCGGTGATCAGCGCCACCCGCGGCTGTGCACCCACCTGGCGCGAGATCGCGTCGCCGAGGTGGCGGTCCTCGATCTCGCCGGCGGTGCGCGTCACCACCAGGCCGGCGGCCATCGTCGCCAGGATCGCCGGGATCTGCGACACCAGGCCGTCGCCGATGGTCAGGATGCTGTAGGTATGCGTGGCCTGCGCCAGCGACATGTCCTTCTTGAGCACGCCGATGGCGAGGCCACCCAGCAGGTTGATCAGGATGATGACGATGCCGCAGATCGCGTCGCCCTTGACGAACTTCATGGCGCCGTCGAGCGAGCCGTGCAGCTGGCTCTCGGTCTCGAGCAGGCGCCGCTTGCGCCGCGCCTCGTCCTTGTCGAGCAGGCCGGCGCGCAGGTCGGAGTCGATCGACAGCTGCTTGCCGGGCATGGCGTCGAGGGTGAAGCGCGCCGCGACTTCGGCCACGCGCTCGGCGCCCTTGGCGATCACGATGAACTGGACCACGGTGATGATCAGGAACACCACCAGGCCGACGACCAGGTCGCTTCCCGCGACCACGGTGCCGAACGTCTCGACGATATGGCCGCCCTCGGCGTGCAGCAGGATCGACTTGGTGATCGCGATCGAGATCGCCAGCCGGAACAGCGTGGTCAGCAGCAGCACGCTGGGAAAACTGGAGAACGCCACCGGGTTGGGGATGTAGATGCCCAGCAGCAGCAGGCCGAAGCCGATGGAAATGTTGATGGCCACCAGCGCGTCGATGACCACCAGCGGCAACGGCAGGATCATCACCGCGATGATCAGCACCGCGCCGAAGGCGAGGAAGACATCGCTGTAGCCCAGCCCCTTGCGCGGCGCCGCGCCCTCGGGCGGCGCCAGCAGCGCATTCAGCCAGCCGCGCATGCCCGACGCGCTCATCCCTGGACCGTCCCTGCGCACATCCGCGCATGGCCGGGCACCCGTGCGGGCGCGGCGATGGCTGGCACATCATCGGCTGGTGGCAACCGCAATCCCGTCTCGCGCACCCGGCACGTCCTTGGAAGCATTCTTGCGCGGACCATTCCCGCGCCCACGGCGAAACATAGCGGCGCGATGTTACGCCTGCGTCAACATGCGCCGTCGCATGGTCGCGTCGGCATCCTCATGGCCCGGCGTGCGCGTCGACGCGCGGCGATCGGTTGCAGATGCAAGCGAAGCGCCATATCACGACGACTTAACGTTGCCCGGTTGTAATGACGTGGCAGTGGCAGGTGCGGCAAGCGGGTCGGTGGGAGCGGTCGCAACATCCGCAGCGTCGAGCGGGGTGACCAGGGTCACGGCATTCGCGCTGACGCCGACGGCGAAGGCACGACCGGCGCGCGAGCGCACGACGACGATGCGTTCGCGCGGGCCCACCGGCAGCACCTGGACCACCGAGAGCGGCGCGTCCTGGCCGGTGAGGCCGAAGCGCCGCCGCAGGAAGCGCAACAGGACGAGCAGGCAGACGATGATGAACGCCAACGGCAGCAGGATCGCCATCAGCTCCCAGAAGTACGCGCCTGCGGGCGCGGCGGGCGCCGTCGCGGCCGCGGGCGTCGCCCACGCGCGCGCCGCCAGCGTCGGCAGCAACAGGGATGACAGCAGGGCGTGGCGCTGGGTGGGCATCATCATGGGGCTTCGCGTGGCGTCGGCGGGCGGTGATCGCATCGCATCGGGCGCATACCCTAGCAGGCGCGGGGGATGCGACAAGCGCCACGCGCGCGCCGCGTCGGGGCCGGATACATGACGCCCGCGGTCGACGCCGCCCTGCCGCCGGCCGTTCCCGCCGATGCGGCGCTTGGCGCCACGCTCGATGCCATCCCCTTCGCCTGCGCGGCCTACTCGCCCGTCGACGGTGCGCTGCGCGTCGCCAACCGGCGGTTCCTCGACGCCTTCGCCGCCCTGCCCGGCCACGACCGGCGCGATCGCCTGCTGGCTGCGCTCGACGTGGCCGCGACCGACGACGGCCGCGAGGCGCGGGCGCCGCACAGCGGCCACTGGTACGCGCTGCACTGGCGACCGCTGCCGCTGGGGGACGCCACGCTCGACCTGCTCACCGCGGTCGACATCAGCGAGCGGATGCAGGCGCTGGACTCGCACAAGCACCGCCAGGACAAGCTGCTGTTCACCTCGCGCCTGATGTCGGTCGGCGAGATGGCCGCCACCCTCGCCCACGAGCTGAACCAGCCGCTGGCGGCGATCGTCAACTATCTCAACGGCAGCCTGCGCCTGGTCGGCCAGGCCGGTGGCCCGGTGCAGGTGGAGCGCGCGCTGCTGGCCGCGCGCACCCAGGCCGAGCATGCCGCCGCGGTGATCGCGCGCGTGCGCGAGTTCGTGCGCGCACGCGAACCCCGACGCGACGCGCAGGAGATGGCCGCGATCGCCGACACCGTGCTCGAACTGCTGCGGCTGGAGGCGGAACGCCAGCAGCTGCGCATCGACCTGGCGCTGGCGCGCGACCTGCCGGCGGTCCACGCCGACCGGGTGATGGTCGAGCAGGTGCTGCTGAACCTGGTCAAGAACGGCATCGAGGCGATGCGCGAGGTACCGGCGGCGCAGCGCGAACTGCGCATCGAGGGCCGGGTCAACCTCGATGGCGAGGTCGAGGTGCGGGTGCTCGACCGCGGCGGCGGCCTCAGCGCCGCGCAGAGCGAGCAGCTGTTCTCGCCGTTCTTCACCACCAAGGCCGACGGCCTCGGCATCGGCCTGGCGATCTGCCGCTCGATCATCGAATACCACGAGGGCCGGCTGTTCTTCGAACCGCGGCCCGGCGGCGGCAGCGCGTTCTGCTTCACCCTGCCGCGCGCGCATGGGAGGGCCTAGGCCTTGTTGACGCGATTGGCATGGGCCACGCCGCGCTTGAGTGTGCGCGGGGCACGGAGGAGGGAGGGAATGTATGTCGATCCATGATCGAGTGATGACGCGGCCCCGTGCGCACTCACGCGCGGCCCTCCGGGTTGCCGTGTCCAGCCGCCAGCCGGCCGCGCGCGGCCTGGACAGGCGACCAGCCTGCCGCTGCGCCACGCACGACCACCTGGCGGCCGAACACGGCAACGTGGCCCATGCCAATCGCGTTAGCAGGCCCTAGGACATGGAATCCACGCGAATCTACCTGGTCGACGACAACGACGGCTTCCGCGAATCGACCGCGTGGCTGCTGGAAACCGCCGGCTTCGAACCGCGCGCGTACGCGTCCGCCGGCGCGTTCCTCGACGCCTATCCCGGCGAGCGCCGCGGCGACGGCGCGGAATGCCTCGTCTCCGACATCCGCATGCCGCAGATGAGCGGCCTGCAGCTGCAGGACGAGCTGGGGCGCCGCGACATCCGCCTGCCGCTGGTGTTCGTGACCGCGCACGGCGACGTGCCGCTGGCGGTGGAGGCGATGCGCAAGGGCGCGTCGAACTTCCTCGAGAAGCCCTTCACCGACGAGGCGCTGGTACAGGCGATCCGCGCCGCGCTGTCGAGCCGGCAGCAGGCACCCGCGCGGAACGGCGCGCTGGCGAAGCTGAGCCCGCGCGAGCGGCAGGTGCTCGACCTGGTGGTGGCGAGCAAGCCGAACAAGATCATCGCCGACATCCTCGGCATCAGCATCAAGACCGTGGAACTGCATCGCGCGAACATGATGTCCAAACTGGGCGTGCGCTCGCTGCCCGAACTGATGAAGGTGGCGCTCGGCCATGGCTGATCCCGCGAAGAAGCCGGCGCGCAAGCGCGCCACGCGCACCACGCTCGAACCCGAGGCGGCGCCGGCGCGCGCGGTCCCCGCCACGCAGTCGCTGCGCGGGCGCATCGCCGCGGTGCCACCGGCGCACGCGACCGTGCTGCGCAGCCTGTTCGCGTCGCCCCAGGGCTGGACGCTGCGCGACAACGGACTGCTGCAGTTCATGCCGGGCAAGCCCGCGACGGCGGCGGACACGATCGAGCTCGACGCCGAGGGCACGCGGATCGGGCTGTGCCTGCGTACCGGGCGCAGCGGCGCCGGCCTGCACTGGAGCGACTACGAAGGCCGCTCGCGCGTGCTCGCCTGGAGCCTTGCGCACGAAGCGCAGCTGATGCGCCTGAGCGAAGCCTTCGGCGTGGTGCTCACGCCGCTGGTCGATCCCGGCGACCTGCCGGCGCACGATCCCTCGCCATCGCTGTGGCTCGATTTCATCGTCGACGAGGCCGCCGAAGACGGCGCTGCCTCGCCCATGCCCGCGCTGCAGGGTGCGCTGCGCGTGCCACCGGCCTGGGCCGAACGCCTGCTCGAGCGCGCCGACCCGCCGTACGACGACACGCCCGCGCCACTGGGCCGCTGGCGCGAGCTGCCGGTGGCCGCGGCGATCCGGCTGCGGATCGAGCCGCTGCCCGCGGCGGACTGGAACTCGCTGCGACCCGGCGACGTGGTCGTGGTCGGCCGCCGCAGCCGCCTGCCCGCCGTCGAGGCGCAGGCCGCCGGCCTGGCCTGGCCGCTCGTGGCCGATGCCGCCGGTTGGCGCATCCACGCCGCACCGCGTCCGCTTCCGAACCATCCCGTTGTCCAGGAGACCCCGAGCATGAGCGAACCCACTGCCGCCGAGGATGCAACCGACGCCGCCACGAGCGACCCCGATGCGCTGGCGCGGCGACTGCCGGTCGACGTGTCCTTCGAGCTGGGCCGCAGCGAACTGCGCATCGGCGAACTGTCCGCGCTGCAGCCGGGCTACGTGTTCCCGCTGGCCGGTCCGCTCGAGGGCGCCAACGTCACCATCCGCGCCAACGGCCAGGCGGTCGGCCAGGGCGAGGTGGTCGCCGTCGGCGACACCCTCGGCGTGCGCCTGCTGTGGTGGAGCTGAGCGCGCCGCCGCGTACCGCACCCACCGCCCGCAGGACCTCCGTCCCACCGCCATCGCGCCCACGGCCGACCAGGACCCCGCATGGATCTGAGCAGCTACTCCCCCGCCCTCGTCATCGTCGTCATCGTCGGCCTCGCGCTGGCGCCCTTCGTCGCCGTCATGGTGACCTCGTTCACCAAGATCGTGGTCGTGCTCAGCCTGCTGCGCAACGCGCTGGGGCTGCAGCAGGTGCCGCCGAACGTGGTCATCAACGGCCTGGCGATCGTGCTGTCGATCTACGTGATGTACCCGGTGATCCTCGACACCTACGACGCGGTCACCGCGCACCAGCAGGGCAAGCCGGTGCCGGCATCGGTGCAGGCCCAGGTCGATGCACGCCAGCGCGCGCAGGAGGCGCGCCTGCAGGCGCAGGCCGCGCGCGCAGAAGCACGGGCGCAGCGCGCCGAAGGCGCGGACGCCTCGCGCGCGCCCGCGCCGCCGATGGGCGCGGAGCCGGCGCCGGCCAGCCCGGCCGCCGCCGATGCGCTGCAGGCGGAAGCCGAG
>JAIUOJ010000091.1 GCA_020161335.1 Pseudomonadota bacterium
GGAAGGCGCACTGGCCGTGTCCGACATGACCGTGGGCGACGTGATGGTGTCGCGCGCGCAGATGGTCGCGCTGCCGGCCGACGCGAAGTTCCTCGACCTGATGAAGCAGGTGGTCGAATCCGGTCATTCGCGCTTCCCGGTGCATGGCGAGGACAAGGACGAGATCCTGGGCATCCTGCTGGCCAAGGACCTGCTGCGCGGCGTGGTCGCCGACAACGGCCCCGGCACGATCCATGAACTGATCCGCCCGGCGGTGCTGATCCCCGAATCGAAGAAGCTCAACCTGCTGCTGCGCGAGTTCCGCCAGTCGCGCAACCACATGGCGATCGTGATCGACGAGTACGGCGGCGTGGCCGGGCTGGTGACGATCGAGGACGTGCTGGAGGAGATCGTCGGCGAGATCGACGACGAGCACGACGACGCCGAGGACCCGAATGCGCTGATCGCGGCGCAGGCCGACGGCCAGTTCATCGTCGATGCGCTGACGCCGATCTCGGATTTCAACGAACGCTTCGGCGCCGACTTCGACGACGACGAGTACGACACCATCGGCGGCCTGGTCACCGCGGCGATCGGCCACCTGCCGGAAGCCGGCGAGGAGCTGACGCTGGGCCGCTTCGGTTTCCGCGTCGCGCGCGCGGATGCACGCCGCCTGCATGCCCTGCACGTGAGCGTGCACGCGGACCATGCCCCCGAATAGCCGCGCCTGCGCGCCCCGCGGCGGGACGCCCCTCGCCGCGCTGCTGGCACTGCTGTTGCCGTGGCTGGCCTTCCCGGCCATGGCGCAGGTCCGCATCGGCGTGGCCACGATGCAGCCGGGCGAGATCTTCTTCGAGCGCTTCGGCCACAACGCCATCGTGGTGGACGATCCCGCGCTCGCCGGGCCGGTGTCGTACAACTTCGGCTTCTTCGACATGGACGAGCCTGATTTCACCGGCAACTTCATCCGCGGCGACATGCGTTACCGGCTGGTGGCGCTGCCGCTGCAGGATGACCTGGCGTACTACCGCGAGGTTGGTCGCGGGGTGTCGATCCAGTGGCTCGACCTCGACGACGCGGAAGCCATCGCGCTCGCGGCCGCGCTGGCCGAAAACGCGAAGCCGGAGAACGCGCGCTACCGCTACGACTACTTCCTCGACAACTGCTCCACGCGCGTGCGCGATGCGCTCGACCACGCGCTCGGCGGCCTGCTGAAGCGCCAGCTGGCCAGCCGCTCGCGCGGCAACACCTATCGCGGCGACGCGGTGCGCCTGGCCTCGCCGGCGACGTGGATGTGGCTGGGCTTCGACCTGGGCCTGGGCCCGGCCGCGGACAAGCCCAATGCGCTGTGGCAGGACGCGTTCGTGCCGATGCGGCTCGCGCAGTCGCTGGACGAGGCACGGCGCGGCGACGGGCGCCCGCTGGTGGCATCGACCGAGGTGCTCGTCGCGCATCGCCTGCCACCGGAACCGCCGGAAGCCCCGCGCCCGTGGTGGCCGTGGCTGCTGGCCGGTGCGGCGATCGCCCTCGCGCTGCACCTGCTGGGCCGCCGCTCGCGGGCCTGGGTGGCGGGCATCGCACTGCCATTCTGGAGCCTGTCCGCCGCGATTGGCCTGGTGCTGGCGTTCCTGTGGGGCTTCACCGAACACCGCTTCGCGTGGGCCAACCAGAACCTGCTGCTGCTCTCGCCGCTGTGCCTGCTGCTGTTGCCCGGCGGTTGGCGGATCGCGCGCGGACGCGCCGCCGGAGCGCTGTTCCGCGCCGTGGCCTGGCTGGTCGCGCTGGCGGCCTTGCTTGCGCTGTTCCTGCACTGGCTGCCGGTGCTGCCGCAGCGCAACGTGCACTGGATCGCGCTGCTCTTGCCGATCCACCTGGCGCTGGCCTCGACGCTGGCGCGGCGCGCACCCGCGCGCTGATCGCGACACCCCGGCGACGCGCGGGATCGCAGGCGCTGCCCGCGACCGTGCGCAGGCCATGGACGCGCATACGTATGCACGGCGCGTCCGCGCACCCCTGTGACATCATCGGGACCGGATCCGGGAGAGAGGACACCGCCGATGACGTTCCGCACGACGCCCGTCGCCTCGCTGCTGTGGCTGTGCAGCGCCGCCCTGCCCACCTTCGCGGCCTCCCCGCCGCCGATGGCGCAGGCGTGTTCACCGGGGAACGTGCTGTGCGTCGAAGTCACCACCGACAACGACGGGCGACCGAGCTACGCGGTGCTGCGCGACGGCCGCCCGGTGATCGCGCCATCGCGGCTGGGCATGATGTTCACCCACGTGCCCAAGTTCGAGCGCAACCTCGAGATCGCCTCGCAGGCGCGTGACAGCGTCGACCAGACCTGGGAGCAGCCCTGGGGCGAGCGCCGCGAGATCCGCAACCACTACAACCAGCTCACCGTGACCCTGCGCGAGAAGACGGGGCCCAAGCGCGATTTCGACGTGGTCTTCCGGATCTACGACGACGGCGTCGGCTTCCGCTACGACTTCCGCCGCCAGCCCGGCCTCGAGCAGGCCGACATCGCCGAGGAACTCACCGAGTTCACCCTGGCCGAGGACGCCACCGCGTGGTGGATCCCCGCGTTCGAATGGAACCGCGAGGAATACCTCTACCACACCACGCCGCTGCAGGAAGTCGGCGACGCGCAGACGCCGATCACCCTGCGTACCAAGGACGGCCTGCACGTGTCGATCCACGAGGCGGCGCTGGTCGACTACTCGGGCATGAACCTCACCCGCGTCGACGGCCGCAAGCTCAAGGCCGCGCTCACGCCCGGCAGCGGCGGCGCCGCGCGCGTGGTCCGCGCCACGCCGTTCCATACGCCCTGGCGCACGCTGCAGGTCGCGCGGCGCGCCGGCGACCTCGTCGAGTCGTCGCTGATCCTCAACCTCAACGAGCCCAACGCGCTCGGCGACGTGTCGTGGGTCAAGCCGATGAAGTACGTGGGCGTGTGGTGGGAGATGCACCTCGACCTCAAGACCTGGGCCGCCGGTCCGAAGCACGGGGCCACCAACGAGAACGTGCGCCGGCACATCGACTTCGCCGCGGCCAATGGCTTCGGCGGCGTGCTGGTGGAAGGCTGGAACGTGGGCTGGAACGCCGACTGGTTCGGCAACGGCGAGTCCTTCAGCTTCACCCAGCCCTATCCCGACTTCGACCTGCCCGCGTTGAGCCGCTACGCGCAAGACAAGGGCGTGGTCCTGATCGGCCACCACGAGACCTCCGGCAACGCCGCGCACTACGAGTCGCAGCTCGGGGACGCCTTCGACCTGTACCAGCGCATGGGCATCCCGGCGGTGAAGACCGGCTACGTCGCCGACGCCGGGCAGGCCAAGGTGCGCGCGCCCGACGGTGGCGTGGTCTATGCCTGGCACGAGGGCCAGGACATGGCCAACCACCACCTGCGCGTGGTCACCGAGGCGGCGAAGCGGCACATCGCGGTCAATCCGCACGAACCGGTGAAGGACACCGGGCTGCGCCGCACCTATCCCAACTGGATCACGCGCGAGGGCGCGCGCGGCATGGAGTTCAGCGCCTGGGGCCAGCCGGGCAATCCGCCCGAGCACGAGGCCAACCTGGTGTTCACGCGCCTGCTGGCCGGGCCGATGGACTACACCCCCGGCATCTTCGGCATGCATACGCGCGCGCCGGACGGCATCGCCACTACCTGGGCCAAGCAGCTGGCGCTGTACGTGGTGATCTACAGCCCGCTGCAGATGGCCGCCGACCTGCTGGACAACTACGAGAAGAACCCGGGCCCGTTCCAGTTCATCAAGGACGTGCCGGTGGACTGGGAGGAGACGCGCGTGCTCAACGGCGAAGTCGGCGACTACGTGACCATCGTCCGCAAGGAACGCGGCGGCGAGAACTGGTACCTCGGTTCGCTCACCGACGAGCACCCGCGCGAACTGCAGGTGTCGCTGGACTTCCTCGACCCGGGCCGGCGCTACACCGCGCAGGTCTACCGCGATGGCGAGCACGCGGACTGGAAGACGCGCCGCGAGGACATCGTGATCGAGCAGCGCGAAGTCTCGCGCGGCGACACGCTGCCGCTGCGGCTTGCGCCCGGCGGCGGCCAGGCGATCCGCTTCGTCGCCCACTGAAGTCTCCCCGGCGCGGCTTGCCGGGCCGCGCCGACAGGCGCAGGATGCGCGCCATGGATGCCTCCCCCCTGCCCCAGGCGAACCCGGCGTGCGTGGTCAACTGCGCGGTCTACGCGCGCGACGGCAAGCGCCGCGACATCGGCCTCGACGCCATCAGCGACGTGCTTGCGCACGACGACGGCAGCTTCATCTGGATCGGGCTGTACGAGCCGGACGACACCATCCTCGAGAAGCTGCAGGAGGAGTTCGGCCTGCACGACCTCGCCATCGAGGACGCGCGCAGCGCGCACCAGCGGCCGAAGGTGGAGGCGTACGGCAACTCGCTGTTCCTCGTCGCCAGCACCGCGCAGGTGGTCGACGAGAAGATCGCCTACGGCGAAACCCATGTCTTCCTCGGGCCGCGCTACCTGGTCACGGTGCGCCACGGCGCCTCCCTGTCGTACGCGCCGGCGCGTGCGCGGGTCGAGCGCGAGCCGGACCTGCTGGCGCTCGGCCCGTCCTACGGGCTGTACGCGGTGCTCGACGCGATCGTCGACAACTACCTGCCGATCGTGGGCGAGTTCAAGTCATCGCTGATCGCCCTGGAAAAGGACATCATGCACGAGTCGTTCGAGCGCGCGACCGTGAAGCGCCTGTACGACCTCAAGCGCGAATTGACCTACATGCGCGTCAACGTCACCCCGATGCAGGACGTGCTGTCGCAGCTGGTGCGCAGCACCAGCACGTTGATCCCGGACGAGGTACGCATCTACCTGCGCGACGTGCTCGACCACACCGTGCGCGTCAACGAGACCGTGGACGTGCTGCGCGACATGCTGGGGACGGCGCTGAGCGTGAACCAGGCCCTCGTCACCCAGACCCAGGGCGAGGTGGTCAAGCGCCTGGCCGGCTGGGCGGCGCTGCTGGCGGCACCGACCCTGATCGCGAGCTGGTACGGCATGAACTTCGACTTCATGCCCGAGCTGCACGGCAAGTACAGCTACGTCGTGCTGATCGGCGTGGTGGCCACGGTGGTCGGCGTGCTCTATGCCTACCTGAAGAAGGTGCGCTGGCTGTAGCGGCGGACGGCCGTCACGCCGGGCGGCGGTCGTTACACGGCGTTACAGGCGGGCGACGCCGCCTACGACCATCGTCGTAGTCGACCGGCCATCCGCGCCGCGGGCATTGACCCGGTGCGGCGTCGGCGCGACCCTTTGCGCACCCGTCGAGAGGAGCCCCGCATGAATGGCATCGTCAAGCACGTGATGTGGGGCCTCGTCGCCCTGATCGGGGCCAGCTGCCTGGGCGTGATCGCCCTGCGCCAGGGCGAGCAGATCAGCGCGCTGTGGATCGTGGTCGCGGCGATGTCGATCTACCTCGTCGCCTACCGCTACTACAGCCTGTACATCGCCAAGCACGTGATGCAGCTGGACCCGACGCGCGCGACGCCGGCGCACGTGAACAACGACGGCCTCGACTACGTGCCGACCAACAAGCATGTGCTGTTCGGCCACCACTTCGCCGCGATCGCGGGCGCCGGTCCGCTGGTCGGCCCGGTGCTGGCGGCGCAGATGGGCTACCTGCCCGGCCTGCTTTGGCTGATCACCGGCGTGGTGCTCGCCGGCGCGGTGCAGGACTTCATGGTGCTGTTCATCTCCAGCCGCCGCAACGGCCGCTCGCTGGGCGACCTGGTACGCGAGGAGATGGGCCCCGTCGCCGGCACCATCGCCCTGTTCGGCGCCTTCATGATCATGATCATCATCCTCGCGGTGCTGGCGATGATCGTGGTGAAGGCGCTGGCGGAAAGCCCATGGGGCATGTTCACGGTGATCGCGACGATGCCGATCGCGATCTTCATGGGCGTGTACATGCGCTACATCCGGCCCGGCAGGATCGGCGAGATCTCGGTGGTCGGCATCATCCTGCTGCTCGGCGCGATCTGGCTCGGCGGCAAGGTCGGCGCGCACCCGACCTGGGGCCCGGCCTTCACCTTCACCGGCACCCAGATCACCTGGATGCTGATCGGCTACGGCTTCGTCGCCGCGGTGCTGCCGGTATGGCTGCTGCTGGCGCCGCGCGACTACCTGTCCACCTTCCTCAAGATCGGCGTGATCGTGGCGCTGGCGATCGGCATCTTCATCGCCAGCCCCGAGGTCACCTCGCTGAAGATGCCGGCGCTGACCGAGTTCGCCTCGACCGGCGACGGGCCGGTGTGGAAGGGCGGGCTGTTCCCGTTCCTCTTCATCACCATCGCCTGCGGCGCGGTCTCCGGCTTCCACGCGCTGATCTCGTCCGGCACCACGCCCAAGCTGCTGGCCAACGAATCGCAGGCGCGCTACATCGGCTACGGCGGCATGCTGATGGAGTCGTTCGTGGCGATCATGGCGCTGGTCGCGGCCTCGATCCTCGACCCGGGCATCTACTTCGCGATGAACAGCCCGGCGGCGGTGCTCGGCACCGACGTGCACAGCGCGGCCGCGGCGGTGACCAACATGGGCTTCGTGATCACGCCCGAGGCGCTGGAGCTGAAGGCGCAGCAGATCGGCGAGCACACCATCATCTCGCGTGCCGGCGGCGCGCCGACGCTGGCGGTGGGCATCGCGGTGATCCTGCACGACGCCCTGCCCGGCAGCGGCGACGCGATGATGGCGTTCTGGTACCACTTCGCGATCCTGTTCGAGGCACTGTTCATCCTGACCGCGGTCGACGCCGGCACCCGCGCCGGCCGCTTCATGCTGCAGGACCTGCTGGGCAACTTCGTGCCGGTGCTGCGTCGCACCGAGTCGTGGGGGCCGAACGTGATCGGCACCGCGGGCTGCGTCGCGCTGTGGGGCTACTTCCTGTACCAGGGCGTGGTCGATCCGCTGGGCGGCATCAATACCCTGTGGCCGCTGTTCGGCATCGCCAACCAGATGCTCGCCGGCATCGCACTGATGCTGTGCACGGTGGTGCTGTTCAAGATGAAGCGCGACCGCTACGCGTGGGTGACCATCCTGCCCGCGGCCTGGCTGCTGATCTGCACGACCTCCGCCGGCCTGATCAAGATCTTCGATGGCAACCCTGCGGTCGGGTTCCTGGCGCAGGCACGCAAGTACCAGGCATCGATCGCCGACGGCCAGCTGCTGGGCGCGGCCAAGAGCATGGGCCAGATGCACCAGGTGGTGGTCAACAGCTACGTCAACGCCGCGCTCGCGGGCCTGTTCCTGTTCGTGGTGTTCAGCGTGCTGTTCTACTCGGTGAAGTCGATCCTCAAGGCGCGTCGCAGCGCCACGCGCACCGATCGCGAGGCACCCTACGTGGCACTGACCGAGGAACAGCAGAAGGCCTGGCTGTAGCCGGGCCGTCGAAGGAGGCACGACGATGGGCACCGAACTCGTTCCGCTGGACCACTTCGCCGCGCACAAGCGCGTGTGGCGGCGCCTGGTGCAGACCGCGCGCCTGTGCTGCGGCGTGCCCGACTACGACAATTACGTCCGGCACGTGCTGGAGAAGCACCCCGACCGCGAGCCGATGGACTACAAGACCTTCTTCCGCGAACGCCAGGAAGCCCGCTTCGGCGGGCGCAGCGGGTTCCGCTGCTGCTGAGCCCCGCGATCCAGTTGGCAAGCCCCGGCTTCGCCCGTCGCGTCCCCGGGCCGGCGCGGGGCTACTGCCCCGCCATGATCCGCAGGATCTGGCCGGTGCCGTACGCCACCAGCGTGCCGGTGGCATAGCCCACCGTGCCCAGCAGCACCCCGACCGGCGCCAGCGTGGGATGGAAGGCGGCGGCCACGATCGGCGCCGACGCCGCGGCACCGACGTTGCCCTGCGAGCCCACCGCGAAGTAGAACAGCGGTGCCTTCACCAGGCGCGCCGCGTACCAGATCACCGCGACGTGCACCGACATCCAGATCGCGCCGATCAGGATCAGTTCGAGCCGGTCGAACAGGCGCAGGAAGTGCATCTGCATGCCGATGCAGGCGATCAGGAAATACAGGAACACGGTGCCGATGCGCGACGCGCCCGCGTTTTCCAGTCGGCGCACGCGGGTGAAGCTCAGCGTCAAGCCACCCAGCGTCGAGAGCACGATCACCCACACGAAGGGCGAGTCGAGGCTGAAGCGGCTGGCCCATTCCATGTGCGCGCCGAACCACGCAGACAACGGCGAGGCGATGGCGTGCGCCAGCGCGACGATGCCGAAGGCCCAGCCGATGATCACCATCAGGTCGGTCAGGGTGGGAATCCGCGCGTTCGCCGCCTCGTAGGCGGAGATGCGTTCGCGCATCTCGTCGATGGCGGAGGTATCGGCGCCGCTGCGCGCGTCGATCTGCTGCGCACGGTTGGCCAGGAACAGGAGCGTCGCCATCAGGGTGCTGGCGATGGCCACGTCGACCACGGCGAACTGGCCGAACAGGGTGGCGTCGACCTGGTAGATCTCGCGGATGGCCACCATGTTGGCGCCACCGCCGATCCAGCTGCCCGACAATGCCGCCATGCCTTTCCAGGTGTCGCCCGCCACCGCCGCCGGCCACACCCATTCCATCAGCTGGAACGACACGATCGCCCCCAGCACCACGCCCAGCGTGCCGGCGCAGAACACGAACAGCAGCTTCGGCCCGAGCTTGAGGATCGCCTTGAGGTCGATCGACAGCGTCAACAGCACCAGCGCGGCAGGCAACAGGATGCGGCTGGCGATCGGGTTGTACAGCGCGCTGTTCTCGCCATCGATCAGGCCGATGGTGTTGTACAGCGCCGGCACGAAGTAGCACAGCAGCAGCGCCGGCACCCACGAAAAGAATTTCTTCCAGAACGGCGTGGGGCCACTCGCCAGCCAGAAGATCAGGCCCAGGGTGGCGGCGATCAGTCCGAAGACGACGATGTCGTTGCTGATGAGCGCAGTCGTGGGTTCGGCGGATTCGATCGCCATGGGGGCTCCTTGGGATTGCGGACGCGGATCGCGGGCCTGCGGTGCGCCGGCCGAGGCCAGCGCACCGGGTGGGCTCACTGGCCGATGTACTGCTTCAGCCAGGCATTGACGGTGTCATGCCACTGCACGCTGTTGTGCGGCTTGAGCACCCAGTGGTTCTCGTCGGGGAAGTACAGCAGCTGCGACGGGATGCCGGCGCGCTGCAGCGTGGTGAACGCCGACAGGCTCTGGTCGAGCGGCACGCGGAAGTCGTTCTGGCCGGCCACCACCAGCATCGGCGTCTTCCATTTGTCGATGTGCCGCGCCGGGTTGAAGGCCTCGTAGCCGGTCGGATTCGCGGCCACGGTGCCGCCGAACTCCCACTCGGTGAACCACAGTTCCTCGGTCACCGAGCCCATCGAGCGCGTGTCGAACACGCCGTTGTGGGTGACCAGGCACTTGAACGGCGCGCTGCCGTCGCGCTCGAACCAGTTGCCGGCAATCCAGTTGGTCATGTAGCCGCCGTAGCTGGCGCCGAGCGCGCAGGCCTTGCCGCCGTCGAGGAAGGCATACCGGTCCAGTGCCGCGGCCCAGCCCATGCGCAGGTCTTCCAGCGGACGGTCGCCCCAGTGGCCGGTGATCGCGTCGGTGAACGCCTGGCCGTAGCCGGTGGAGCCGTGGAAGTCGACCATCACCACCGCGTAGCCCTGTCCGGCATAGGTCTGCGGGTTCCAGCGATAGCTCCAGCCGTTGCCGAAGCTGCCCTGCGGCCCGCCGTGGATCAGGAACGCCACCGGGTACTTGCGCCCTTCCTGGTAGTTCCAGGGCTTGACCACATAGGCGTGCACGTCGTTACCGTTCCAGCCCTTGAAGCTGAACTGCTCGGCCGCGCCGAAGGCGACGTCGGGCAACTGTTCTCCGGCCGTGCGCGTGATCGCGCGCAGGTCGCCGCCAGCGGCCCCGGTGACATAGAGCACGTCGCCGGTCGACAGCGAGTTGCGGGTGAGCGCGATCGTGTCGCCGGCCACGTCGAACGACGACACCGTGCCCTCGCCGACCAGTTCAACCGCGTCGCCGCTGGCGATGTCGATGCGGAACAGCGGGTACTGGCCCACGCTTTGCGCCGCGACCAGCAGCGACTTGCCGTCGGCCGA
Organism: Pseudomonadota bacterium; assembly: GCA_020161335.1. Lineage (GTDB taxonomy): Bacteria > Pseudomonadota > Gammaproteobacteria > Xanthomonadales > Xanthomonadaceae > Luteimonas. The sequence continues at coordinate 10,101 of JAIUOJ010000091.1, forward strand.
CACCGCCAGGCTGCTCGGCGAGCGATCCCAGTCCGGGGCGATCTCGCGCGTGGTGCCGCTGGCCAGGTCCATCGCCATGACCGCGTAGCGATCGGCCTCGAAGCCCGGGCGCTTCATCGCGCGGTAGAACAGGGTCTTGCCGTCGTGGCTGAACACGGGGCCCGCATCCCAGGCCGGGTTGGCTTCGGTGAGGTTGACCGACGCGCCACCGGCCAGCGGCAGGCGGTAGAGATCGAAGTTGGTCGACCACGGCTCGCCGCGGCCGGCGACGCGCACGCTGGCCACCAGGCTCGCGCCATCCGGTGCCCAGGCATAGTCGCCTGCATCGCCGAAGGGCTTGCCGGGGATGTCGCCGTCGAGATCGGCGCCCAGCGCCTTGGCCGAAGCCGCAGCGGCCACGCCGGCGGCAGGCAGGTCGGCGACGAACAGGCGGCTGCGGCGGCCGTCCGTCCAGGTGTCCCAATGGCGCACGAACAGCTGGTCGTAGCGCACGCCGCTGGCCTTGGTGGCCTTGGTCGCGTCGAGCTGCTTTTGCGTGCAGGCGAAATCGGCGCCGCAGTCGGCGAACGTATCGGTGCTGAACGCCACGCGCGCGCCGTCGGGCGAGAGCTTGTAGCTGCCGACGTCCAGCGCGAACGCGGTCAGCTGGCGCGGCTCGCCGCCGTCGGCGGGCATCGCATACAGCTGCTGGGTGCCGCCCTTGGCGCTGAGGAAGTAGACGGTGCGGCCGTCGGGCGAGAACGACGGCGAATTCACGTTCCAGCCCTCGGGCGTGAGCCGGGACGGTGGACGCAGGTCGCGGGTGAGCAGGTGGCGCGCATACAGCGCGGTGCCGGCCTTGAGGTCGGCATCGACGCTGCGCTGCGCGAACACCACCATGCGGCCATCGGGCGACAGCGTCGGCGACGAGACCCGGTCCAGTTTCACCAGGTCGCGCACGTCGAGGCCGCGGGCATCGGCCAGCGCCGGCAGGGCCGCCAGCAGGCAAAGGGGCAATAGCGCACGCTGCAACGACATCGGGCCTCTCCGGCAAGGAAAGGCCCGATGGTAGGCGCTCATGCAACCCCGGCGCAAAGGCGCGAGGTCATGCCGGATGCACCCGCGACAGCGTTACATCGGCCCCGGCTCGGCCCCGGCCTCGCCGGGCCTGGCCCTGGCGCCGGTGCGGTACAGCAGCCAGCCGACCACGGCCAGCACGGCCAGGCCGACCAGTTCGCCCTGCTGGAAGCGCTCCGGGATCACCAGTACCTCGCGATCCTTGGTGGCGTAGATGGCAACGCCGACGGCGATGCCCATCAGCGCCTCCCCGGTGATCAGGCCGGCCGCGAACAGCGTGCCGGGGCGATGCAGGCGGTCGCGCGCGGCCTCGTCCTTGGTGCCGACCATGCCGTGGCGCTTCTCGACCAGGTACGCCAGCAGGCCGCCGAGGAAGATCGGCACCATCAGCTCCAGCGGCAGGTAGATGCCGATCGCCGCGGCCAGCACCGGCACGCGGAAGCTGCTTCCGCGCGCCTTGAGCATTTCGTCGATGGCGATGATCGCCGCGCCGATGACCGCGCCGATGGCGATGATGCCCCACGGCAGCTCGCCACCGAACAGGCCCTTGGCGACCGATGCCATCAGCGTTGCCTGCGGCGCGGACAGCGGATTGGGATGCTCGGCCGTCGGCGCGCCGATGCCGTAGGCCTCGGCCAGGATGTTCAGCACCGGCGCCATGATCAGCGCGCAGGAGAACGCACCGATGCCGAGCATCAGCTGCTGCTTCCACGGCGTGGCGCCAACGATGTAGCCGGCCTTGAGGTCCTGCAGGTTGTCGCCGCCCACCGCCGCGGCGCAGCACACCACCGCGCCGATCATGATCGCCGCCACTGCGCCCAGCGGCGCGCCGGCGGCGCCCACCGCCATCCGACCGCTCTGGCCAAGCAGCAACAGCAGCACCACCGACGCGAACAGGATGGTGGCGATGGTGATGCCCGACACCGGATTGTTCGACGAACCCACCAGGCCGGCCAGGTACGCCGACACCGACACGAACAGGAAGCCGGCGACGATCATGATGATCGCCATCGGGATGCTGACGTGCCACATGCCCACGATCGCCTGGTACAGCAGCAGCAACGGCACCACGAACACCACCAACGCCGCCAGCATCCACTTCATCGGCAGGTCGCGCTCGGTGTGCGGGACGTCCGCGCCGCCGGAACCGGCGCGCGCGGCGGCGATGCCGCTCTTGACCCCCGACAGCAGCGACTTGCGCAGCGAGAACAGCGTCCACACGCCGCCGATCAGCA
>JAIUOJ010000092.1 GCA_020161335.1 Pseudomonadota bacterium
TCTGGATGGGCCGCAGGCAGTACGTGAACGTGCCGCCCTCGGGCGACGATCCGGATTCGTTCCTCAACGTGGTGCGCACCGCGCTGCGCGAGCGACGCGCGGGGCAGGGCAACGCGGGGGCGATGATCGCCTGGTTCGGGATCGCCGCCGCAGTGCTGATGCTGGCGCTGTGGGCATTGAAGGCGGTGGGACTGGCGTTGCCGTGGTGGCCGGATTCCTTCGGCTTCGTCATCACCGCCTGCCTCGCGCTGGGCGTGCTGATCGCGTTCGGCGGCTGGGGCGCCTCCCTGCAGCTCGAGCGCGCGCGCGGCCGGCATCCCGATGCCGCGGTCGATGGCGTGCGCGCGGTCCTGCGCATCCTGATCGTGTTCGCGCTGGTCACGCCGTTCTGGTCGCTGTTCGACCAGAAAGCCTCGACCTGGATCATCCAGGGCAACGCGATGGTGATCCCGCACGAGGCCTGGTGGTGGCCGAGCTGGCTGGTCAAGTCGCCGGCGCAGATGCAGGCCCTGAACCCGCTGCTGGTGATGCTGCTGATCCCGTTCAACAACCTCGTGCTGTATCCGCTGCTGCGGCGGATGGGTTTCGTGGTCACCGCGCTGCGCCGCATGGGCTGGGGCATCGCGTTCTCGGGCGTGTCGTGGATCGTCGCGGGCGTGCTGCAGCTGTGGATCGACGGCGGCGCCGAGGTCTCGCTGGCGTGGCAGTCGTTGCCCTACCTGCTGCTGACCTTCGGCGAGGTGCTGGTGTCGGCCACCGCGCTGGAGTTCGCCTACAGCCAGGCGCCGCACGCGATGAAGGGCGTGATCATGGCGTTCTGGTACCTCACCAGCACCTTCGGCAGCCTGTGGGTGCTGCTGACCAACGCCGGCGTGCGCAACGACGGCTTCAAGGCGATGATCGCGAACACGGGCCTGAGCGAGCCGGCGTTCCTGATGTTCTTCTTCGCCGTCTTCGCCTTCGTCGCGGCCGCCGCCTTCGCGCTCTATGCGCGGCGGTACCCGATGCAGGACAACTACCGCGTCGCCGGCTGACCGCGGGGAGCCGCCACCATGCAATCCATCGTCACCTACCTGCTGATCGGCGTCACCGTCCTGGTGTCATGGCAGGCGTTCAACAACCGCGCGCTGCTGGAGCGGCTGATCCTGTGGCCGCCGGCGATCCAGCGCTACAAGCAGTACGACCGCCTGCTGACGCATGGCTTCATCCATGCCGACACGACCCACCTGCTGTTCAACATGATCACGCTGTTCTTCTTCGGGCGCGCGATCGAGCCGGTGTTCGTCGACCGGATCGGAATGGTCGGCTATGCGGCGTTCTACCTGTCGGCGATCGTCATCGCGATCATGCCGACCTGGTTCCGCCACCAGAACGACAGCCACTACCGCAGCCTGGGCGCGTCGGGGGCGGTGTCCGCGGTGCTCTTCAGCTATGTGCTGTTCGCGCCGTGGAGCCTGATCTTCGTGTTCTTCATCCCGGTGCCGGCGATCGTCTACGCCGTGCTCTACATCGGCTACTCGATCTGGATGGACCGGCGCGGCACGGACAACGTCAACCACAGCGCGCACCTGTGGGGCGCGGTCTACGGCATGCTGTTCACGGTGATGATGGAGCCGCGAGTGGCCAGTACGTTCCTGGCACGGCTGGCGAGTCCTTCGTTCGGCTGACGCCCGGTTCGCCGGGCGCCGCGCTGGCGCGGTGCAGGCCGCGCCGTGGGATCAGGCGGCGCTGGTGACGACGTGGCGCTCGCACAGGTCCGCTTCGGTGACGCGGTAGGTCTGCTCGAGGCTGCTGTAGATCAGCGAGTCGAGCTGGTCGAACTCGAGGTTGTCGACGTCGCCGGCGCGGGCGAGTTCGAACAGGCGGGTCACGGCCTGGTGCTGCGTGTTGCTGTCGATCATGGACATCCTGTTTCCCCCTGGCGTGTGGTTCGTCACCGGGATGAAGCAGGGAGCGTGCCAACTGGAAACGTGATCTCGGTCGACAAACCGGGTGACGCCGAGCGTCAGTCCGCGGGCGCATCCGGCCCGGGTTTGACGGCAGCGGACGGTGGCGGCATCGTCGGCGCGCGGATGTCGAAGCGGCCACGGGCCGGCGAGGGTGGAGCGATGGACGAGGTGAAGATCGAGCATGTCCCCGGGCGCGGCTTCACGGCCACGGTCGAAGGCCATCGCATCCTGCTCGACTACCGGCTGGCGGGCGGGGTGATGACCATCGTCCACACCGAAGTGCCGTTCGCCCTGCGCGGACGCGGCCTGGCGGGTCGCCTGGTGCAGGCGGCGTTCGATTACGCCCGGGATGCGGGACTGAAGGTGGTCCCGCGCTGCGCATATGCCGCCGAGTGGTTCGAGCGCCATCCCGAGTACGTGGACGTGGTCGCCGGCGGCTGACCGTCGCGCCCCGCGCCGGCCGCAAACGCCGGCGCGATCTGCCAGACTTCGCGTCCCTTCGCGAGCGCGTGCCCCATGCGTCTGAACCGCTACATCGGCGACACCGGCCACTGTTCCCGGCGCGAGGCCGATCGCCTGATCGGCGAGGGCCGGGTGACGCTGAACGGCCAGCGGGCCGGGATCGGCGCGGAGGTGGGCGAGGGCGACGAGGTCCGCATCGACGGCCAGCCGCTGCGGCCGCGCAGTGCGGCCAGGGGCAAGCGCCGGCACGTCTACATCGCACTGAACAAGCCCGAGGGCATCACCTGCACCACCGAATCGTCGGTGAAGGGCAACATCGTCGATTTCGTCGGCCATGAGCAGCGGATCTTCCCGATCGGGCGGCTGGACAAGGATTCGGAAGGCCTGATCCTGCTCACCAGCAATGGCGAGATCGTCAACGCCATCCTCCGCGCCGAGAACAAGCTGGAGAAGGAATACCTGGTGGCGGTGAACCACGCGGTCACCCCGGAGTTCCTGCGCGGAATGAGCCGGGGCGTGCCGGTGCACGGCCAGGTGACGCTCCCGTGCCGGACCGGCAAGCTCGGCCGGTTCGGCTTCCGGATCACCCTGGTGCAGGGCCTCAACCGGCAGATCCGCCTGATGGCGGCGCATTTTGGCATGCGGGTCAAGCAGTTACGCCGGGTGCGCATCGGCAGCGTGGCCCTCGGCCACCTCAAGCCCGGGCAATGGCGCAACCTGACCGACGCCGAGCTGGCGGCCCTGCTGCCGGGTCGCGAGGACTGGTAGCCGCTCCGCGGCAGGCCCATTCACACTTCCGGCCGAAATTGCGCTATGGTGCGCGGACTGTTCAAGGCGGGATCACGGTACATCGTGGCTCCGATGCGGTAGATCAGCAGAGTCACAGGCCGTCCCTCGGCGGTTGCTCCAGACGATCCGCTCCATCGTTCGCGTTACCCCTTGCTCGATACAGTCCAGGCACCCGCGAAAGGGGCCTGGTATCCATCCACTGTCTAGTTTTAGGAGTAACACAACATGTCCGATCGTCAGACCGGTACCGTCAAGTGGTTCAACGACGCCAAGGGCTTCGGCTTCATCACCCCGGAAAGCGGCCAGGACCTCTTCGTCCACTTCCGCTCGATCCAGGGCACCGGCTTCAAGTCGCTGCAGGAAGGCCAGAAGGTCTCGTTCAAGGTCGTGCAGGGCCAGAAGGGCCTGCAGGCCGACGAAGTGCAGCCGCTGTAAGCCGCCGCCGCTTCGAAGCGATGCATCAAGGGCCCCGGGTGGAAACACCCGGGGCTTTTTTGTGCCCGGCGCGGGACGGGTTGTTACAAAAACGTTAGTCGGCGGGTATGCTGTGCCGCATCGAAATGCGATGACCCTGCGCGGAGACGTGATGAACCGGCGACTGCCCCTCCTCCTGCTGCTGGCGGCTGCGCTGGTGGCGTGTCGGCAGGAGGCCCCGCAGGTGCCCTCCGCGACGCCGGCGCCGGCCGACCCGGGCGATGCCGCGGCCGTGGTGGCGCCGATCGAGCTCAAGGACGTGGTGGAAACCGATCCGCGCTACATCATCGGCATCACCTATCCGCCGGCGGTGAACAAGTACCCGGGGCTCGCGGTCGAACTCAAGGCCTACGCCGACGCCGCCCGCAACGAACTGATGGAGGCGCTGGAAGGCGTCGACGAGCACGCGGGGCCGGTGATGTACGACCTTGCGCTCGAGTTCAAGGTGGTTGCCGACACGCCGCGCGTGTTCGCGGTGGCCGCCGACGGCAGCAGCTACACCGGCGGTGCGCACGGCGCGCCGTTGATCGGGCGCTTCGTGTGGTTGCCGGAGCAGCAGCGGCGACTGACCGCCGACGACCTGCTCCCCGAGCCGCGCGCCTGGCGCGACGTGTCGGCCTACGTGCGCGAACAGCTGCACGCCGCGCTGTCGCAGCGCGTGGATGCCGACGAACTCGACCCGGTCGAACGCGAGCGCGTGATGCGTTCGGCGGCGAAGATGATCGACGAAGGGTCCACGCCCGAGGCCGGGAATTTCTCCGATTTCGAGCCCGTGCTGGGCGCCCAGGGGCAGCTCGTCGCGCTGCGGTTCGTGTTCCCGCCCTACCAGGTGGGCCCGTATTCGGACGGCGTGCAGACGGTCGAGGTGCCGGCCAGCGTGCTGCTGCCGCACTTGGCCCCGGAGTACCGGTCGCTGTTCGCGGCGCCGATGCCGGCGACGGCGCAGTAACACCCGGGTCTCGCCGCTGCCCGGAGGCCCGGGCCGCGCCACTGCGCCGCGCCACTGCTTCGCGTCAACCCAGCGCCGCGTCCAGCGTCGCGCCGATGTCGGCGTCGAGCTTGAGGCTGGCGATGTCGTCGGCGCGCGTGCGCCCGCGGTTGACGATCGCCAGCGGCAGGCCCGCGGCCGCGGCCATGCGTGCGAAGCGGAAGCCCGAATACACCATCAACGACGAGCCCACGACCAGCATGGCGTCGGCGGCGTCGAGCGCGTCCTTCGCGCGTTGCACGCGTTCGCGCGGCACGTTCTCGCCGAAGAACACCACGTCCGGCTTGAGCAGTCCGCCGCAGAGGAGGCACCGCGGCGCCACGAAATCCGGGATCGAATCGTCGTCGATGTCGGCATCGCCGTCCGGCGCGACGCCGAGCAGGCGTGCCTGCCAGCCCGGGTTGCGTCGCTCGATGTCGTCCTGCACGTCGGCGCGCGCGACCCGTGTCGCGCATTGCAGGCAGACCACTGCATCGAGCCGTCCGTGCAGGTCGATGGCGCGCTGGCTGCCGGCGCGCTGGTGCAGGCCGTCGACGTTCTGGGTCAGCAGCAGTTGCACCTGGCCGCGCGCCTCCAGCGCTGCCAGCGCGGCGTGGGCGGCGTTGGGGCGTGCCGAGAGGAAGCGCGGCCAGCCGACGCTGGCGCGCGCCCAGTAGCGTCGGTACACCACCGGATCGCCGACCAGCGCCTGGTAGGTGACCGGCGGCGCGCGTTTCCAGTCGCCGTTGGCGTCGCGATAGTCGGGGATCCCCGAGCCCGTGCTGCAGCCGGCGCCGGTGAGCACGAAGATGCGGCGGTGGCGGTCGAGCCAGTCGCGCAGCGCGGCGACGGCATCGCCTGCGGGACTCGCGGCTACGGGGCGGGCGGACATGGGGCGATGCTACGGCATTGGCCCAGGTCACGCCGGCGCGCACGGGCGCAGGCGGCGGCGCTGCCTTGCCTTCCGCGCGCGGGGCTGGATTTCACGAACGAAAACGCCGCCGGCGCGGGCCGGCGGCGTAGGCGTCGAAGCCTGGCGGGATCAGTTCGCCGGCTTCGCCTCGAGGCCACGCTTCTTCAGCAGCGGCTCGATCGCCGGCTCGGTGCCGGTGAAGTCGAGGAACAACTGCTTGGCATCCTTGGCGCCGCCGCGGGACAGCAGGGTGTCGCGCAGGCGATCGCCGTTCTCGCGCTTCAGCCCGCCGTGGGCCTTGATGTAGTCGACGGTGTTCGCGTCCAGCACTTCCGACCAGATGTAGGCGTAGTACGCCGCCGCATAGCCGCCCATGATGTGGCTAAAGTAGGGCGTGCGATAGCGTGGCGGCACCGGCGCGTAGTCCAGGCCCACCGACTTGAGCGCCGCGGCTTCGGTCGCCATCACCTGGCCGGCGGCCGGCAGCTGGTCTTTCGGCAGCTGGTGCAGGTACTGGTCGAGCATCGCCGCGCCAAGGTACTCGGTGGTGGCGAAGCCTTCGTTGAAGGTGGCCGAGGCCATCTTCTTGTCCAGCAGCGCCTTCGGCAGCGGCGCGCCGGTCTGGTAGTGCTTGGCGTAGTTGGCGAGGATCGACGGCCAGTCGGCCCACATCTCGTTGACCTGCGACGGGAACTCGACGAAATCGCGGGGCACGTTCATGAAGAAGTACGGGTACTTCACGTCCGAGAACATGCCATGCAGCGCGTGGCCGAACTCGTGGAACGTGGTCGTCACTTCATCCCAGGTCAGCAGGGTGGGCTCGCCGGACGGCGGCTTGGGGATGTTCAGGTGGTTGGCGACCACCGGCAGCGTGCCTTCCAGTTCCGACTGGCCCACGTACGAGTTCATCCACGCGCCGCCGCGCTTGGAGGGCCGTGCATACGGGTCGAAGATGAAGATCGACAGCTGCTTGCCGTCCTTGTCGAACACGTCGTAGGTCCACGTGTCGGGGTGGTACTTCGGCAGGTCGGTGCGCTCCTTGAAGGTGATGCCGTAGAGCTGGGTCGCGGCGAAGAACACGCCGTTCTCCAGCACGTTCTTCATCTCGAAGTAGGGCTTGAGCTGGTTGTCGTCGAAGTCGTACTCGGCCTTGCGCACCTTTTCGGTGTAGTAGGCCCAGTCCCACGGCGCGAGCTGGAACGTCGGCTCGCCCTTGGCAGCCTGTTCCTTGTCGATCATCGCCTGCAGCGCGGCACCTTCCTTGCGCGCGTTGGCAACGGCGGCCGGGGCGAGGCGGCCGAGCATGGCGTTGACCGCTTCGACGGTGCCGGCGGTCTCGTCGGCGAGGGTGAACGCGGCCGGCGTGTCGTAGCCCAGCAGCCTGGCGCGCTCGCCGCGCAGCGCCAGCACTTCAGCCACGATGCCGGTGTTGTCCCACTGGTTGCCGCGGCTGCCGCGGGCGACCGAGGCTTCGTGCACGCGCTGGCGCACGGCGCGGTTGTCGAGCTGTGGCAATGGCGGCTGGCCGGTGGTGTTGAGCAGGGTGATGGCGTACTTGCCCTCCAGCCCGCGCGACTTGGCGGCCGCGGCGGCGGTGGCGACCTGCGCCTCGCTCATGCCCGCCAACTCGGCGGCGGTGTCGACGATGACCGCCGAATCGTTCACTTCGTCCAGCACGTTGTTGGAGAACTGCGTGCCCAGCTCGGCCGAGCGGGCGTTGATCGCCTTCAGGCGCGCCTTGTCGGCGTCGGAGAGCTTGGCGCCGGAGCGCACGAAGCCGTCGTAGTAACGTTCCACCAGGCGCACGCCCTCCGCATCCAGGCCGATGTCGTTGCGCTGGTTGTACACGGCCTCGACGCGCTGGAACAGGCGCGGGTTGAGCATGATCGCGTCGCGGTGCGCGGCGAACCTGGGCGCATACTCGTTGTTGATCTTCTTGCGCGTGTCGTTGGTGTCGGTGCCGTTGAGGTTGCCGAAGATGCGGCGCGCGTTGCCGAGCAGCTTGCCGGACTTCTCCAGCGCGAGGATGGTGTTCTCGAAGGTCGGCATCGAGCGCTGGTTCACGATCACGTCGATCTCGCGCAGGTTCTGCGCCATGCCGGCGTCGAACGCGGGCGGGAAGTGCTCGTCCTTCAGCTTGTCGAACTGCGGGTACTGCAGCGGCAGCGGGCTGTCCACGAACAGCGGGTTCGACTGCTGCTGGGCGTCGGCGGCAGGCGTCGCGGCGGCGGTGTCACCGGTGGCGGTCTGCGCGGCGGCCGGGACGGAGAGGGCGCCGGTCAACGCGATGGCCAGGGCGGCGGCGAGCGGATGCTTCATGGGATGCCTCGTCGAACGGAAACCCCAAGGGTAGCCCATCGGCCCGGCCCGGGGGCCGCACCCATGACCATCGGCAGGGGTCCGGGCGGCGGGCGTACAATCCCCCATCGTCCGGAGCCCGCCATGACCACTGCCTACGACTTCACCGCCACCGACATCGACGGCCATCCGGTGTCATTGGCGGGCTATGCCGGCAAGGTGCTGCTGGTGGTGAACGTGGCGTCCAAGTGCGGCTTCACGCCGCAGTACGCCGGCCTCGAGCAGCTGTGGCGCGACTACCGCGACCGCGGCCTGGTGGTGCTCGGGTTCCCGAGCGACCAGTTTGGCCACCAGGAACCCGGCGACGAGGCGGAGATCCGCAACTTCTGTTCGCTCACCTACGACGTCGATTTCCCGATGTTCTCAAAGGTCGACGTCAACGGCGACCAGGCGCATCCGCTGTGGAAATGGCTCAAGCAGGAGAAATCCGGCTTCCTTGGCACCAGCGCGATCAAGTGGAACTTCAGCAAGTTCCTGGTCGATCGCGAAGGCCGGGTGCTCAAGCGCTACGCACCGACCGATACGCCGGAATCGCTGCGTGCGGATATCGAAGCCGCGCTCGGATGACGCAAGAGCCCGCCGATGGCGGGGGCAAAGGACCTGGCTCCGCGTTCGACCTGCGCTTCGAGATGCGTGACGGCAGCCTGTGCGTGTATTCCAGCGGCACCGTCGATTCGCTGCCGGCGACGATCGAGTTCTTCCTGCGCATCGGCGAGGAGCTGGGGCGAGTGCAGGCGCGCAGGGTGCTGATCGTCGACAGCACCGACGGCGTGGTGCCGAGCGCGCAGGAATTCGAGACCCTGGCCACCTCGATCCGCGACGCCGGTTTCGATGGCGTGCGCGTGGCCTACGTCGACGTCAAGGGCACCGCGGTGGGGCGCATCGAGGTGGGCGAGATCGTGGCCCGCCGCCACGGCTACCACTTCCGCGTGTTCGACCGCGAACCGTTGGCCTGGCTGTGGTTGCGCTACGGCAGGGAGTAAGGCGCCAGGCTCAGCGGACGATGGTCACCGGCACCGGGCTGTTGGCGAGCAGCTTCAACGAGACCGACCCGATCAGCGCGCCCTTGATCGCGCCGTTGCCGCGCGAGCCCATGACCACGAGGTCGGCCTTGTGCTTGCCGATGGCCGCAAGAACGCAGTCGGCAACGTCGCCAACCAGCTCGACGCAGGCGGACTCGACCTTGCTGCGCGCCAGCAGCTTGCGTGCGGGCGCCAGCATCCGCGCGAAGTTGTCGGCATGCAGCTGGCGCGCGGCGTCGGCGCCGATCCTGCGCTCCACGCCGGGGAACAGCGCGTCGTCCACCGCCACCACCACCAGCCGTGCCGGCTTCGCCATCCGTTTCGCCAGCGCGTGCGCATGCTGGAGCGCTCGGGTACTGGTGTCGCTGCCGTCGACCGGGACCAGGATCTTCATGGGACGGTTCCTCGAGGGTTTGGCGGATTCTAGCCGCTCCGCCTATCGCTCGACGAAGGCGCGTTCAAACACGTACTGGCCGGGCGTCCCGATGCGCGGCGCCGCCGAGAAGCCGCGGGCATCGAGGATGGCGCGGAAGTCGGCCAGCATCTGCGGGCTGCCGCAGATCATGGCGCGATCGTGTTCCGGGTCCAGTGGCTCGATGCCCAGGTGTTCCATCATCCGCCCGCTCTCCAGCAGCGCGGTCAGCCTGCCCTGATGGTCGGCGCCGCCGTACACGAACGGCTCGCGCGTCACCGCCGGGTAGTAGAGCAGCTTGGCGCTGATCTGCTCGCCGAGGTACTCGTGGCGGGGCAGTTCGTTGACGAAGTAGTCTCGGTACGCCAGATCCGCCACGCTGCGCACGCCGTGGCACACGATGATCCGCTCGAAGCGCTCGTAGGTCTCTGGATCCTTGACGACCGACAGCCAGGGCGCCAGTCCGGTCCCGGTGCCCAGCAGGTAGAGGTTGCGGCCCGGGTGCAGGTCGCTGATCAACAGCGTGCCGGTTGGCTTGCGGCCGATCACGACCTCGTCGCCGGGCTGGATGTGCTGCAGGCGCGACGTCAGCGGGCCGTCGGGCACCTTGATGCTGAAGAACTCCAGTTGCTCCTCCCAGTTGGCGCTGGCGATGGAGTACGCGCGCAGCAGCGGCTTCCCGCCTTCGGTCTGCAGCCCGATCATCACGAACTGCCCGTTCTCGAACCGGAAGCCGTCGTCGCGCGTCGTGGTGAAGCTGAAGTAGGCGTCGGTCCAGTGGCGGACGTCGAGCACCGTCTCGGTGCCGAAGGCGGAAGACATGGAAGGCGGGGAGGGGGCGGAAGTCAGCTTTGAATTATATCGGAGCGCACGACCACGCCCGGGCCCTGCAAGGGCCATGCGGCAGGGCATTTTGTCCCGGCCTCAGCGATAGCCCGCGGCCTGCAGTTCGAACAGCTCGGCGTAGCGGCCCCCCTGGGCCATCAGTTGCTCGTGGGTACCGCTGGCCTCCACCTGGCCCTCTGCCAGCACCAGGATGCGGTCGGCCATGCGCACGCTGGAGAACCGGTGCGAGATCAATACCGCGGTCCGGTTGTCCGAGAGGTCCTTGAAACGCCGGAACACCTCGTACTCGGCCCGTGCATCGAGCGCCGCGGTCGGTTCGTCGAGGATCATCACCTGTGCGTCGCGCATGTAGGCGCGCGCGATCGCGAGCTTCTGCCACTGGCCGCCGGACAGGTCCACCCCGGTCTTGAAGCGCCGCCCGATCAGCTGGTCGTACCCCTGAGGCAAGTCCGCGATCACCTCGTCCGCCATCGAACGGCGCGCGGCGTCCTCGATCCGCACGCGGTCGTCCATGTGTTCGATGCGGCCCACGCCGATGTTCTCGCCGGCGGTGAGGTGGTAGCGCACGAAGTCCTGGAAGATCACGCCGATGTTGGCGCGCAGCGCATCGATGTCGTAGTCGCGCAGGTCGCGGCCGTCGAGCAGGATGCGCCCTTCGTCCGGGTCGTACAGTCGCGCCAGCAGCTTCACCAGCGTGGTCTTGCCGGCGCCGTTCTCGCCGACCAGCGCCAGCACCTCGCCCGCGCGCAGCTCGAAATCGAGGTGGCGCACCGCCCAGCGTTCGGCGCCGGGATAGCGGAAGCCCACGTCCTCGAACACGAAACCACGCGTGATCGGCATCGGGAACGGCACAGGGTTGGCCGGCGACTTGATCTCCGGCTCGATCTCGAAGAACGAGAACAGGTCATCGAGGTACAGCGCCTGGCTGGCCACCTGTGAAAAGCCCACCAGCAGGCCTTCGAGCAATTGCCGCAGGCGCCGGAAGCTGCCCGCCAGGAAGGTCAGGTCCCCGATGCTGAAGTCACCCCTCACCGTGCGCCACGCGATATAGCCGTAGGCGACGTAGTAGCCCAGCGTGCCCAAGGCGGCCAACAGGGTGCCCCAGAACGCGCGCTTGCGCGCCAGCGCCCGGTTGGCGAGGAAGAACTTCTGCGCCAGCGTCCTGTATCGATCGATCAGGAACGTGTGCAGGTTGAAGATCTTCACTTCCTTCGCCGTCTCGACACTCGCGCCGGTCTGGCGCATGTATTCGAGCTGCCGCCGCTCGGGCGTCCACTGGAAGTTCAACGAGTAGCCCAGCGCATTGAAGTGCGACTCGCCGACGAAGGCGGGCACCAGCGCCACCGCAAGCAGCAGGATCAGCCAGGGGGCGTAGACCAGCAGGCCGATGGCGAAGCTGACCACCGTGATCGCATCCTGGACCTGGCCGAACAGCTGCGCCATCAGGCTCATGCGGCCCATGGTCTGTCGCCGCGCGCGATCGAGCTTGTCCTGCAGGTCGGGATCCTCGAAGTCCTCGAGGTCCAGCGTCGCCGCGTGCTCCATCAGCCGGATGCTGGTGGCATTGGTGAACAGTTCCGACAGCAGGGTATCGGCGTAGCTCACCACGCGTCCAAGCAGGTCGGACAGGATCGCCAACCCGAACTCCAGCGCCAGCAGCCACGCCAGGTGGTCGAGTTGGCCGCTGTGCCAGGCGTCGCCCAGCGCCTCGAAGCCGAGCCCCAGGCCGACCAGCCGGATCGCCTCGTCGATGATCAGCTTGCCGACATAGAGCATCAGGATCGGCAGGAAGGCGCGCACCAGGCGCAGCCCGAGGCTGACGAGGGTCAGGGACGGACTGGTCGCCCAGATCTGCCGCAGGAACGGCGGCAGGTTGCGCATCGCGTCGAACCGCTCCCGCAAGCTGGGCCGGCTGTCGCCGCGGCTGGGCTTGGGGGAGGCGTCGGCGGCGCGGTCGGTCATGCCGGGTATTGTGCCGTCAGGCGGTG
>JAIUOJ010000093.1 GCA_020161335.1 Pseudomonadota bacterium
TCGACACGCCCCCCACGACCAGCGCGACCCCGGGCAGGACCGCGAGGCCGAGCACCAGTTCGCGACGCGAGAACCTGCGGCGCGCGACCATCGGTTCGATCAGCGCGGTGAACACCGTCGCCAGCGCCATGCAGGTGGCGGCGACCGAGGCGTTGGCCAGCTTGATCGCGCCATAGAACGTCAGCCAGTGCAGCGCCACCAGCGTGCCGACGCCGGCATAGGCCAGCAACAGCTTCGGCGGCAGCGCGCGCAGGCCGCGCCAGACGCGCGGCACCAGCAGCAGGGCCAGCACCACCAGCCCCATCCGCCACCACACCAGCGGCAGCGCCGGCAGCGTGATCAGCTTGCCGAGGATCGCGGTGAAGCCCCACAGCAGCACGCACAGGTGGATCTGCCACAGGGCCTTGGCGTGGGGTGTCATCGGGGCGAGGGAAGCCGGGGAGGCGGCAGCATGCACGCATGACGCCGCGGCGTCACGCGTTCAGCGCCGCGCGCGTGCGGTGGCCGGCGCGCCGGTGGCGTCATCGGTCGACTGTGCCAGCAGCCAGTCGATCACCCGGCGCGCGGCCGCCCGCGGGCGCCGGTGCGAGGGGTACACGATGTGGTACGCGTAGCGCCCGGGCATCGCCGCGCCAGGCAGGCGCACGAGGTGGTGGCTGGCCAGCCACGGTGCGACGATGCGCTCGCGCGCCAGCGCCGCCCCGAGGCCGATCGCCGCTGCGCGCAGCATGTCGGTGCTGTCGCTGAACACGAAACGCTCGTCGATGCGCGCGCCGTGCACGCCCTGCGCACGGAACCAGTCCTGCCAGCCCTGGTGCGACAGGTCGGCCACCAGCGGCAGGCGCAGCAGGTCGGCCGGCGCCTGCACGCGATCCACGCCGGCCAGGGTCGGCGCCGCGACCGGGAACATGGCCTCGTCCATCAGGTGGCGCGCGGCCAGGCCCGGCCATCGCCCGGGACCGTGGCGGATGCCCAGGTCGGGGCCGACGTCGTCGAAGCGCGTCAGTGCGATCTCGGTGTCGACGCGCAGGCGGATGTCCGGATGCTCGGCCGCGAACGCGGGCAGGCGCGGGATCAGCCAGGTATAGGCGAACGAATGCAGGGTGGTGATGCGCACCGTGTGTGCGTCGTCGCGGTGGCTGCGCAGGTCCTGCATTGCGCCGTCGATGTCGTGGATCGCGTTGCCGGCGACGTCGGCCAGCTGGCGGCCCTCGGCGGTCAGCGACACGCCGCGTGCGTGGCGCTGGAACAGGGCCACGCCGAGCCGCGACTCCAGCTTGCGCACGTGGTGGCTCACCGCGCTCGCGGTGAGGTGAAGCTCTTCCGCGGCGTGGGCGAAATTCTGGTGCCGGGCCGCGGATTCGAACGCGGCGAGGGCCGGGAGCCAGTCGGAACGCAGGGCCATGTGAGCCACAAATCCTGCTTGTGCCTTGGCCGAAAAGTATGCGCTTGCGCGCGCCCGCGGAACAAGCAGAATCACGCCTCCCGCACCGCAGGATCGCCACCATGTCGAGTCCGCATGCCGCCGCAGCGCCCGTGCAGCACCGCGATGCCGGCCGCTGGGCGACCGCATTGGAACTGGGCCTGCTGGGCGCGGTCTGGGGCGCGTCGTTCCTGTTCATGCGCATCGCCGCCGACGACTTCGGGCCGGCGCCGCTGGTGGAACTGCGGTTGGCGCTGGGATCGCTGGTGTTGCTTCCGTTCCTGTGGCGGGCGCGGGCCCGGTTCCCGCTGGCGCTATGGCCGAAGCTGGCGTTGATCGGCATGGTCAACTCGGCGCTTCCGTTCCTGCTGTTCGCCTGGGCCGCGCAGCGCGCACCGGCGGGCGTCGGCGCGATCGCCAACGCGATGACCGTGCTGTTCACCGCGCTGGTCGGCTTCCTGTTCTTCGGCGAGCGCATCGGCACGCGGCGCGCGGTGGCGCTGCTGGCCGGCTTCGCCGGCGTGGTGGTGCTGGCCAGCGGCAAGGTCGCGGGCATGAGCGTGGGCTGGGCCGCGACCGCCGGCGCGCTGGCGTCGCTGCTGTACGGGCTGGGCATCAACCTCGTGCGCCGGCACCTCACCGGCCTGCCGCCGGCCGCGGTCGCGTCGGCCACGCTCGGTTGCGCCGCGCTGCTGATCCTGCCGCTGGCACTGGCGACCTGGCCCGTGGCGACGGTGCCGGCGGCGTCGTGGTGGTCGGCCGCGGCGCTGGGCGTGCTCTGCACCGGCACCGCCTTCGTCATGTATTACCGGTTGATCGCGCGCATCGGTGCCAGCCGCGCATCGACCGTGACCTACCTCATCCCGATCTTCGGCATCGGCTGGGCCTGGCTGCTGCTGGACGAGCCGCTGACCTGGACCATGGCGGTCGCCGCGGCGCTGGTGTTGGGCAGCGTCGCCTTCAGCCAGGCGCGCGCGAAATAGGCGCGGAAGCGGGTGGTCCCTCCGGCGCGGCATTCGCCGACGCCTTGCGCTGCTGCGCGCGCCCCAGCCAGAGGCCGAGCATTGCCCAGAACAGCGCCAGCGGCACGACCACCGTGACCAGGCCGCCCAGCGCCAGCCCGATGCGGCCGAGCAGGCCTTCGGTCTGCGCGCCGACGACGTCGCCCGTGCGGTACACGAAGGTGTCGATGAAGGCCTTGGCCTTGTACTTGTCCTCGCGCAGGATCACCGTGAACAGCGCCTCGCGCGCCGGGCGGGTGAGGCCGCGCTGCACCGCCTTGTTCATCGCCTCGAGCAGGATCAGCACCGCGAACGATCCGTACACCGCCAGGCCGACGAAGCCCAGCGCGGTCGCCACCGGCAGCGCGGCCAGCGCGAACGCCAGGCCGAAGCGGCGGATGATCTGGCCGGTGAGCGTGAGCTGCAGCAGCAGCACCGCCACCTGCGTCCACATGTCGATGTTGCCGAGCAGGCCGGTGCGCGCATCGAGGTCGCTCTCGGCCGCGGCCACCATCTGCAGGCGGGTGAAATAGATGAAGGTGGCGACCACGGTCATCGCCAGCACGTAGCCGGCAATGCCCATCAGGTAAGGCGAGGAGAACACCGCGCGGATGCCCGCCCAGGCGCTGCCGCCGATGCGCTGCGCTTCCTCCGTGGCCGCTGCGGGGCCCGCGGACGCCGGGCGGTCGGGCCGCGTCCAGACCAGCGCCCATGCCAGCACGATGGCCAATGCGAGGAAGCCGGCCGCGACCAGCAGCAGCGACGGCGTGCCCAGCGGCTCGGCCAAACGCGACGCAAGCCATGGCCCGAAGATCGCGCCCAGCGTGCCTCCCACTGCGATCAGCGCGAACAGGCGCTTGCCCTGGTCGGGGCTGAAGCGGTCGGCGAGCAGCGCCCAGAACACCATGGTCACGAACAGGTTGAACACGCTGAACCAGACGTAGAACACCTGCCCGCTGCGCGCGCCGACCGCGTCCGGCGCAAACACCAGCAGGCTCCAGAACCCGACGAGGCTCAGGGCGAAGAACGCGTACGTCGCGGAGATGAACTGCAGGCGCCGCAGGCGCGCGACCAGCGCGCCGAACACCGGGTTGACCGCCAGCGTGACCAGCGCGGTGCCAATGAACAGCCAGCGCACGCTGTCGATGCCGCGCTGCATGCCGAGCGCATCGCGCGCGGGGCGCAGCATCATCAGCGCGGTCAGGATGCAGAAGAAGAACAGGCCCGCGACCAGCACGGGCACGAGTTCGCCGCGCCGCAGGTTGAACAGGTTGGAGACGCCGTCGCGCATCGCCCGCCCCGGCTCAGGCGAACATCGCCACGAGTTCGGCCTGCCGGGCATCATCCAGCAGCGGCCCGACCCCGCCGCCGAGGTTGTCGGCCTGGCGGTCCGGCTTGCCGGTCGCCGGGATCACCACGGTCACCGCCGGATGGCTGACGACGAACCGGAGGAACATCTGCGCCCACGACGCCACGCCGACGTCGCCGGCCCACGCCGGCAGCGCCTTGCCGCGCACGGCGGCGAACAGCTTGCCGTCGTCGAAGGCGCGGTTGACCATGACCGCGATGCCGAGCTCCTGCGCAACCGGGAACACCGTCTTTGCCGCCTGCGGCGCGTTGACCGAGTAGTTGATCTGCACGAAGTCGGGCTTCTCGGAACGCATCAGCCGCACGGTGTCGGCGTGGCCGCGTTCGAGGTAGTGGGTGATGCCGATGTACTTCGCCTTGCCCTGGGCCTTGAGTTCGCGCGCATAGGGCATCGCTTCGGCCATGTTGCGCAGGTTGTGGACCTGCAGCAGTTCGACATGGTCCCTGCGCAGGCGCCGTAGCGAATCGGCCCACTGCGACTCGAGCGCCGTGCGGCTGTCGGCGGCGAGCTTGGTCGCGAGGAAGCAGCGGTCGCGCCAGCCGCCATCGGCGAGCAGCGCACCGACCACGTCCTCGGCGTTGGAATAGTTGGGCGAGGTGTCGATCACGCTGCCGCCGCCATCGAAGAACACCTTCAGCACGTCCTTGAGCGCGGCGAACTCCTGCGAGGCGAGCGGCACCTCGTAACTGCCCGACGTGCCGATGCCGATCACCGGGACCTGCTCGCCGGTGGCGGGGATCGCACGCGTGAGCAGCGCACCGTGCAGCGGAACGATGCCGGCGATCGCGCCCGCGGGTTTCTCGCGCACCGGCGGATCGGCGGGATTCTGGCTGCAGGCGGCGAGCGGGGCGAGGGCGAGGCCGGTGGCGGCGAGGCTGGCGGTGGCGATGAAATCGCGGCGGCTGGTCATGGCGAATCTCCCGTGGGCTGGCGAATCGTCGACGGCACGTCGAGGAATCCCGAGGGTCGCCCATGTGGCGACGGGAATCCAGTGCCGGAGGCATGCCGCCGCGGCGAGTCGATCGCGGCATGCGGCGAGCCGTGCTGCCGGGCCGGCGGGCCTCGGCGATACGCGCGCGATCGCGCGGCCCGCCGCGCATGCTCAGTCCTTGCGCGCGCCGAGCAGGCGCAGCAGCGCCATCGCCGCCGCCGGGTTGCGCGCCTTGGCCGCGGCGATGAAGAAGATGAACACCTCGCGTTTGCACGACGTGTCCGCCGGCGTTGCCAGCACGGGCAGGCCGGTGGGTGTGCCGCCGCTCGCCCACTCGCGCGCCCGATCGGCCCAGATACGGAGTTCGCCGGGTGGATAGCCGCTCGCGAGCGGCGCCTGCGACCGCATCAGCCGCGCATAGACGAAGTCGGCGCTGACGTCCGCGAAGCTGGGGTACTCCGGCGAGTCGCTGAAGACCGTGGCCATGCCGTGCCGGCGCGCGAGCGCGACCAGGCCGGCAGCGGCGAACGCCGGGTCGCGCACGTCCAGCACGTGGCGCAGGCGCCGGCCATCGTGTTCAAGCGGCAGCAGGTCGAGGAAGCCGGCGAAACCGTCCGGATCGATGCGCACGCCGGCATCGAACTGCCAGACCAGCGGTCCGAGGCGGTCGCCCAGCGTTGCGATGCCGCCGATGAAGTCGTCGACCTGCGGGCCCGTTTTCGCCAGCAACCGCGACTGCATGATCCGCATCGGCGCCTTGGCCGAGAACACGAAGCCTTCCGGCGTTTCGTCGCGCCATTTCGCGTAGGTCGACGGCTTCTGCGTGCCGTAGTAGGTGCCGTTGATCTCGATGGCCGACAGCTGGCGGCTGGCGAATTCGAGTTCGCGGCGCTGGATGAGTCCCTTCGGATAGAAATTGTCGCGCCACGGCGCGTAGGTCCAGCCGCCGATGCCGACGCGGATGCCATCGACCATGGGAATGCCGTCAGCGAACACGGCATGCACGCACGTTGCCTTGTCGCATGGTCACGCGGGCGCCCAGGTGCTCAGGCGCTCAGGCGCTGGCCTTCCACGGGTCGTAGTTGCCGAACCACCACAGGTGGCCCTCGGGATCGCGGCAGGAATAGCCGCGGCCGCCGTAGGGCTGGTCCGCGATGTCGATGACGATGGTCGCGCCGGCGGCCGTCGCCCGCGCGTAGTGGGCGTCGACGTCGCGCACGATCACGCACGGACTTTGCGTCTCGCGCCCGCCGACGTCACCTGGCTGCACGATCTGGCGGCCCCATTCGCTGGCGGTATCGGTCGAGCCGAGCATGACCATGCCGTTGCCGAAGACCAGCTGGGCGTGGAAAACGACATTCCCTTCGGCATACACGGCGTGTCGCTCGAAGCCGAAGGCAGCGCACAGCCAGTCGATCGCGGCGAGCGCGTCGCGGTAGCGCAGGCAGGGAATGATGGTGGCGCCGGAGGCGTCGTTGCTGGGGGTCATGGTGGGCTCCCTGGGAACGTCGGCGCAGCGTAGCGCATCCCTCGGTCGCGGGCGGACATCGGCGGTGACGCTCATTACAATGCCCCATCGTTGCCGGGGGTGGACGGAATGCGCGGATCGACGGAGTGGCGTTGGGTGGCCTGTCTGGCCCTGGTCCTGGGCGGCAGCGTGATGGGGGCGGCAGCGCAGGACGCGGCGGTTCCGCAGTCCCCGCGGCCCGTGGCGCTCGACGGTTTCGACGCGTGGGTGGAACGCACGCGCACGACCTTCGACGTGCCCGGCATCGCGGTCGCGATCGTGCGTGACGGCGAAGTGGTGCTGGCGCGCGGCTATGGCGTGCGTGCACTGGGCGACGAGGCGCCGATGGATGCGCATACGCTGTTCGCCATCGCCTCCAACACCAAGGCGTTCACCTCGATGTCGCTGTCGATCCTGGCCGACGAAGGCAAGCTCGACCTCAATGACCGTGTCATCGACCACTTGCCGTGGTTCCGCATGGCCGATCCCTACGTCACCCGCGAGATGCGCCTGCGCGACCTGCTGACCCATCGCAGCGGGCTCGGCCTGGGTGCCGGCGACCTGCTGTTCTGGCCCACCACCGACTACAGCACGCGGGAGGTGGCCGAGCGCCTGGCGCGGGTGCCGCTGTCGGGCGGCTTCCGCGAGCGCTACGCCTACGACAACATCCTCTACGGCGTGGCCCAGCTGGTGGTCGAGGCTGCCAGCGGGATGTCCTACGCCGACTTCCTGCAGGCGCGCATCTTCGATCCTCTGGACATGTCGGACACGCGCTTCAACAGCGACCACCTGCGGCCGTCCGACGACAACGTGGCCACCGGCCATGCCAAGTCCGATTTCAGCCGCCTCGGTCCGGTGCCGCGGATGAGCTGGGCCAACGTATCCGGCGCCGGCGGCCTGTACTCCAGCGTGGACGACCTGTCGAAGTGGATGCGCGTGCTGCTCGACGGCGGACGGTTCGACGCGGGCGATGCACGGCTGGTCAGCGAGCGGCGCCTGCGCGGGATGTGGTCGTTGGCGACGCCGATCGCCATCGGCGAACCTGCGGTTCCGGAGCTGGCGCCGGCGGTGCCGGCGTTCTCCGGCTATGGCGAGGGATGGAGCGTCAGCGACTACCGCGGCCGCAAGCTGGTCTGGCATACCGGCGGCTGGCCGGGGATGGTGTCGCGGCTGACCCTGGTGCCGCAGGAACGGCTGGGCATCGTGGTGCTGACCAACCAGGAGGTCGGTGCCGCGTTCAACGCCATCACCCTGCGCGCGCTCGATGTGCTGCTCGACGCCGGGACGCACGACTGGATCGCTGCCTACGCCGCGGCGCTCGCCAAGGGACAGGGCAAGGCCGACGAGGATTGGCGGAAGCACCTGGCGGCGCGTGATGCCGCGTCGAAGCCCTCGTTGCCGCTGGCGAAGTATGCAGGGCGCTATCGCGACGACTGGTATGGCGACATCGTCGTGGAACGTTCCGGCAAGGGGCTTGCGCTGCGCTTCACGCGCACGCCGCAGCTGCTGGGTGACCTCGAACACTGGCAGCACGACAGCTTCGTGGTGCGCTGGCGCGATCGTGCGTTGAACGCGGATGCGTTCCTCACCTTTGCGCTGGACGCGGATGGCGGCATCCGTGAGGCGCGGATGGAGGCGATTTCGCCGTTGACCGACTTCAGCTTCGACTTCCACGACCTGCGGCTGGTGCCAGTGCCGGCGGAGCCCGCGAAGCACTAGTGCCGACAGGCCCTGCACGGGCCGTCCTGGCCGGTGAATGGCAACACGCACGGACGTGTCCTGTTGCCTGTTCCACGGCGATGGCCTGGCGCGGCTGCCAAGTCCGGGCGCGGGGAACCAGGGGCGGTGCTGCGACGCGTTCAGGGTCGCATGCGCGCACTGGTGGCGAATTGGGTAAGCTGCCGTCGGGAGGGACAGGAGCGAACGCATGTCCCTGTTCCGCAGATGGTTGGCGTGGTGGCGGCGCCGGAACGTGGCGCGTCGGGAAGCCGGCGTCGATGTCGCGATGCCGGTCCTGCCATCGGTGGCCGTGCCGGGCGACCTGGCGGAGTCTGTCGCCGTGCCGGTCGACGTCGCCGATCCCGAATGTATCCGTGATCCTTCCGCGAAGGCAGGCGTGGCGCACGATGCGCCGACGACGCGCAGACGGATGCCTGGCGCCGCGGGGAGTGCCCCTGGCCCGTGCGCCATCCGGCTCGCGCTGCAGGGCGGTGGCTCGCACGGCGCATTTACCTGGGGTGTCCTCGATCGCCTGCTCGCGCAGCCCGGGTTGCGCGTGGACGCCGTGTCCGGCGCCAGCGCAGGCGCATTGAACGGCGCCGTGCTGGCGACGGGATGGGCGCGGGGCGGCGCGTCCGGCGCGCGGGATGCGCTCGCGGCGTTCTGGTCGGACGTCGCGCGCGCCGCCGCGCCATTCGCGCTGCTGTCGCGCGAGCCCTTCGCGCCGGCGGCCTTCGGGTTCGACGCGCTGCCGGGGCATGACTGGAACGGGCACCTGCTGCGCATGTTCAGCCCCTATGACTACAACCCGCTGAACCTCAATCCGCTGCGTGACCTCGTCGAGCGCCATGTCGACGTCGCCGCGCTGCGCGAGGGCCCGGTGGCGTTGCATGTCACCGCCACCGCGGTGCGCAGCGGCCGGGCGCGGGTGTTCGCCGGCGACGCGCTGGGCATCGACGCGTTGCTCGCGTCCGCCTGCCTGCCGTTCCTGTTCCAGGCGGTGGAGATCGACGGCGAGCCATACTGGGACGGCGGCTACAGCGGCAATCCCTCGCTGTACCCGCTGATCGATCCGGGGCTGG
Organism: Pseudomonadota bacterium; assembly: GCA_020161335.1. Classification (GTDB taxonomy): domain Bacteria; phylum Pseudomonadota; class Gammaproteobacteria; order Xanthomonadales; family Xanthomonadaceae; genus Luteimonas. The sequence continues at coordinate 9,033 of JAIUOJ010000093.1, forward strand.
ACAGCGACCTGCTGGTGGTGCGCATCAATCCTGCGCAACGCCTGCGCACGCCGCGGCGCAGCAGCGACATCCTCGATCGCATCAACGAGATCACGTTCAACGCCAGCCTGCTCGGCGAGCTGCGCGCGATCGCGCTGGTCACGCGCATGCTGGACGACGGCGTGCTCGTCGCCGGCCATTTCCGGGGCCTGCGGCTGCACATGATCGCCGACGACCTCGACCTGGCGACATTGCCTGCGTCCAGCCGGGTGTGGGCCGACGCGGCGTTCGTCACGCGCCTGCAGGGCATGGGCCACGCCGCGGCGGCGCGCTTCCTCGCGGCGCATGGCGGCGACCTCGGGGTGCGTTCCAGCCTCGACATCGCCGCCGAACTGGACGTTGAAGTGCCGGCCGGGGACCGGGCTGGGCTCACGCTGCCGGCCTCGTGAGCCGCGCACGACCCCGATGCCGCCGCGGTCCTAGTCGGTCTCCGCCAGCCGCCACGGGTGGGCGTAGGCCACGCAATCCTCGCCGCGCGCGAAGCCCACCAGGGTCATGCCGGCGCTTTCCGCCAGCGCGATCGCCAGCGCCGTCGGCGCCGAGATCGCGGCCAGCATCGGCATGCCCGCCTGCGCCGCCTTCATCGCCATCTCGTAGCTGGCGCGGCTGGAGACGACGCAGAAGCCGGTGCCGAGGTCGGTGCCGGCGCTGGCGAGGCTGCCGATGAGCTTGTCGAGCGCGTTGTGGCGGCCGACGTCCTCGCGCACGGCGAGCAGGTTGCCGTCGATGCCGGCCCACGCCGCGGCATGGGTCGCACCGGTCAACCGGGCCAGCCGCTGCTGCGCCGGCAGCAGGCGCAGCGCCTGCGCCAGGATCGCCGGCGTGATCGCCACCCCATGCGGCACCGCCGGTGGCGGCCGCAGCACCGCGTCGATCGAGGCGGCGCCGCAGAGGCCGCAGCCGCTGCGGCCTTCGAGGTTGCGACGCCGCGCCGCGATCCGCGACCGGCGCTCGGGCGGCAGCGAGAGCGCGACGTGGATGCCGTCGAGGGTGTGCTCGATGGCATCGATGCGCAGCTCGCCGGCATCATCGACGATGCCCTCGCTGAGCGCGAAGCCCAGCGCGAAATCGGCGATGTCCGCGGGCGTGGCCATCATCACCGCGAACGGCTCGCCGTCGAACGACAGCGCGACCGGCACTTCCTCGGCCACCCAGTCGGCCTGCACCCGCGCCACGCCGTCGCGGTAGCGCGCCGGGCTGCGCCGGACTGCGCCGGGAATGGCTGCGTCGTCGTCGCTGCCGGCCATCGCGGGCGTGGGCTACTCGATCGGCTCGTCGAGCAGCAGCTCGCGCGCGAAGCGCACCGGCGGCGCGCCCTGGGCGAGGATGCCGTCGTGGTACGCCTTGAGGTCGAACCTGTCGCCGAGCTTGGCCTGCGCCGCCTTGCGCGCGTCGAAGTGCTCCTGTGCGCCGACGAAGTAGGTGGCCAGCTGCGTGGACGAGAGCTGCGCGCGGATCCACTTGCCCTCCGCCTCGCTCTGCTGCTGGAAGGTCTGGCGCACCATCAGGTCCATCGCCTGTTCCTTGGTCCAGTGGTCCACGTGCACGCCCTGGTCGAGGATCGCGTTGGCCACCGCGCGCGCGTAGAACTTCAGCTGCATCAGGCGGAACAGCGGATCGCGGTCCAGGTAGCCCGCGTCGGCCATCATCCGCTCGGCATACACCGCCCAGCCTTCGGCGAACGGCCCGGAGCGGAACACCGCGCGCAGCGTCGAAGGATGGCTGGCCGAATGCGCGCCTTCGAGGTAATGCCCCGGCATCGCCTCGTGGATGGTCAGCACGTGGATCAGGTATTCGTTGTATTCGCGCAGGAACGAATCGACCTGCGCCTGCGACCAGTCGTCGGGGATCGGCGAGATTGCGTAGTAGGTGTCCAGGCCCTTGTCGAGCGGGCCGGGCGAGTCGCAGTAGGCGACCGAGAAGCCGCGCTGGAACTCGGGCATCAGGATGATCTTGACCGGGGCGTCGGGCACGGTCACGAGGTCCTTCTCGCGCACGAAGCGCGTGGCGACGTCGAGCGTGTGCTCGGCGAACCCGACCACCTTGTCGCGCGCCGGGCGGCGCGCATAGGCGAACTCCATCGCGGCCTCGATCGCCTGCTGCTTCTGTTCCTCGTCCGGCACCTCCGGCGTCGGCGGTGCGTCGGCGTGGTCCTTGAGCACGGTGCGGGCGACGGTGTACATCTCGTCGCGGATGCGCGCCAGCTCCGCCTCGGCGCGCTGGCGGATTTCCTGGCGGGTCAGCGACGAGTTCAGCGCGAACTTGAGCTGCTGGTCGTAGCGTTCGGCACCGACGCGGAACTCGCCCTTCGCGTTCGGCACGAGGGTGCCGTCCAGCCACCGCTGGTGTTCGTCGACCGCCTTGCGCAGGCCGGCGACGGCGGCGTCGAGGCGGGCGCGGTCTTCGCCCTGCAGCTGGCCGGCGTTGGGCGTGATGAAGGTGTCGATCAGGGTCAGCACGCCCTTGTTCTGGCGCGACACGGTCTCGGCATGCGTCTTCGGCACGCGCGCCGGGTCGACGTTGGCGCGTGCCTGCGCGAACAGCGTCGGCAGCTTCTCCATGCGTGCGGTCGCGGACTTCAGCCGTTCGGGCATCGGCGCGAACTCGCGCGCCATCAGGTTGTAGATCGCGCCGCCGGCGAGGCCGCTGTAGACCTGTGGATCCCAGGCCCAGCTCTGGAACGTGCCGTCGGTCCACAGCGCGTACTCGAGCTGGTTGCGCAGGATGCGCGCGTCGACCTGGTGTTCGCGTGACAGTGCGGCCAGATCGATCGCCTCCAGTTCGGCGAGGTAGCGCCGGTTGAAGTCGGTCGACGCCTGGCGGCCGGCGGCGGAGAGGTCGTCGATCTCGTGGTCGAAGCGGTGGTCACCGATCTGGGTGGCGGCGATCGGCGACAGCGCCAGCGACTCGTCGAGGTAACGCCGCGACAGTTCCGCGAACGCCTGGTCGGCCTGGCCCTGCGCGGCGCCGGCGTCGGCGGTTGCCGCCGGCGTGGCGGCCGGGGCCGAGGTCGCAGCGCCGCCGCAGGCGGCGAGCGTGGCGGTGACGAGGGCGATGGCGAGCAGGGTCGGGCGCATG
>JAIUOJ010000094.1 GCA_020161335.1 Pseudomonadota bacterium
CTTGCACGGCCCGCACCATTCGGCCCAGAAATCGACCAGCACCGGCACCTGCAGCGATTTCTGCAGGACGTCGGCCTCGAATCCGGCCGTGGTGGCGTCGAAGACATGCGGCTTGGCGGCGTCGGCGGGCATGGGGCGTTCCAGCGTGGGGAGCGGGGAGGATGGCGGCGGCGGTTCATGATTCCAAGTCGATGTCAAAAATAGTTGACATTGCCGGCCCTGAATGTAATGTATGAATTACATCCGGTTCGGTGGAGATGACATCATGAGGCTCGGTCGCTTGGGATGGGTAGCGGTGCTGGGCGCGGCGGTGCTGGCGCTGTGGCTGCTGTTCGGCAGCGGGCGGGTGTTGGGCCACGACCTTGGGGGGCTGGGCATGACCGTGCTGCTGGGCGCGACCTGGCTCGCGCTGCACGCGGTGTCGTCGACGCCGCAGGGCGAGTTCGAGCAGGGCGTGGCGCCGGCCGAGTGGAAGGCGTGGATCGGCCTGGGCTTCATGGGGGTGGCGACCGCCTTCTTCCTGGTGAAGCTGCCCCTGTTCGCCGGCGAATCCGCGCCCCACGCGCCGCTGTCGTCGGGCGTGGCGCGCGAGCTCGTGCTGCTGCTGGTGGCGTGGGTCGTGCTGACGCAGGTGGTCGCGTCGCGCTGGACCGGACGCGTGCAGGTCGACGAGCGCGACCGCGAGATCGAGGCGGCCGCGGCCGACTGGGGACGCAGCGGGCTGGTGTTCTGCGTGATCGGCCTGGCGGTGCTGTTCGGCTTCTCGCCCGCGGAGCGGCTGCAGTGGGCGACGCCGTGGATGGTCGCCAACCTGCTGGTGTTCGCGCTGATGTGGGGCTGGCTGGTGGAGTACGCCGCGACGGTGGCGATGTACGTGCGCGACAGGCGACAGTCGCAATGACCGGCACCCCGGTCGGCAACGACATCCGCCGCCTGCGCTTCGAGCGCGGCGAGATGACGCAGCAGGCGCTGGCCGACGCCTGCCAGGTGACGCGGCAGACGATCATCGCGCTGGAGGCGGGCCGCTACGCGCCTTCGCTGGAACTGGCGTTCCGCATCGCGCGCGCGTTCGGCGTCGGCGTCGAGGACGTGTTCCGTTGGGAGGGCGCATGAACCGCGCCGCCGCCGCACGACTCTCCGCCGCCGCGCTGCTGGTGTTCGCCTGCGCGCTGTTCGCATTGGCCGCGCGCTGGCCGGGCTACTCGCACCTGTGGCATCCGGTGGCGCTGCCGGGTGCGGCGGGCTTGCCCGGTGCGCGGCTGTTCAACGCGATGGTGTTCGTGCTGCCGGGCCTGTGCGTTGCCTGGGTGGCGTGGTCCTTGCGTTCGTCGCTGGATGCGGCGGCCGCCTGGCCACCGCGGATCGGCGCGGCGCTGCTGCTGGTGTCGGCGCTCGCGTTGGTCGCGCAGGGCCTGCTGCCGCTGGACGCCGGCAACCTCGACAGCGGCGCCAGCCGGTTGCATGCGTCGGCGTGGACGATCTGGCTGATCGCCTTCACCGTCGGCGCGCCGCTGTTCGCCGGCGCGCCGCGCGGCGAGCGCGCGGCAACGCTCGCGCTCGCGTGGCTGGTGCCGCTGTGCGCGCTGTTCGGCGCAGCGATCCTGCCCGAGGGCATCGCGCAGCGGCTGGCGTTCGTGGCGTGGTTCGCCTGGTTCTGGTGGGCTGCCGCGCGCGTGCGCTGAGCCGGCTCAATCGGATTCGGGCTGCGCGTACACCTTGCCGTCCTTCATCACGAAGTCGACGTTCATCACCGCGTTGATGTCGGCCACCGGGTCGCCGGGCAGGGCGATGATGTCGGCACGCTTGCCGGCCTCGATCACGCCCTGGTCGTCCACGCCGAGCACGTCGGCGGCGTGGATCGTCGCCGCCTGCAGCGCGTACGCCGCGGGGATGCCGGCCTCGACCATGTAGATGAACTCGCGCGCGTTGTCGCCGTGCGGGCCGACGCCCTGGTCGGTGCCGAAGGCGATCTTCACCCCGCCGCGGTAGGCGCGTGCCGCGGTGTCCTGGATCTGCGCGCCGATGCGCGCCGCCTTCGGCCGCACGACTTCCGGGAAGTAGCCATCGATCTTCGCCTTGTCGGCGACGAAGCGGCCGGCGTAGATGGTCGGCACGTACCAGGTGCCGTGCTGCTTCATCAGGCGCATCACCTCGTCGGTCATCTGCGTGCCGTGTTCGATGCTGGTGACGCCGGCGAGCACCGCGCGCTTCATGCCCTCGGTGCCGTGCGCGTGCGCGGCGACGCGATAGCCGTAGTCCTTCGCGGTGTCGACCACGGCCCGGATCTCGTCGACGGTGAACTGAGGCGCATCGCCCGAGCGCGCGTAGCTGAGCACGCCACCGGTGGCGGTGATCTTGATCACGTCGCTGCCGTCCTTGTAACGCTGGCGCACGGCCTGGCGCGCATCCTCGACCGAATTGATCACGCCCTCGGTCGGGCCCGGCGGACCCATCAGGTGCGAGAGCATCGAGTTGTAGCCGTTGGTCGGATCGGCATGGCCGCCGGTGGTGGCGATCGACTTGCCGGCGGCGTAGATGCGCGGGCCGTCGACGAGGCCCTGGGCGATCGCGTCGCGCAGGTGCAGGCTGACCTCGCCGCCGAGGTCGCGCACGCTGGTGAAGCCGGCGCGCAGGGTCTTGCCGGCGTAGCCGACCGAGCGGAAGGCGTAGTCTTCCGGATCGAGGCGGAAGCCTTCGGAATAGCTCTGCGGGCTGGACTGCGAGCCCAGGTGCACGTGCAGGTCGGTCCAGCCGGGCAGGCAGGTGCGATCGCCGAGCACGATCGAGGTGGTGCCGTCGGGCAGCTTGGCGCGGCCGGGCAGGACCGAACGGATGCGCCCGTCCTCGACCACGATGGTGTGCTCGCCACGCACCTGGCCGCTGCGCGCGTCGAACAGCCGCGCGCAGTGCAGCGCGACCGGATCGGCGGCCACGGCGGGCGCCGCCAGCAGGACCGCGGCGAGCGGCAGGAAGCGCAGGGGCGCGGGCACGGGCATGGCGGGTTCCTCGACAGGTGGCGGGCTTGGAGGCGGGCGGCTTGCCGCAGGTGCTTTGAGGTACGAGGATTGAAACACGCGGATTGAAGCACGCCGCCGGCGGCGCGGCCTATCCGGTGCCGGGTTCGGGCAGGGTCCGGTTGCGGCCCTCGGCCTTGGCCCGGTAGAGCCAGGCATCGGCCACCTGCAGCAGCAGCTCGGGCGTGGTGCCGTCGCCGGGGTAGGTGGACACGCCGATCGAGGCCGTCACCGGGCCCAGCGTCTGCCGCAGGTGCAGCACGGTGGCGGTCTCCAGCGCGCCGCGGATGGTCTCGGCGCGCTCGAACGCGGTGGCCGCGTCGGTCTCGGGCATGACGATCGTGAACTCCTCGCCACCGTAGCGGCAGGCCATGTCCTCGGCGCGGATCGCGCCGGCGATGATCCGCCCGACATGCCCCAGCAGCGCGTCGCCCGCGGCGTGGCCGTGGGTGTCGTTGAACGCCTTGAAGCGATCGACGTCCAGCATCAGCACCGACAGCGGCAGCTGGCGACGTTCGCAGCGGTGCAGTTCGCGCGCCAGGTTCTCCTGCAGGTAGCGGCGGTTGAACAGGCCGGTGAGCGGGTCGCGCAGCGACTGCGTGCGCAGGGTTTCGCGCAGTTGGATGTTGGCCAGCGCCAGGCCGAGCTGCTCGGCCAGCGTCGACACGATCGTGGCGTCGTTGTCGTCGGGGTCGCCGCTGGCCGGCGCGCTGACGTGGAGCAGGCCGATCGCCGCCCCGTTCGCGGACAGCGGCACGCACAGGCAGGAAATGCCGTCGTGGCGCGCGTCGGCGTCGATGTGGCCGCAGTGCATGCCCTCCTGGCCGCCGGCGACGTAGTGCGGCTGGCCGCGGCGCAGCGCCCAGCACTGGTCGGGCACCAGCAGGTCGCCGCTGCTGACCACGCGCTCGCCGAAGGTGGCGGCGCTTTCGTAGAAGTCGTTGGACGCGCGCAGCACGTAGCACTGTCCGCTCGCGCCCGGTACCAGCTGACGCAGGGTGGTGGCGCTGAGCTGCATGATCTCGTCGCGGTTGGCGCAACTCTGCAGCAGGCTCGAGTAGCGGCTGAGCTGGTGGCGCTGCTCGGACAGACGGTCGCGCTGGACGATGCTGGCTTCCATCGCCCGCACCGCCTCGCGCGCTTCGCGTTCGAGCGCCCGGGCGCGCTTGTTCTCGCGGCTCAGGCTGGTGGTCAGCGCGACCAGCAGGGTCGACGACAGCAGCATGCCGAGCACCACGAAGGCGACGAGCCACGTGGTATGCCGCCGGCTGGCGGCCTGGCGGACTTCGAGCACGGCGGCTTCGCCGGACCGCAGCTGCCGGCCCAGGGCGTCGATCCGCGCGGACAGCGACAGCGTGCGTTCCGGATCGGTGGCCCGCTGCGCGGCGGCCAGTCCCTCGCGTTCCTGCACCACGAACAGGCCCTGCATCTCGGCGACCCGTTCCTCGACCAGTGCCTGGAGCTGCAGGGTGCCGTCGTGCTGGCGCGGGGTGCGCGCGGTGCTGTCGACCAGCGCGTGGGTGGCTTCCCGGATCCGGGGCAGCGACTGCAGGTACTGCTCGCGGAAGCCCTCGTGGCCAGTGAGCCGATAGGCGCGCGCGCTGGCCTCGGTGGTCCGCAGCTGGCGATCGACGTCCTCGATCAGGCGCAGCGTCTGGTAGGAATGCTCGATCGCCTCGTTGCTCGACTGCAGGTTGCCGACGCCGAGGATGCTCGCCGTGCCCACGCCCAGCAGGAGCGCGAGCGTGAGCCAGAAGGCGGGTCGGCGGAAGCGCCGGAAGCGCGAGGGGATATGGGGCATCGCGTGGCGTGGGCGCGGGGTCGGGCCAGTGTAGTCGCGAAGGCGGCGGCGCAGGGGCGCGCGGCCTCACAGTCCGGGGAAATGACGTCCCTGCTGCACTGCGGTAGGCTGTTCGACCCCATTTCGCCAGCCGCCAAGCCGTGTCCGACGTCGCCGCCATCCCGGAAAACGCCTACCAGCCAGCCATCGTCGAAGCCGCCGCGCAGCGCTTCTGGGACGACACCCGCGCCTTCGAGGTGACCGAACGCCCGGGCGTGCCGAAGTTCTACTGCCTGTCGATGCTGCCCTACCCCTCCGGCGCGCTGCACATGGGCCACGTGCGCAACTACACCATCGGCGACGTGATCAGCCGCCACCAGCGCATGACCGGGAAGAACGTGCTGCAGCCGATGGGCTGGGACGCGTTCGGCCTGCCCGCGGAGAATGCCGCGATCAAGAACGCGACCGCGCCGGCGAAGTGGACCTACGCCAACATCGACCACATGCGCGCGCAGCTCAAGTCGCTGGGCTACGCGATCGACTGGTCGCGCGAGTTCGCGACCTGTTCGCCGGACTACTACGTGCATGAGCAGCGCATGTTCACCCGGCTGATGAAGAAGGGCCTGGCCTATCGCCGCAACTCGGTGGTGAACTGGGATCCGGTGGACCAGACCGTGCTGGCCAACGAGCAGGTGATCGACGGCCGCGGCTGGCGTTCGGGCGCGGTGGTCGAGAAGCGCGAGATCCCGCAGTGGTTCCTCAAGATCACCGACTACGCACAGGAACTGCTGGACGGCCTGGACACGCTCGATGGCTGGCCGGATTCGGTCAAGACCATGCAGCGCAACTGGATCGGGCGCAGCGAAGGCCTGGAGTTCTCGTTCAAGGTCGACGGCGAGGACGAACCGCTGGCGGTGTACACCACGCGCCCGGACACGCTGATGGGCGTGACCTTCATTTCCATCGCCGGCGAGCATCCGCTGGCGCTCAAGGCCGCGCAGTCGAATCCGCAGCTGGCGGCGTTCCTCGACGAACTCAGGCAGGGCGGCGTGTCCGAGGCCGAGCTGGAGGCGCAGGACAAGCGCGGCATGGCCACCGGCCAGTGGGCGATCCACCCGGTCACCGGCGAGGACGTGCCGATCTACGTCGCCAACTTCGTGCTGATGGGCTACGGCACCGGCGCGGTGATGGCGGTGCCGGCGCACGACCAGCGCGACTGGGAATTCGCCAAGGCCTACGGCCTGCCGGTGAAGCCGGTGATCGTGCCGGCGGCGGTGCGCGACGCGCTGGCCGAGATCGCCTCGCACGTGGCCGACCACGACGACCCGATGGCGGTGGCGCTGGGCGCGCACGGGCCGATCGACGTGGTCGAGATCGACGCCGCGGTGGCGGTGGTGCGTGAGTACTTCGACGGCATCGAGCAGCGCGAGGCGTACACCGAGCGTGGCCTGCTGATCAATTCCGGCGAATACGACGGGCTCGACTACGACGCTGCGTTCGATGCGCTGGCGCGGCGCTTCGAGGCGGCGGGCATCGGCCGGCGCAAGGTCAACTTCCGCCTGCGCGACTGGGGCGTCAGCCGCCAGCGCTACTGGGGTTGCCCGATCCCGGTGGTCTATTGCCCCGACTGCGGCGCGGTACCGGTGCCCGAGGACCAGCTGCCCGTGGTGCTGCCCGAGGACGTGGCCGACGCCTTCGCCAACCCCGGCGTGGTGCAGTCGCCGATCAAGTCCGATCCGCAGTGGCGCAAGACGACCTGCCCGCAGTGCGGCCAGCCGGCCGAGCGCGAAACCGACACCTTCGACACCTTCATGGAGTCAAGCTGGTACTACGCGCGCTACACCTCGCCCGGCGCGGCCGGCATGGTCGACGAGCGCGCGAAGTACTGGACGCCGGTGGACCAGTACATCGGCGGCATCGAGCACGCGATCCTGCACCTGCTGTACTTCCGCTTCTACCACAAGCTGCTGCGCGACGAGGGCCTGGTGGACAGCGACGAACCGGCGACGCGCCTGCTCACCCAGGGCATGGTGATCGCCGATACCTACTACCGCGAACACGCCAACGGCGCGAAGGACTGGATCAACCCGGCCGACGTCGAGGTGACGCGCGACGAGAAGGGCCGCATCACCGGCGCAGTGCTGAAGTCCGACGGCCATCCGGTGATGATCGGCGGCGTCGAGAAGATGTCGAAGTCGAAGAACAACGGCGTCGACCCGCAGGCGATGATCGGCAAGTACGGCGCCGACACCGTGCGCCTGTTCTCGATGTTCGCCTCGCCGCCGGACATGTCGCTGGAATGGAACGAAGCGGGCGTGGAGGGCATGGCGCGCTTCCTGCGCCGGCTGTGGACCCAGGTGCAGCGCCACGCCGAGGGCGGCCGCGCCGGCGCCTTCGATCCGGCCGCGGCCGACGCGGCGCAGAAGGCGTTGCGCCGGCAGGTCCACGAGACGATCCAGAAGGTCGGCGACGACTACGGCCGCCGCCACAGCTTCAACACCGCGATCGCGTCGGTGATGGAGCTGCTGAACGCGGTGGCGAAGTTCGAGGATGCCTCCGGCAACGGCCGCGCGCTGCGCCAGGAGGCGCTGGAGGCGATGGTGCTGCTGCTCAACCCGATCACCCCGCATGCCAGCCACGCGCTGTGGCAGGTGCTGGGGCATCCGCAAACGCTGCTGGAGGACCTGCCGTTCCCGCAGGCCGACCCGGCCGCGCTGGTGCGCGATGCGGTGACGCTGGCCGTGCAGGTCAACGGCAAGCTGCGCGCGACGATCGAGGTGGCCGTGGATGCGCCGCGGGAGGCGGTGGAGGCGCTGGCGCTGGCCGAGCCCGGGGTACAGGCCTTCCTGTCGGGGCTAGCCGTGCGCAAGGTGATCGTGGTCGCGGGCAAGATCGTCAACATCGTCGCCGGATGAGGCGCGGCGGGCATCGGGCCGCGCCATGCCCCGTCGTACCGGGTCAGGACCGGCCGCGCGTGGCTGAACACCGCGCCCGGCCGCTATTGATAGCGCCGGTGGGCTCGGCCAGACTTCACCGATGATCCGACGCCTCCTGCTTGCCGCCGTCCTCGTCCTGGGCCTGTCCGCCTGCGGCTTCCACCTGCGCGACGCGCTGACCCTGCCGCCCGACCTGGGCCCGGTGCGGGTGACCGCAGGCGATCCCTACAGTCCGCTGCGGCAGTCGCTGGAGCGCGCGCTCGGCCACGCCGGCGCCACCATCGCGCCGGAGAAGGCCGAGGGCGACCTGACCACGCTGGCGATCCGCTCCGAGCACTGGGCGTCGACCCCGCTCAGCATCGACCAGTTCGGCCGTGCGCAGGAGTACACGCTGCGCTATGCGGTGGTGTTCGCGATGTCCGACGCCAACGGCGACGTGCTGGTGCCGCAGCAGTCGGTGGAGCTGTCGCGCGAGTACGTCTCGGTGCCGAGTGATTCCACCGGCAGCGACACCGAGGCCGAGCTGCTGGCGCGCGAACTGCAGCGCGAGATGACCGCATCGATCCTGCGCCGCATCGACGCCGCCACCCGGGTGGCGCGCCAGTAGTGGTCGTCGCCCGCCGCAGGCTGCGCAGCGCATGGAGCTGAGGCCCGACCGCCTCGCCGCGCAACTGGCCAGCGAGCCGCTGCGGCCGGCCTACCTGGTGGCCGGTCCGGAAATGCTGCTGGTGCTGGAAGCGGCCGACGCGCTGCGCCAGCACGCGCGCCAGGCCGGGTTCGGCGAGCGCGAGGTGTTCGACGCCGACGGCCGCGATTTCGACTGGAACACGCTCGACGCCACCTTCCGCGCGCCCAGCCTGTTCTCGGCGCAGCGCCTGGTCGAGGTGCGCCTGCCCACCGGCAAGCCGGGCAAGGAAGGCGGCGAGGTCATCGCCGGCTACTGCGCGAATCCACCCGGCGACATCGTGCTGCTGGTGACCGCCGGCGACTGGAGCCGCCAGCATGGCGGCAAGTGGAGCGAGGCCATCGCCCGGGTCGGGCACGTGGTGCAGGCGCCGCAGGTGCGTCCACACGAGCTGGAAGGCTGGCTCGAGGCACGGCTGCGCGGCCGCGGCGTGCGCGCCGACCGCAGCGCCGTGCAGCGCCTGGCCGAGCGCGTGCAGGGCAACCTGCTGGCCGCGGCGCAGGAGGTCGACAAGCTGGCGCTGCTTGCCGACGGCGGCACCCTCGACGGCGCGCGCATGGATGCCCTGGTGGCCGATGCCGCGCGCTTCGACGTGTTCCGGCTGGTCGATGCCGCGCTCAACGGCCAGCCGGCGCAGGCCGCGCGGATGCTGGCCGGCCTGCGCGCCGAGGGCGAGGCGGTGCCGGCGCTGATGGGCATGGTGGCGATGGAGCTCAACCGCGTCGCCGCGCTGGCGCGGGTGCAGGCGCGCGGCGGCAACCTCGCCGCCGAGTTCAAGGCGCAGCGCGTCTGGGATTCGAAACAGGCGGTGTATCGGCGCGCGCTGTCGAAGCATCCGGCGGCGCAGTGGGAGCGTTTCGTGGCGATGGCCGGCAGCGTCGACCGCATCGCCAAGGGCCGCGTGCGCCTCGGCGAGGAACCCGTCGACGCCTGGCTGGCGCTGGAGCGGCTGCTGCTGGCGGTGGCCGAACCGAAGGCGAAGATGCTGGCCTCGTGAAGCTGCGCACCTGGTACGGCGGCACCTACGACCCCGTGCATGACGGCCACCTGGCGATCGCCCGCGCCGCGCGCGATGCGCTGGACGGCCCGATCCGGTTCATGCCCGCCGCCGACCCGCCGCACCGCCCGCCACCGGGGGCCAATGCGACCCAGCGCGCCGAGATGCTGGCCCTGGCCGTCGCCGGCGAACCGGGGCTGCGCCTGGACCTGCGCGAGCTGCGGCGCGACGGCCCCAGCTATTCGGTGGACACCCTGCGCGAACTGCGCGCCGAGTACGGCCCGCAGGCGCCACTCGCGCTGCTGGTCGGCGCCGACAGCCTGCTCGGCCTGCCCGCCTGGCACGACTGGACCGCGCTGTTCGGCCTGGCCCATTTCGTGGTTGCCGACCGCCCCGGCAGCGTCCTCGACACCCGCCTGCCGCCGGTGCTGGCCGAGGCCACCGCCGGCCGCTGGCTCGACGACCCGCGTGGCCTGCGCGAGGCCCCCGCCGGCCGCCTGCTGCGGCTGAACCAGCCGCTGCACCCGGGCTCGGCGACCGAGGTCCGGCACCGGATCGCGACCGGCGGCGCCTGGCGCGACCTGCTGCCGCCGCCGGTCGCCGACTACATCGTCCGCCATCGCCTGTACGGCGTCGACCGGACCGTGCACGCCCCTTCGCTATAATTCCGTCGCCGCGCCCTTCCGCCGCAAACCCCAGAGCCGCACGCCCTTGACCAGTTCCGCCCACGTCATCAAGACCCGCCTGCCCAACCCGCCCCCGTCCGCGGACGTCCTGCTCAAATCGGTGCACGCCGCCGTCGGCGAACTCAAGGCCAAGGATGTCGTCGAGATCGACGTCCGCGGCAAGACCAGCGTCTGCGACTACATGGTGATCGCCTCCGGCACCTCGACCAGGCACGTCAAGTCGATCGCCGACGAAGTGGTGCGCAACGCCAAGCAGCTCGATTGCCAGCCGCTCGGCGTGGAAGGCGAGCGCGAGGCCGAATGGGTGCTGGTCGACCTGGGCGACGTCGTGGTCCACGTCATGCTGCCGCGCGTGCGCGAGTTCTACGCGCTGGAGCGCCTGTGGACCGTTGGCGACCAGCCGCCGGACGACCTGTCCGACGCCACGGGCGAAGACCGCGGTTGAAACCGGCGCGGGCCGCGTGAAGGCGCGCCTCGTCGCGGTCGGTGAACGCCCGCCCGCATGGGTGGCCGAAGGCTTCGCCGAATACCGCAAGCGCCTGTCGCACTGGCTGCCGCTGGACCTGGTGGAAGTCGAGCCCGGCCTGCGCGGCAAGGGCCGCGACGCCACGCGCGCGATGCAGGACGAAGGCGCGCGCGTGCTGGCCGCGATCCCGCGCAACACGCACGTGGTGGTCCTCGACGGCCGCGGCCGGGCGCATTCCTCGGAACAGCTGGCGCAGCGCCTCGAACACTGGCGCGGGCAGGGGCGCGACCTCGCCTTCCTCGTCGGCGGCCCGGAAGGCCACGCGCCGGAGGTACTGGCGCGCGCGGACGAACCCTGGTCGCTGGGCCCGCTGACCCTGCCGCACATGCTGGTGCGCCTGGTGCTGGCCGAACAGCTGTACCGCGCCGCCGCGCTATTGGCGAACCATCCCTACCACCGCGCGTAGCCGCGGTGGCGATTGCACGAAGCCCGCCGGCAGGCGGGCTTCGCGGGACGCGGGCGGCGGCGTGCGCCGGTGCCGATCAGCCGCGGTCGAGGGTGAAGTCGATCGGCACGATGCCGATGGCCTGCACCGCGTGGCCATCGCGCGTGGCGGGGCGGAAGGTCCAGTTGCGCAGCACGTGGCGCTGTGCCTCGCGGTCGAGCACGCGGTGGCCGCTGCTCTTCTCGATCGACACCTCGACCGGCTTGCCATCGACGCCGACCAGGACGCGCAGCAGCACCACGCCCTGCAGGCCCTGCGTGATGCCGTCGCGCGGATATGGCGGCGGCGTGGCCCGCACGTACTCCAGCTGCATGCCGGTCACCGGGCCCGAGGGGGGATCGAGGCTCGGCGGCGCATCGGTGGCCACGGCGGTATCGGCAATTGCCTCGGAGATCGGGATGCCGGCGTCAACCAGCACCGGGATGTCGATGGCGGGCTGCGGGCTCGGCGTCGTGCGCTGCGCGGGCTGCGGCTGCGTCTGTCGCGGCACCACGCGGACTTCCTGCGGCGGCACGGGCGTGGGTGGCTTGATCTCCACGATCGGCACCACCTCGATGCCCGGCGGCGGGTCGACGACCCGCGGCGGCGCGGGGATCGTCATCGGCGCCAGCAGGAACGACAGCGCCAGCACGTTGATCGCCAGCGTGCTGCTGATGCCCAGGATGCGGTTCGGATCGAGGCGCGGCTGCGCCCGGGGAGCGGAATGCGTCTGCTGCAACACCATGGCCCACCTCCATTGGTTCCCGGGGGCCGGCGTGGCCACCCGTGTGGCTGCAAACGCGCCAGCACCGGGAACGGGGTGAAGCCTGCGTCCCGCGTGGCGCGCGACTCTCGACTGCAGGCCCACGCTACGCCCGGTCCGTGACCGCAGGCAATGCGACGGAGGTCGAAGGCGCGGGCAGGCCGACGAACGGCGCACGGCCGGTCCCCGTGCGCGCAACGTCCTTCCTGGCAAAGCCCTCGCTGCCGGTCCTTCGTCGCGGCTCCTTCCCCCGCTTGCGGTGGACGGTGCCGAAGGCGGATGGGGGCGGGGAAGGCGCGAAGGCAGCGAAGGTCGCCCTCATCCGGCCCTG
>JAIUOJ010000095.1 GCA_020161335.1 Pseudomonadota bacterium
GGCGAGGCCGCCGGCGCCGACGCCGGCGAAGCCGCGGCGGCTGCTGCCCGCACCGGCAGCGTGACCATCAGTGGCGACGACAGCCTCGCCGGCCAGCTGACCTGGCGTGCGCCGGAGGCGAGCCTCGAGGCCGGCGATGCCGCCGCCGCGCTGCGTCGCGCACAGGACGCGCTGGGGAAAGGCCGCCTGTACGAGGACGCCGACGCGGCGATCCCGATTTACCTCGCGTTGCGCCGCCTGCCCGACGCGCGCGGCGCGGCCGAGGCCGGGCTGGCACGGGCCATGCGCCAGCTGATCGCCGATGGCAAGCTCGCCCTGGCCCGCGCCGGCGACGATCCCGAGGCGTTGCGCCGGGCCGCCGCCATCGCATCGGTGGCGCGCGCGGTGGCACCGGAGGACGAGGCGGCGCTCGACTACCTGCAGCAGGTCGACCAGGCCGAGCGCCTGTGGACCCTGAACGAAGCTGGCGAACGCGCGCTCGCCAGCGGTCGCTACGGCGAGGAATCGCCGGGGGCGATGGCGTACTTCCGCGAGGCACTGGCGCTCTTGCCGGGGCAGCCGCGTGCCGCGCAGGGCCTGGCCGCGGTCGAAAGCGGGCTGATCCGGCGCGCCGAGGATGCGGCGGAACGCGCCGACTTCGAGGAGGCCACGCGCTGGCTGCTGCACGCCGCGCGCGTGCGCCCCGACGACGGCGTCGGTACGGTTCCCGATGCCGAACGGCGGATCGCGCAGCTGCGCGCCCAGCGCATCGCGCGCCTGCGCGACCTCGGCATCGGCGCGCTGCCCAAGTTCGGCGGCATCGACCTGGCCCGACGCTACCTGGCGGAGATGCTGCGCATCGCCGCGCCCGGCGACCCCGCGTCGAGCGAGCTGCGCGAGCGCATCGCGCTGGCCGTGCACTACGGCCTGTATGCGCCGGGACAGGTGTTCACCGACGCGCTGAAGACCGGCGGGCGCGGGCCGCAGATGGCGGTGGTGCCGCATGGTGCGTTCACCATGGGCGCGCCGCCGAACGAGCCGGATGCGAGCGACTACGAGCGACCGCAGCATCCGATCCGTTTCGAACGCGGCTTCGGCATGGCCATCCAGGAGGTCAGCGTCGGCGAGTTCGGTCGCTTCATCGCCGCCACCAACTACCGCACGCGGGCCGGGCGCCGCGGCTTCTCGATGGTGTACGACGAACGCAGCGGCAACTTCGTGCGCCGCAGCGGCGTGGACTGGCGTTCGGATTACGTCGGCAATCCCGCCGGCGAGGACATGCCGGTACTGCACGTCAGCGCCAAGGACGCCGAGGCCTACGCCGACTGGCTGGCCGAACAGACCGGCAAGCGCTACCGGCTGCCGAGCGAGGCGGAGTTCGAGTACGCGCTGCGCGCCGGCGGCAGCACCCGCTACCCCTGGGGCGAGGGCGCGCCGCCGCTGGGCATCGCCAACACCACCGGCGGCAACGACCGGTCCCCGACCGGACGCCCCTGGGCGAACGCGTTCAGCGGCTACGGCGACGGGCACTGGGGGCCGGCGCCGGTCGGCAGCCTCGTGGCCAACCCCTGGGGCCTGCACGACCTGTCCGGCAACGTCAGCGAGTGGGTGGCCGATTGCTGGCATGATAGTTACCGGCGGGCGCCGAAGGACGGCTCCGCCTGGATCAACCCGGGCTGCCGCGACCAGGTCATCCGCGGCGGTTCGTGGGCCAGTTCGCCGGCGCAGACGCGATCGGCCTGGCGCGCGCCGGCGCAGGTGGACATCACCAACGCGCGGCTCGGCTTCCGGGTGGTGCGGGACCTGTAGCGGGATACGGATCGGCGGTTGCGTGGCACCGGGTTGCGTGACGGAAGGGAGGAAGGGTGATGCAGCGTGACCCGTTCGGAGGCCGCTACGAGCAGCAGGCCAGGCCGCGGCGCGGGATCAACCCGCGCTTCATCATCCTGCTGCTGTTCGCCGGCTACGGCGTCTTCTACTGGTTCAGCAACCGCGTGGTCGATCCCTACACCGGCGAGAAGGTGCTGATCGACGGCTCGATCGACATTGCCCAGGAAAAGGAACTCGGCCTGCAGGCCTACCAGGAGATCCTGCAGCAGGAGCGCCCGGTCGACCCGAATTCCCCGATCGCCCAGCAGGTGCGCGGGATCGCCCAGCGCCTGATCGAGAAGGTGCCCGAGGTGGCCACCGCGATCGCCCAGGAACATGGCACCCGGATCCAGCCGATCTGGGAGCAGTTCGACTGGGACGTGAACGTGATCCAGTCCGAGCAGGCGAACGCGTTCTGCCTGCCCGGCGGCAAGATGGCCGTGTACACCGGGCTGATCCCGGTGGCGCAGAACGCCGATGCGGTGGCGGTGGTGATGGGCCACGAGATCGCCCACGCCCTGCTGCGCCACGGCGCCCAGCGCATGTCGCAGCAGAAGCTGACCCAGATCGGGCAGATGGCCGGCGCCATGAGCGGCATGGACCCGCAGCAGCAGCAGATGGTGATGGCCGCGATGGGCTACGGCTACCTGCTGCCCTACGCCCGCCAGCACGAGACCCAGGCCGACGAGGTCGGGCTGATGCTGGCCGCCGCCGCCTGCTTCGACCCTCGCGAGTCCGTGCCCCTGTGGGAACGCATGAGCCAGGCCAGCGGTGGCCAGTCGCCGCCGGAATTCTCGTCTACGCATCCAAACCCCGGCACTCGCATCGCCAACCTGCAGGCCCTCATGCCCAAGGCGCTCGAGTACCGGCAGCGGTTCTGCCGCCAGGGCGGCTGAGGAATCAAACATGAACATCATCGCCAAGATCGCCGCGTTCCTGCTGGCCCTGCTGCCGATGGAGGAAGCCGCCTCCAAGCCCAAGCAGTGGTCGACCGTGGGCCTGACCATCGAGAACACCGCCTGGGTCGACGCCGACCCGCAGACGGTGTGGCACGCCTTCGTCGAGGACGCCGACAAGTGGTGGCCGGACGAGGCCGCGTGGCAGCGGGACGGCGCCAGCCAGGCCACCGTCGTGCCACTCGCGCCGCGCGGCGTGCAGCGCCTGCGCGTGCTCGCGGTGGAGCCCGGCCGGCGGATGCGCCTGCGCGACGACGTCGGCCCGCTGCAGGGCATGGGCGAGCAGCATGGCGCGCTGGAATGGTGCTTCGCCGAGGAGAACGGCGGCACCCGCATCACCCTGCGCTACGGCACCGACGACTACCTGCCCGACGACATCAGCGAACTGGCGGTGGCGGTCGAGGAAGTGCAGTCCGATCGCCTGCAGGGCCTCGCGCGCTACCTGCGCGCGCCCTCGGAAGCCTGATCCCGGCCCGGGCGAGTGGCCCGCGGCTGCCTCGCGCCACACGCGGCGCGGCGCGCCGTGCGGGGCAAGCCGCGTCGGCTCAGAAGCCCATGTACAGGCCGCCGTTGACCGGGATGTTGGCGCCGGTGATGTAGCCGGCGTCATCGGCGGACAGGAATTCCACGGTGCGCGCGATCTCGGACGGCTGGCCCAGGCGTCCGGCCGGGACCTTGTCGACGATGCCCTGGCGGATGTCGTCGGGGATCGCGGCGACCAGGGCCGTCTCGCAGTAGCCCGGCGACACCGAATTCACGGTCACGCCCTTGCGCGCCACCTCGCGCGCCAGCGCCATGGTGAAGCCGTGCATGCCTGCCTTGGCGGCGGAGTAGTTGGTCTGGCCGAACTGGCCGGTCTGGCCGTTGACCGAACTGATGTTGACGATCCGGCCGAAGCCGCGGTCGACCATGCCGCCCACCGCGTGCCGGCACAGGTTGAACACGCTGTCGAGGTTGATCCCCAGCACCGCGTCCCATTGCGCGCGTTCCATCTTGCGCAGGGTGGTGTCGCGGGTGATGCCGGCGGCGTTGACCAGGATGTCGAGCGAGCCGTCGCGCTGCTGCACCTCGTCCACGAACGCGCCGCAGGCCTCGAAGTCGGCGACGTCCAGCGGCGCGAACCGCACGTCGTGCCCGGCGACGTCATGCGCGAAGCGCGCGATGCGCTCCGGGCTGGATCCCAGGTCGGCGGCGACCACGCTGCGCCCGGCGTTGGCCAGCGCCTTGCAGATGGCCGTGCCGAGTCCCCCGATACCGCCGGTGACGACGGCGACGCGTTTGCTCATGGTGTCTGTCTGGATGGCGCGGTGGTGGAGCGCGGAGGCGATGCGCGGGTGGCCGCGGCGCTTCCCCCGCGCGGCCGGCGCGATGTGCGGGTCAGCGGCCCTTGCGTTCCGGGCCCGCGGGCTTCTGGCCGATGTTGCCGGTCAGGTTCTTCTGCATTTCCTTCCACATTTCCATGTTGCGCTCGGTGAGCTGGTTCATCATCGCCCACGGCGTCTGCCCGAGCAGGCCGCCCATCTGCTGGCGGAACTGCTGCTGCTGGTCGAGGAAGGTCTGCATCGAGCGTTCCAGGTAGTTGCCCATGAAGCCCTGCAGCGAGTCACCGTAGAAGCGGATGATCTGGCTGAGCAACTGGGTGGACAGCACCGGTTCGCCGTCGGACTCGTGCTCGGCGATGATCTGCAGCAGCACCGAGCGGGTGAGGTCGTCGCCGCTCTTGGCGTCGCGGACCTCGAATTCCTCGCCGTCGACGATCAGCTGGCGGACGTCCTCGATCGTGATGTAGCTCGAGATCTCGGTGTCGTACAGGCGACGGTTGGGGTACTTCTTGATGATCCGGGTCGGGGCCATGGAGCAAACGCTCTAATGATGGTGCCGCGCAGCATGGCGCAGCGCAGCACGGCTTGCAAGCCGCCGCGTTCAGGCGGGCGGGGTCGCGCCTGGTCGGCGGGGGCCGGGCGCATGCTGCGCAGCATCGCGCGGGGGCCCGGCCGCGGGGGTGCAGCAAAAAGGCCGGCGGGGCCGGCCTTCTGCAGGGGGCTGACGGGGCCGCCGGGGCTACCAGCCCATGTGGTGGCCGCCGTTGATGTCGAGGTTGGAGCCGGTGATCCACGCCGCCTGGTCGTCGACCAGGAACGCCACCGCGTAGGCGATCTCCTCCGGCTTGCCGAGGCGGCCGGTGGGGATGTCGGCGGCGATCTTGGCGCGCACTTCCTCCGGCACCGCCATCACCATGTCGGTGGCGACGTAGCCGGGCGACACCGTGTTGACGGTGATGCCGAGCTTGGCGTTCTCGCGCGCCAGTGAAATGGTGAAGCCGTGCATGCCGGCCTTGGCCGCGGCGTAGTTGGCCTGGCCGTACTGGCCCTTGAGGCCGTTGATCGAGCTGATCTGGATGATGCGTCCCCACTTGCGGTCGCGCATGCCCTCGATCACCTGGCGGGTGACGTTGTAGACCGAGTTGAGGTTGGTGTTGATCACGTCGCCCCATTGCCCGGCGGACATCTTGTGGAACGTGCCGTCGCGGGTGATGCCCGCGTTGTTGATCAGGATGTCGACCGGGCCGAGCGTCTTCTCCACCTCGCGCACCATCGCCTCGGCGTCTTCCGGCGAGGTCACGTCGCCCTTGACCAGGGTGAAGTCGTAGCCGTCGGCCTTCATCTGCGCCTGCCAGGCCTTCGCTTTTTCTTCGTTGCGGTAGTTGGTCGCCACCTTGTGGCCCTGGTCCGCAAGCCGCTTGCAGATCGCCGTGCCGATGCCGCCGGTGCCGCCGGTTACCAATGCCACGCGAGTCGTCATGTCGTCCTTCCATTCCCTCTCCGCCGCTCCCGCGGCACCGGCGGACAGTCTAGTCACTGCCGGCGGCGGGAGCGTTGTGCAACGCGGCGTGGATCGGGACCGGGCCGGCCGGGATGCGCGCCGGATCGAAGGCCGCCAGTGCGTTGGCAAGGAGGCGATCGACGCCGCCCGGCGCGTGGACGGCGGCCGGTGGCTGGCCGAGCACGGCCCAGGCGGCGCGCAGGGCGGGCAGCGGGTCGGCGTCGTCCAGCGGCAGGGCGGCCAGCGATTTCGACAGCTTGCGGCCGTCGCCGTCGAGCACCAGCGGCAGGTGCGCGTAACGCGGCGTCGGCAGGCCCAGCCGGCGCTGCAGCAGCACCTGGCGCGGCGTGGAATCGAGCAGGTCGGCGCCGCGGACCACGTCGGTGATGCCTTGCGCGGCATCGTCGACCACGCAGGCCAGCTGGTAGGCCCAGGGCCCGTCGGCACGGCGCAGCACGACATCCCCGACCGCGCTGGCGACGTCATGGCGGAAGCGGCCCTGGATCGCATCGTCGACCTCGACCACGCTGGCATCGGCGACACGCAGGCGGATGGCCGGATCCGGGCGCCGGGCGCCGGGCACGCAGGCGCGATGGAGGCCTGCATCGCCGGCCAGGGCGCTGCGGCTGCAGTGGCAGGCGAAGGCGTCGCCGTTCGCCAGCAGGCGTTCCAGCGCGGCCTGGTAGAGCGCGCCGCGCTGGCTCTGGTACGCCACGGGACCATCGCCGGCCAGGCCGTGCGCGGCCAGCGTGCGCAACTGCGCCTGTGCCGCGCCGGGGACTTCGCGCGGCGGATCGATGTCCTCCACCCGCACCAGCCACTGTCCACCCGCGTGGCGCGCCATCAGCCAGCTGCCCAGGGCCGCTACCAGCGAGCCGAAATGCAGCGGCCCGGTGGGCGAGGGTGCGAAGCGACCGCGATGGGGTTGGGGGGCAGGGCGCATGCGGGACGCTGGACGAACGCCTGCCGGGACGGGGCGCATCGCTTGAATTTAACCATCGACGGCCATACTCGATCACCAAGACGGGCGCCCGGTGACGCCCGCCATGAGGCAATCCACATGTTCAAGCGCGTGATCCTGTTCCTGGCCACCAACCTCGCCGTGCTGGCGCTGCTCAGCGTGGTGATGGCGGTCTTCGGCATCAACCCTTCCACCGGCGCGGGCCTGCTGGTGTTCGCGGCGATCTTCGGCTTCGGCGGCTCGCTGATCTCGCTGCTCATGTCGAAGTGGACCGCCAAGCGCTTCAGCGGCGCGCAGGTGATCGAGCAACCGCGCAACGAGGTCGAGCGCTGGCTGGTCGAGACCGTGCGCCGCCAGGCCGGCGCCGCCGGCATCGGCATGCCCGAGGTGGCGGTGTACGACGCCCCGGAAATCAACGCCTTCGCCACCGGCGCCAACCGCAACAACGCCCTGGTGGCGGTGTCGACCGGCCTGCTGCGGTCGATGGACCGCGACGAGGCCGAGGCGGTGCTCGCGCACGAGGTCAGCCACGTCGCCAACGGCGACATGGTGACGATGGCGCTGCTGCAGGGCGTGCTCAACACCTTCGTGATCGTGCTGGCGCGCCTGGTGGCGCGCGCGCTCAGCAACTACATGGGCCGCGACATGGGCGGAATGGCGTACTTCGCCGTGGTGTTCGTGCTCGACATGGTGTTCGGGCTGTTCGCGAGCATGATCGCGATGTGGTTCTCGCGCCATCGCGAGTTCCGGGCCGACGCCGGCGGCGCGGCGCTGGCCGGCAAGCCCAAGATGATCGCCGCGCTGGAGCGGCTGGCGCAGAACCACGGCGAGAACACGCTGCCCAAGCAGATCGCCGCGTTCGGCATCAGTGGCGGCATCGCGCACGGCCTGCGCAAGCTGCTGATGAGCCACCCGCCGCTGGAGGAGCGGATCGCGGTACTGCGCAACGCCTCCCCGGAAACATTGCGCGAGGGCATCCTGGCCTGAGTCTCCGGGCAGCGTGCTGCACACGGAAAGCCCGCCGGAAGGCGGGCTTTTTCATGGGGCGTCGCGACCGTGGCGACAGCGACGGCCGCCGACGGGCCCACGGCGCTACTCGAAGTCGTAGTTCATGGCCGGGCCCGCCGGCGCGAGGAAATGACCTTCGACGTAGTCGGCGCCGGCCGAGAACAGGATCGACATGCTGGCCGCGTCCTGCACGAACTCGGCGATGGTGCGGATGCCCAGCTCGCGCGCGCGCCGCGCGATGTCGCGGATGCGGGCCTGGTTCTCCTCGTTCTTGGGCAGGTCCTCGACGAAGCTGCGGTCGATCTTGAGCAGGTTCGGCTTGAGGTGGGCCAGCAACTGGAACGAATCGAGGCCGACGCCGAACTGCTCCAGCGCCAGCCTGCAGTCGTACTGGCCGATCGCGTCGGCGAACGCCTGCGTCGCCTTGAGGTGGGTGAACACCTTGGCCTCGGGCAGCTGCAGCACGAGGTATTCGCCGGGCACGCCGTGGGCGGCGAGCTGCTCGCCGATGAACTGCGCCAGGCGGGTGTCGTCGAGCGCGGCCTGGCTGACCTTGACCAGCAGGGTCGTCGGCCGGTTGGCCTGCATGCGCTGCCCGACCACGGCGATGGCCTTGCCCAGCACCGCGCGGTCGATGTCGCCGAGCAGGCCGTGCTCGGCCGCGATCTGCATGAAGTTGCCGGGCAGGACCAGGGTGCCGTCGCCCTGGTCCAGGCGCAGCAGGGTTTCGTACACGGCACCGGTGTCGCCCTGCAGGCTGATGATCGGCTGGTAGTGCAGGATGAAGCGGTCGTTGTCGAGCGCGTCGCGCAGGCGCGCCACCCAGGCCAGCACGTGTTCTTCCTCGGCGCGGTCGGAGGCGGCGGGGTCGAAGATCTCGTAGCGGTTGCCGCCCACGCCGGCCGAGGACTCCACGCCCTGTGTGGCCTTAGCCAGCACCTGCGACACGCTGGCGATCTTCTCGCCGATCTGCACGCCGCCGACGCTGGCGGTGATCACGCTGGAGCGGTTGCCGATCACGAACACGTCGCCGGCGAAGGACTTGAGGATGCGCTCGGCCAGTGCGGCGGTCGCCGCGTAGTCGCTGTCGCGCAGCAGCACCGCGAGGGTGTGCTCGGAGAAGCGCGCGGCGACGGCCTGGTCCGCCAGACCGGCGTCGCGCAGCACCTGCTGCAGGCGTTCGCCGACCGCCGCCAGCAGGGTGTCGGCCGAATCCAGGCCGATGTCCAGCAGCAGCTTGTGGTAGTGGTCGGCCTCGATCATCAACAGGCCGTGCTGGCCGAGGTTCTGGCCGGCGTTGTCGACGGCGTCCTCCAGCGCACGCAGGAACGTCGGGCGATTGAGCAGGCCGGTGACCTGGTCGCGCTGGCGCAGTTCCTCCAGCTCGTGCGCCAGCTCCGGATCGAACTCCTGGCGGCGCAGGACCACCTGCAGGCAGGGCTCGCCCTCGTCGCGGCGGGGAAGGCGTTGCCGTCCAGGTCGCGCGCTTCCAGCTCGTAGCGCGGCGGCGGCGGGTCGCCCTTGGCGAGCGACTTGAGCAGTTGCTTGAAGCCTTCGACGTGCTGCGGGCCGACCATGTCCAGCAGCGACATGCCCTCGATGTCCTCGAAGGTCTCGTAGCCGAACATCTCGAGGTAGGCCGCGTTGGCGCGGATATGCATGCCTTCGTGGACGTAGGCGATGGGATCGCGCGAGGATTCGATCAGCGCGTCGCAGCGGCGCTCGGTCTCGCGCACCCGCGACTCCAGCCGGCGCTGGGCGCGGCGCGCCTCGACGTCGGCCCATTCGTTGCGCACCTGCGAGAGCAGTTGCCCCGGCTTGTGCCGCATCGCCAGAGCGCGGGCACCGGCGGCGAGCGCGCGGTCGTACTCGTCCTCGTCGAGGCGGTCGGCGATCGCGATCACCGGCAGGTCCTTGCCGCTGGCCGAGACCCGCTGCAGCGCCTCGATGAAGGGCAGCGACTGGCCGGACAGGGCGACCAGCACCAGGTCGGCCGGTCCCGACAGCGCGGCGTCCAGCTCCTCGGCAGTCGCCGCGCGCACCGGACGCACGGCGATGCCGGCGTTGCGCAGGCCGCTGACGATGGCCTCTGCGTCCTCGACCTTGTCGTCGACGATCAGCAGGCGCAGCGCGCTTTCGGTCTTCCTGGTCATCCATCCCTCCCTGCGGAAGCGCGGTTATGCCATGCCGCCGCGGCCCGCGTCCATGATGTTGGCGTCAAAGCGGGCGCTTGGACGCATCTCCGGCGACTTCGCGCACCAGCCGCGGCAGCAGATAGCCCGGCAGGCGGGCACGCAGCGCCGCGTGCAGGGCCAGCGCCTGGTCGTCCGGCACCTCGAAATGGGCGGCGCCGGCGACGCGGTCGAGCTGGTGCAGGTAGTACGGCAGCACGCCCGCGGCGAAGCTGCGCTCGTGCAGCGCCGCCTGCGCCTCCAGCGTGTCGTTCACCCCACGCAGCAGCACCGCCTGGTTGAGCAGGCTCGCCCCGGTCGCGCGCAGGCGCGCCAGGGTGGCGTCGACCGCGGCGTCGAACTCGTTGCCATGGTTGGCGTGGACGACGATCGCGACCGGCCAGGGTAGGGCGGCGAGCCAGTCCAGCAACTGGTTGTCGACGCGTTCGGGCAACACGATCGGCAGGCGGGTGTGCAGGCGCAGGCGACGCAGGTGGGGGATGCCGGCCAGCGCCGCGGTCAGCTCCGCCAGCTTCGGCGTCGCCAGCGACAGCGGATCGCCGCCGGACAGGATCACTTCGTGCAGCGAGGCATCGGCGCGCAGCAGCGCAAGCGCCTCGCCCCAACCGCCGGCCGCCGCGGTTTCCTCGGCATAGGGGAAATGCCTGCGGAAGCAGTAGCGGCAATGCACCGCGCAGCTGCCGGTGGCCACCAGCAGCGCGCGACCCTCGTACTTGTGGATCACGCCGTGTCCGGCCCGGGCCTGCGCGTCGCCGACCGCGTCCTGCGAGAAGCCGGGCATCGGCCGCAGCTCGTCATCCAGCGGCAGCACCTGGCGCAGCAGCGGATCGTGCGGGTCGCCGCTGCGCATCCGCGCCGCGAAGGCGCGCGGGACGCGCAGCGGGAACTGCGCCGCGGCGGCGTCCGACACCGCCACCTCGCCGTCGAGTCCGAGCACGGACAGCAGCTCGCGCGGATCGCGGATGGCGTCGCGCCAGGCCGCCTGCCAGCCGCCACGGGCGTCGATGCCATGCACGCGCGGCGCGATGGCCGCCTTCGTCGCCGGCGTCATGCGGCGATGCCCGCGGCATCGCGCAGGCGACGACCCGTCTCCGGCAGTCGGCCGGAACGGGCGGGCAACGGGGACTCGGGCTGCAGCCGGTCGGGGGCAGCGGGTATCATGGGCGGTCTGATGTCATCGGCCCGGCGACGCCGGGCAGTCCGATTCCCACCATTCTAGCCGCCCGCGGGCGGCCCAGCAGGAGACCCCATGGCCAGTTTGGGCATGAACGATGTCAAGAACGGCCAGAAGATCCTGGTCAACAACGAGCCGGCGGTCATCACCGAGACCGACTACGTCAAGCCGGGCAAGGGCCAGGCCTTCACCCGCGTGCGCTACCGGCTGATCAAGTCCGGCCGGGTGCAGGAAATCACCATGAAGTCGACCGACTCGGTCGAGGCCGCGGACGTGGTCGACACCGACATGCAGTACCTCTACAGCGACGGCGAGTACTGGCACTTCATGAACCCGGAGAGCTTCGAGCAGGTGCAGGCCGACAAGCCCGGCATGGGCGGCGCGGAGAAGTGGCTCAAGGGCGAGGAGACCTGCGTGGTCACGCTGTGGAACGGTTCGCCGATCATGGTCACGCCGCCGAATTTCGTCGAACTGCTGATCACCGAGACGGATCCCGGCGTGAAGGGTGATACCGCCGGCACCGGTGGCAAGCCGGCGACGCTGGAAACCGGCGCGGTGGTGCGCGTGCCGCTGTTCGTCGGCCAGGAAGAAGTGATCAAGGTCGACACCCGTTCGGGCGAGTACGTCAGCCGGGTGAAGTGACGCGACGGCCCGCGCGCGATGCGCGTGGCGGCCGTGTCGTGGTTCCAGGCCGGACCCGAGCGGCGCTCCGCGATGCAGCGACCCGCATCGGAGGCCGGGGGCCCGGGCCGCCGCGCGGGTTCGGCGTGACGCGGGTGCGCCCGGATTCGGTCGGCGCAGGGCCGGGCAGGCGGCGACGTCATTCGATTCCTGCGCCGGGAATGACACAATGACGGGATGACGGAACCCTCCATTCCCCAGTCCTGCGACCTGCTGATCGAAGCCGGCTTCGTCGTCCCGGTCCAACCGCACGGCGTGGTGCTGGAAGAGCACGCGGTGGCGGTGCAGGACGGCGCGATCGTCGCCATCCTGCCGATCGCCGAG
>JAIUOJ010000096.1 GCA_020161335.1 Pseudomonadota bacterium
CCGGTGCCCGGCCCGGTCGCGGCGCTCGGCGTGCAGGCGCTGTCGCCGGCAGCGCGCGCCGCGACCGCGGCACGCGTCGAGGAGGTGCGCAGCGAGCGCGTGCGGATCGGCGCAGCGCTGGCCGGAATGCCGGGCATACGCCGGGTGTATCCGTCGCAGGCGAATTTCCTGCTGGTGCGCTTGCGCGATGCCGAATGCGCGTTCCGCGGACTGCTGGCGGCCGGCATCGTCGTCCGCGACCAGCGGGCGGCGCCGGGACTGGGCGACGCGCTGCGCATCACCCTCGGCACGCCCGCGCAGAACGACCGCGTGCTGGCGGTCCTGCAGGCGCTGGACGCGCGCGGGGAGGCGGCATGAGCGGCACGAGGATCCTGTTCGTCGACCGCGACGGCACCCTGATCGAGGAACCCGCCGATTTCCAGATCGACGCCTACGAGAAACTGCGCTTCGTGCGCGGCGTGATCCCGGCGATGCTGAAACTACGCGATGCCGGCTTCGAGTTCGTGATCGTCACCAACCAGGACGGGCTCGGCGGCGAGGCGTATCCGCGGGCGAGCTTCGACGGTCCCAACGACCTGATGCTGCAGGTGTTCGAAAGCCAGGGCATCGTTTTCCGCGAAGTGCTGGTCGACTGCAGCTGGCCAGCCGACAACGCCCCCACGCGCAAGCCGGGGCTCGGGCTCGTGCAGCACTACCTGCGCGACCGCGGCATCGACCTCGACCGTTCGGCGATGGTCGGCGACCGCGACACCGACCTGCGTTTCGCCGACAACCTTGGCATCCGCGGCTTCCAGTTGCGCACGGCACAGTTCGGCGGCGAGTGGGACTGGGCCGGGATCGCGCATGAACTGGCCGACGCGCCGCGCCGCGCGCGCGTGCAGCGCAACACGAAGGAAACCCGGATCACGGTCGAGCTGGACCTGGACCGTGCCGCCGATGCGCAGGTCTCGACCGGCCTGCCGTTCTTCGACCACATGCTCGACCAGATCGGCAAGCACGGCGGCATCGCGCTGTCGGTACGGGCCGAGGGCGACCTGCACATCGACGAGCACCACACCGTCGAGGACACCGGGATCGCCTTCGGACAAGCCCTGCGCGAGGCGCTGGGCGACAAGCGCGGCATCGCGCGATACGGGTTCGACGCCCCTGACGATGGATCGGCTCGCGGAGCGGGTCGCCGCCAACATGGATTCACCCTGCCGATGGACGAGACGCTCGCTAGTGCCGCGCTCGACTTCGGCGGCCGGCCCTACCTGGTGTTCGACGGCGCGTTCCGGCGCGAGCGCGTCGGCGACCTGCCGACCGAGCTGGTGGAACACTTCTTCCGCTCGGTCTGCGACGCCGCCGCGCTCAACCTCAACCTGAAGGTCGAAGGCGAGAACGACCACCACAAGGTGGAAGCCTGCTTCAAGGCCTTCGCCCGCGCCCTGCGCATGGCGGTGAAGCGCGAGGGCGCGGAACTGCCCAGCACCAAGGGCCTGCTGTGATGCGCGTGGCCCTGGTCGACGCCGGCGGCGCCAATATCGGCTCGGTGCGCTTCGCGCTGCAGCGGCTCGGCGTCGAGCCCGAACTCACCGCCGATGCGGAGGCCATCCGCACCGCCGACAAGGTGATCCTGCCCGGGGTGAGCACCGCCGGCACGGTGATGCGCCGTCTGCGCCAGCTCGACCTAGTCGACACGCTGCGCGCGTTGCGCCAGCCGCTGCTGGGCGTGTGCGTGGGCATGCAGCTGCTGTTCGAGCATTCCGAAGAGGACGACACGCCCTGCCTGGGGCTGCTGGCGGGCACCGTGCGCCGCCTGCCGCCGGGCGCGGGCATCCGCGTGCCGCACATGGGCTGGAACCGGCTGTCGCTGCGTCGCGAGGATCCCGTGCTGGCCGGCTTCTCCGACGGCGACCACGCCTATTTCGTGCACAGCTACGCGGCGCCGCCGACGGAGGATTGCGTCGCCGCGAGCGACCACGGGCGCGCGTTCGCGGCGGTGGTCCGTCGCGGCAACGTGGTCGGCGCGCAGTTCCATCCGGAGCGTTCGTCCACCGCGGGTGCGCGTCTGCTGCGCAACTTCCTGGAGGCGCCGTCGCCATGACTCTCCCCGGTTTCACCCTGTATCCGGCGATCGACGTGCGCGACGGCCGGATCGTGCGCCTGGCGCAAGGCGACTATGCGCAGGAAACCCGCTACGGCGACGACCCGCTGGCGCTGGCGCGTGCCTACGCCGGGCAGGGCGCGCAGTGGCTGCACCTGGTCGACCTCGATGCCGCCCGCGCCGGCGGCTACACCCTGTTCGAGCTGGTGCGGCGCATCGTCTCGGACACGGGACTGCGCGTGCAGACCGGCGGCGGCGTGCGCGGCCGCGACGACGTCGCGCGCATCCTCGATGCCGGTGCGGCGCGCGTGGTCGTCGGTTCGCTGGCCGTGCGCGAAGCGGATGAAGTGATCGACTGGATCGAAGCCTTCGGCCGCGAGCGCATCACCGTGGCGCTGGACACGCGCCTGGACCGCGCCGGCACCTGGCGCCTGCCCGTGCACGGCTGGACCGAAACCGCCGCCGGCACGCTGGAGGACATGGCCGCACGCTACGCCGCGCATGGCCTGCGCCACCTGCTGTGCACCGACATCACGCGCGACGGCATGATGACCGGGCCCAACCTCGCGCTGTACCGCCTGCTCGCGGACTGCGTCCCGGACCTCGAGCTGCAGGCCTCCGGCGGCGTGCGCCACCTCGACGACGTGCTGCAGGCGCAGGCGCAGGGTTGCGCGGGCATCGTGCTGGGGCGTTCGCTGCTCGAGGGCAAGCTGGCGTTGCCCGAGGCGCTGGCGCGCACCGCGGCTGCCGCCAGGGGCGAGGCACGCTGATGCTGGCGCGGCGCATCATTCCCTGCCTCGACGTGCGCGATGGCCGCGTGGTCAAGGGCGTGCGCTTCCGCGACCACGTCGACATGGGCGACATCGTCGAGCTGGCGCTGCGCTACCGCGACGAAGGTGCCGACGAACTGGTGTTCTACGACATCGGCGCCAGCCCCGAGCAACGTTCTGTCGACCGCGGCTGGGTGGAGCGCGTCTCGGCCCGGCTCGACATCCCGTTCTGCGTCGCCGGCGGCATCCGCGACGTCGAGACCGCGCGCGCGGTGCTGCATGCCGGCGCCGACAAGATCTCGATCAACTCGCCGGCGCTGGAGCGCCCGGTGCTGATCACGGAGCTGGCCGAGGCCTTCGGCGTGCAGTGCGTGGTCGTCGGCGTCGATTCGATCCGCGAGGCGGACGGCGAGTGGCGGGTGCGCAGCCATACCGGCGACCCGGCCCGGATGCGCGCGCCCTCGGTCCGCACCCTGGACTGGGTGGTCGAGGCGCAGCGCCTGGGCGCGGGCGAGATCGTGCTCAACTGCATGGACCAGGATGGCGTACGCCGGGGCTACGACCTCGCCCAGCTGGCCGAGGTGCGCGCGGTGTGCACGGTACCGCTGGTGGCGTCGGGCGGGGCCGGCGAGGAAGCGCACTTCGCCGACGTGTTCCGCGTGGCGGACGTGGACGGCGCACTCGCGGCCAGCGTGTTCCATGGCGGCCGGATCCGGATTCCCGACCTGAAACGGTTCCTGCGTGGCGAAGGCGTGGAGGTGCGCGATGCCTGAGGTGGCGACGACGACGGACGATGGCGGCTTCGATGCCGCCGCGCTCGACTGGGGCAAGGGCGATGGCCTGCTGCCGGCGATCGTGCAGGATGCGCGCACGCTGCGCGTGCTGATGCTCGGCTACATGGACCGCGCCGCGCTGGCGCACACCCTGTCCTCGCGCCGCGTGACCTTCTTCAGCCGCAGCAAGGGGCGGCTGTGGACCAAGGGCGAGTCGTCCGGGCACGTCCTCGACCTGGTCTCGGTGGACGTCGACTGCGACCACGACACCCTGCTGGTGCTGGCGCATCCGCAGGGCCCGACCTGCCACCTGCAGCGCGCGAGCTGCTTCGCGCAGGCGCCGGCGTCCACGCTGGCCACGTTGTCCGCGCTGGTCGAGCAGCGCGCCACGGAGCGGCCCGAGGGCAGCTACACCACGCGGCTGTTCGAGGGTGGCGTGCGGCGCATGGCGCAGAAGGTAGGCGAGGAGGGCGTGGAGACGGCGCTGGCGGCGGTGGCCGAGGACGACGGCGCGCTGCTCGGCGAAGCCGCGGACCTCGTGTTCCACCTGCTGGTGCTGCTGCGCGCGCGCGGGCTGGACCTTGCCGACGTCGAGGCCACCCTGCGCAGCCGGGCGCGCTGAGCGCGCGCGCCGCCGGCGTCAGGCGGCCGAGATCGAGGTGCGCACGCAGTCGCGGCCGTTGGCCTTGGCGGCATACAGCGCGCGGTCGGCGGTCTGCAGGGCATCGTCCATGTCGCTGTCGGCATCGGCGACGATGGTATGCACCCCGATGCTGGCGGAAATCCGCAGCCGCAGGTCCTGCGAGACGCAGGGTTCGCTGACCAGCGCCTGGCGCAGCTCCTCCGCGACCGCGACCGCCGAGGCGAGGTCGTGGCCGGGCAGCACCACCACGAACTCCTCGCCGCCGAAGCGTGCGAGCAGGGCGTCGTGCCGGCGCAGCACCCTGCCGATGCGCTGCGCGGCCCAGCGCAGGCAGTCGTCGCCGACGAGGTGGCCGTGGCGGTCGTTGATCGACTTGAAGTGGTCGAGGTCGACCATCAGCAGCGACAGCGGCCGGCGTGCGTCGCGCGCCTCCGAGAGCAGGGCATCGAAGCCCTCGTGGAAATAGCTGCGGTTGTACAGGCCGGTGAGCGCGTCGCGCCGGCTGGAGTCGCGCAACCGCTCGTGCGCTTCCTCGAGCTGGACGAGGGCGTGGCGGACCTCCTGCGTGCGCTGCGCGACCTTGCGCTCGAGCTGCTGGTTGGCCTCGTTGGTGATGCGCTGGTTCTCGTTGCGCAGCTGCGCGTAGCGATAGCCCAGCGCGATCGACAGCAGCAGCATCTCCAGCGCCGATCCGATCTGCACCCCGTATTCGGTGGCGAAGTTCTTGGGCAGCATGCCGAACGCGAGCAGGGTGAACACCGCCGTGCCCAGCAGGAACATCGACCACGCGAGCAGCAGCAGCTTCGCCGGCGCATAGCCCTGGCGGACCACCTGGATCGTGGTGAACAGGATCCACAGCACGCCCAGCAGCACGGCGCGGGACGCGACCGGGGTCGACAGGCGGTAGGGCAGCCAGACCGAGGCGATGCCGAACAGGACGAAGAAGCCGATCAGGGCGATGGTGCCCAGGTTCAATCGGGGCGCGCGGTGGGACAGTTCGAGGAAGGTACGCGCGAACTGCAGCATGGCGATCAGCGCCAGGCAGATCGAGATCGGCACCATGTGGTCGGCCATCCACGGCGAATCCGGCCACAGGTACTCGAAGCCCAGGCCGTTGAGCGTGAACAGCACCAGGCCGAAGGCGGTGATATGGCACAGGTACCAGAAATAGCTGGCGTCGCGCAGCGAGATCCACAGCACCAGGTTGTAGAAGAACAGCGCCAGCAGGATGCCGTAGTACAGGCCGATGGCAAGCTGCGCATCGCGCGAGATCTCGGTGAACGCCGCTGGCGTGTACAGGTGCAGCGGCACCTGCATCGAGCTCTCGCTTTCCACGCGCAGCAGCACTTCGACCGGCTGGCCGGGCGGCAGGTCCACCTGGAAGTTCGGATGGCGGTAGCTGATGCTGCGGGCGTGGAAGGGCAGGTGGTCGCCGCCGGCGAAATGCTGCGTGCGGCCGTCGGGATAGCGCAGGTAGAGGTCGAGGCGGTCGCTGAGCGGGTACTCCTGCACCAGCAGCCAGCGGGTCTCGCCGGGGTTGCGGTTGACCACGGTGGCATGGAACCAGAATGCGCCGCGCTGGAAGCCGAATGCGTCCTTGCCGTCGGGCAGGGGCGCGAAATCGCCTTCCGCGACGTGGCGCCAGGCGTCTTCCGGGCGGTCGGAGAGGGTGGCGTCGTGCCGGTACGACACGTGCGGGCTCAAAGCGGCGTCGGTCGAGCGCGGCCCAAGTTCCAGCGGCGCCTGTGCACGGGCGGCCGGGAGCGCGACGAGGACCAACAGCAGCAGCCAGGCCTGGAGCCCGCGCATGCGTTGGGTCATTGCGTGCTTCCCGCGATTGCCAGGTCCATCGTCGTGCGTCTCCCGCCCGGTGCGTGGGGCACCCCGGCGTACTGGATCAACGTCCGGCGGCGGCATAATGGGACATGCCGTTGCCGATGACCCGAAGAATGACACGCCCGGGCCTGCTGTGGTCAACCCTGCTCGCGCTGGTAGCGCTCTCCGCGCCGGCCCACGCCTGCAGCGGCGGCACGGTGTTCGAGGACCGCAACGGCGATGGCGTGCGCCAGTCCGACGAAGCCCCCTTGGCCGGCATCCGCGTGTCGGATGGAACTGGAATCGCTTCCAGCGATGCGCGCGGCATGTTCGCCGGCCTGCGCGCGGGCACGGGGCACGTGGTGTTCGTGATCCGGCCCGCCGGGTACCGGCCGACCGCGCCCGCTGCGGGCGTGCCAGCGTTCTGGCGCCCCGCCGCGGGTGGCGACGGCCGCTGTGATTTCGGCCTGCAGCGCGAACACCGCGCGCCGGGAGACCTGCGCGTGCTGGTGTTCAGCGATCCGCAGGTCGCGGACCTGGACCAGGTGGGTTATTTCGAACGAGGCGTCGTGGCCGCCGCGCGCGCCGGCGGTCGCGCCGACCTGGGGCTTACCCTGGGCGACCTCGTCGACGACGAGACCGCGCTGTATCCCGCATTCGACCGCGTGATCGCCACGCTCGGCGTGCCCTGGCTGCACGTGCCCGGCAACCACGACGTCGACGCCGGCGCGCGCGACGACGCGACCTCGCTCACGGCGTACCACCACGCCTACGGGCCCGACACCTACGCCTGGGAAGAGCGCGAGGCGGTGTTCGTGCTGCTCGACAACGTGATCGCCATGCCCGCGAGCCGGCCGGCCTACGTCGGCGGCCTGCGTGAAACCCAGTTCGCTTTCCTGCAGCGGTTCCTCGCGGAGGTGGATCCGGCCCGGCGGGTGGTGGTGGCCGCGCACATCCCGTGGTTCGACACCGCGGCGCCCGGGCGCGCGCCCACCGTGCGGGCCGCGGATCGCGAGCGGCTGTTCGCCCTGCTGCAGCGGTTCCCGAAGGTGCTGCTGCTCAGCGGACACCGCCATTCGCAGCGCCAGTTCTTCCACGATGCCGCCACCGGCTGGCACGGGGCGACGCCTTTGCACGAGTACAACGTCGGTGCGGCCAGCGGCGCCTACTGGTC
This sequence comes from Pseudomonadota bacterium, assembly GCA_020161335.1. Lineage (GTDB taxonomy): Bacteria > Pseudomonadota > Gammaproteobacteria > Xanthomonadales > Xanthomonadaceae > Luteimonas. The sequence continues at coordinate 7,262 of JAIUOJ010000096.1, forward strand.
CGGTGCGAAGGACGCGGACGGCGTCCCGGACGCGACCATGGCCGACGGCACGCCCAATGGCTTCGCGACGCTGGTGGTCGCGGCCGATGGCGGCGTCCGCCTCGCCTGGCATCCGGCGCGCCTGCGTCGTGACGATCCGGCGTCGACCTCGATCATGGGCCTGCACGCGCCCAAGGTGCTGCGCCAGGGCGCGTACCCGGCCTGGGGCGTGTACGCCAACGTGTACATGGGGCATGACGGCACCCGCGTCGACTATCGCATCGACGGCGGCGAGTGGAAGCCCATGGCAAGGGTGGAGGCGCCCGATCCGCGGCTGCTGGTGGAGAACGCGCGCGACGACCTGTCCGACACGCTGCGCGGACGCGATCGCTCGCCCGAGGCCGAGCCCTCGCCGCACCAGTGGCGCGGCACGCTCGACACGCGCCTGCCGGTGGGCGTGCACCGCGTCGAAGTGCGGGTCTTCGACGATGAGGGCCACGTGCACATGGCGCATCTCGACTATCGCCTGGACGCCTGGCGCGAATGAGCGCCGCGCGTTCACCCGCGACGCCCGCTGCCGCCGGCAAGGACCTGCCCATCAAGCGCTTCCGCGATGCCGCGGCGTGGGACGAAGCGCGCGCGGGCGGAGAAGTTCGTGGCCATGCTCGCGCGGCGAGAAGCTCCACCGCTGATCGCCACAGACGGCGACGCGATCAGGGATCGAACGGATACGGCACCGGCGGCGACGGCGCCAGCGTGGCTTCCCAGGCCTGCAGCGCGGCGGGGATGTCCGCGCCGATCGAGAGTTGCGGCATCGACGACTTGTAGCCTTCGGCGTCCTCGCGTCGCGCCACCTGCCGCTTGGCATAGGCGAACGCATCGACCAGGCCGCCGTCGCGGTTCATGGCCTCGATCAGCATCGCGCGTCCGAAATAGGTGGCGCTGGCGGTGTCGCCGCAGCCGAACGACGGCCGGTCGCGCCGCGCCGCGGTGATCACCAGCGTGTCGGGCGAGGCGAGCGCGGGGATGAAGCCGCCCGAGAAGCAGGCCGAGATGATCAACAGTCGGTGGCGGATGCCGGCCTCGTCCAGCGCGTCGCGCAGCTGGCGCGGGGTCAGCGCAGCGTCGAACTGGCCGGGCATGCGCAACACCACGGTGTGGTCGCGATCGCCGTGCGACGACAGGAACAGCAGCAGCAGGTCCTGCGCGGGATCCATCGCACGGCCGATGCCGGCGAGCGCTTGGCGCAGGTTGTCGAGCGTGGCCAGCGGGCGTGGCGCCTTGCCCACGCTGGCAGGATGGTTGACCAGGGTGATCGTGCGCCCCTCGGCGCCGTAGCGCGCGTCCACGAGGGTCTCGAAGTAGGCCACCTCGTTGCGGAACACGTTTTCGTTGCCGTCGCCGGCGATGCCGATCGCGTACAGGTCCGGCACGCCCGGACGCTGCGCCGGCATGGCCTGCAGGCGGGCGTCGATCAGGGCCTGGTCGCGGTGCGCGAGCGTGGCGACGTCGGCATCCGCCACCGCTTCGCCGGCGATCGCCGTGCCGGCCAACGCCCAGCACGCCGAAAGGACCAGGGCGATCAGCGAAACGCGATGGGCGCAGCGGAGGTCCATGCCGAAGCGAGTCATGCCGACCGGGCGGATGCCTGCATGCTGAGCCACGCGCCGCCGGTGAGCAACACCACCGCCAGCGCCTGGCTCCAGCGCGGCTCGGCGCGCCCGGCGGCGACCAGCAGCAGGGTCGACAGCAGCGGCGCGAGGTAGGACAGGCTGCCGAGGAGGGCGAGGTCGCCGTGCCGCGTCCCGGCATCCCACAGCCGGAAGGCGATCCCGACCGGGCCCAGGCCCATGCCGAGCAGCACGATCCACTGTCCCGCGGAGGGTGCCACCGTCCGTTCGAACGCGACGTGGGCCAGCGCGCCGAGCAACGCGACCATGAGGCAGGCCGGCACGATGGCGCTGCCGGGCACGGCGGCGAAGCGGCGGTTGAGCACCGAATAGCCGGCCCAGGTCACCGCGGCGAGGAACGCCGCCGCGTAGCCGGCCAGCGCGTCGCCGGTCGCGGTGGCCGAGGCGCCACCCGCGATCAGCAGCGCCGCGGCCGCGAAGCCCAGCAGCGCGCCGAAGAGGTGGCCGGCGCGCAGGCGCATGCCCGGCAGACGCGCGGAGAACAGCACGATCAGCAGCGGCCACAGGTAGTTGATCAGGTTGGCTTCGACCGCGGGCGCGCGCTTGAGGGCGAAGAAGTAAAGCGCGTGGTACCCGAACAGCCCCGCGACGGCCAGCGCCAGCGCCGCGGGCGGTACCCGCCAGGCCTGCCAGCCGGTGCGACCGCGCGATGCGGTGACCAGGGTGCCGGCGAGGCCGGCGATGCCGAAGCCGGTGGCGAGCACCTGCAACGGCGGCAGCGCGCCGGAGGCGACCGTCAGCAGCGCCAGCGAGGACCACAGCAGGATCGCGGCGATGCCCGCCCAGGTGGCGGACCGCACCGCGTTCATGCCTCGGCGTCGACCCCGTCGAAGCCGGTCGCGCGCGGGTGGCCGTTCGCCGCTTCGTCCGTGCGCGGCTCCGGATAGTCCTCGCGGCGATCGATCAGGGTGGTGCGCAGGCCGGCGTCGCGCGCCGCGTCCAGTTCCGCCACCACGTCCGACAGGAACAGGATGTCACCCGGCGCCGTCTCCAGCGCATCGGCGATGCGCGCGTAGCTCGCGACCTCGCGCTTGCCGCCGACGGCGGTGTCGAACCAGCCCGAGAACAGGCCACCGAGGTCGCCGTCATCGGTGTGCGCGAACAGCAGCTTCTGCGCCGGCACCGAACCGGACGAGTACACCGCCAGCCGCCGGCCTTCGCCATGCCAGCGGCGCAGCGCCGCCGCGGCGTCGGAGTAGAGCGGCGCGGTGAAATCGGCGTCGCGGTAGCCGGCTTCCCAGACCATGCCCTGCAACGCCTTGAGCGCGGTGTGCTTGCGGTCCTCGTCGATCCAGCCCTGCAGGGTCTCGACGATCATCGCATCCTGGCACAGGCCGCCGTTCTCCAGCGCCACGGCGTCCAGCCAGCGGCGCACCTCGGGTTCGTGCCCATGTTCGCGCACGAACCGCGGCAGCTCGCGCCGCGCATACGGGAACAGCACGTCCTTGACGAACGAGATCGAGGACGTGGTGCCCTCGATGTCGGTGAGGATCACGGCGGGTGACAGGGAAGGCGTCATGGGCGATAGCGTACCGCGTCGGGTGCGGGGGTGAGGTCGGCCAGGGGCGGCTCGGGCCCCCATCGTCGCGCCGGGGCGTTCGATGCCGTCGTCCCGGCTTCCGATGCCGTCATCCCGGCGAAGGCCGGGATCCAGCGTTTTTTCGATCCCGATCGCGGTGGAACTCTGGAAAGGCACTGGGTCCCGGCTTTCGCCGGGATGACGGTGCTGGGCCTTCGCCGGGACGACGGTGCCGGGTCTTCGCGGGGATGACGGAGTTCGGCCTTCGCCGGGATGACGCGGTTCAAGATGGCGTCTGCGTGCCGGTGGGCAGGCGGACGCCGACGTCGATGGCGCCGGTCAGGCGCGTTTCGCCGGATTCTCGTAGCGCGGGAACTTCTGCGCGATGTCGGTGCCGGTGAAGTGTCCGATCCAGCCGTCGGGCTGCTCGAAGAAGCGGATCGCAACGAAACGCGGCTCCGGTCCCATGTCGAACCAGTGGGTCGCGCCGTCGGGGACCGCGATCAGGTCGTCCTTCACGCATTCGATCTCGTAGACCTTGTCGTCGACGTGCAGGGTGAACAGGCCGGAGCCGTCGACGAAGAAGCGTACTTCGTCTTCCTTGTGGTAGTGCTCGTCGAGGAACCTGGCGCGCAGTTCGTCCTTCTTCGGATTGTCCGGCGCAATGCTGATCACGTCGACCGTGGTGAAACCGCGTTCTGCGCTGATGCGGTCGATGTCGGCGCGGTAGGCGGCCAGCACCTCGTCCGGCGACGCGCCGGCAGCCACCGGCTGGCTGGCCTGCCAGCGCTCGAAGTGCACGCCGATCTTCGCCAGCTCGCGCGCGATCTCGGCGCCGTCATGGCTGGTGAACTCGGGTGTGCCGGGATCGGCGTCGGAGAAGATGCGGAGTCGGCTCATGGCGATGGCAGGTCGTGCAGCGGGGCGTCCAAGCCTAGCAGCTGGCGATGCGCGGAGCTTGCCGCTGGCAGAACGCGGGTGTTCCGCGGCTGGAACCGCTCAGCGCGACGCCAGCCGGCGCAGGTCCAGTTCGCAGCCGAGCAGGAAGTCAAACGCCTCCAGGTGCCGGCGCGCCTCGGCCATGTCGCGGCCCCAGGCGTACAGGCCGTGGCCGTCGATGAGATAGCCCCACATCGGGCCCTGGTCGAGCAGCGCGTCCACCTGCGCGGCCAGCGTCGGCATGTGCTGGCTGTTCGGCAGCACGGGCACGTCGATCCGGGTTTCGTGGGTCTCGTTGCCGCGGAAGGCCTTCAGCAGCTCGTAGCCTTCCAGGCGCACGCGCCCTTCGCCGGCGAACAGGCGCGAGGCGACGGTTTGCTGGCGCGAATGCGTGTGCAGGATGCAGCCGACTTCCGGATAGCGCCGGTACAGCTGGGTGTGCAGCAGGGTCTCCGCCGACGGCCGATGGTCGCTGCCGACGGCCTTGCCGTCGAAGTCGACGACCATGATGTCGGCCTCGGCGAGCTTGCCCTTGTCGCGCCCGGAGACGGTGATCG
>JAIUOJ010000097.1 GCA_020161335.1 Pseudomonadota bacterium
CCCGGAATACGACCGCCTGCAGGAGGCGCGGCGCGGCGACGATCCCACGCTCGACCAGGGCGAGTGGGTGACCGACCTCAAGGTGGCCGACTGGCCGGCGGTGCAGGCCCAGACGGCCGCGCTGCTGCGATCGCGGACCAAGGACCTGCAGCTGGCGGTCTGGTTCAGCGAGGCCGGCGCGCGATTGCAGGGCTTCCCGGGCCTGGCGCTGGGCTATCGCCTCGTCGCCGGCCTGTGCGAGCGCTATTGGGACGCGCTGCACCCGTTGCCGGACGAGGAGGGCGATGTCGAACAGCGCATCGGCAACCTCGGCTGGCTGGTGGCGCACTCGCAGGCCTGGATCAAGGCGATCCCGCTGGCACAGGGGCCGCAGGGCCGCTTCGCGCAGGTGCACTTCGACACCGCACGCGCGCGCCAGGCCAATCCCGACGACCATGCCGCGGCCGTCGATGGCCTGCCGCCGCTGGAGGTGATGGAAGCGGCGCGGCGCGCGACGCCGCGCGAGTTCTACGTCACCCTGGTGGAATCCGTGCCCGACTGCGAGGCCGCGTTGAAGCAACTGGAAGCCGTGGTCGACGCGCGGCTGGGTAATGACGGCCCGAGTTTCTCCGCCGTGCGCGACCAGCTGGCCTACACGCATCGGCTGGTGCTGCGCCACGCGCGCGAGGCCGGCGTGCTGGTGGACGGGGATGGCGGCGAGGCGGGCGCCGGCGCCGACACCGGGGCCGGGCCGGGCGAGGTGGTGGTGCAGGGCAGTGCCGGTTCGTCGCAGATCCAGTCGCGGCGCGAGGCCTTGGCGCAACTGCGGCGCGTGGCGGATTTCTTCCGCCGCACCGAGCCGCACAGCCCGGTTGCCTACCTCGCCGACAAGGCCGCGCGCTGGGGCGAGATGCCGCTGCACGTCTGGCTCAAGCGGGTGATCAAGGACGACAGCACGCTGGCGCAGGTGGAAGAGCTGCTGGACGTCGACCAGGGCCACGGCGGAGGCTGAGCCGAAGCGCCGGGCGTTAGTTGAAGTCCGTGGCAGTGCGGCGAAACCCGCGAAGCGACGGTTGGCCCTGCGTCCGCCTTTGAAGCCGATCTCGCTGTGGAAAGGGGCGTTGCGCGGCTCGGTGTTCGATGGTCCGCCGCACCCTCATCCGCCCTTCGGGCACCTTCTCCCGGAGGAAGAAGGGATGTGCATCCGGCGGGCTCACGGGGCACGGCGATCCGACCTTCGGGCACCGTCTCCCGGCGAGAGAAGGAGGGTGTTCGTCGAGCCCCGCAGCCCGATACCCTGACGTGTACGAACGCACTCACCTCGAGATTCGCAGGCGTTGCCCGGAAGACTTGCTTTGGGCAGCACTACTGCACTTTGAACTGGATGCGGCGGTTGCGCGCGCGGCCATCGGCGGTGGCGTTGTCGGCGACCGGTTCGTCCGGTCCGCGGCCGAGCACGTCCAGCCCGGCCGGCGCGATGCCGCGCGACTGGAAGTAGGCGCGGACGCGCTCGGCGCGCGCGAGGCTGAGCGCGAGGTTCGCCTGGCGCTGGCCGACGTTGTCGGTGTGTCCGATGATCTGCACGCGCGTGGTGCCGATCTGCCGCATCGGTTCCAGCAGTTCGTCGAGGATGCGCTGGCCTGCGGGCGTCAGCTGGTCGCTGCCACTTTCGAATTCGATGATGCGATTGGCCAGCGCGTCGTCCAGCAGGTGCTGCGGCGACTCGCCCACGCGCAGGCCGCTGGCATTGACGCTGTAGGTGGCGTTGAGCGAGGTCAGCACGTGGCTGGCCACCTGCTGGCGCTGCAGTTCGTTGGCCACCGTGCCGCGGATCTGCACGCTGTTGCCGTTGACGTCCAGTTCGCCCGCGGACACCTGCTTCAGCAGGGGCGCGACCAGCGCGGCGACGTTCTCGCTCCAGTTGGGCGGCGCCACCACCGCGCCGACGCGCACACGGTCAACCACGCGATCGGCGCCGTAGAGCTCGCGCAGCTTCGCCAGCACCTGCGCCTTGGCCGACTCGTCCGGCACGATGCCGTCGACGATGACCGGTGCCGGCGACTGCGCGGCCGCCGTCGTCCATGTGCCGGCCAGCAGGGCGGCGGCCAGCAGGGCGCGGAAGCGGAGGGCGTGGTGCATGGTCATGCTCCCAGGAAGGTTTCGCGGAACACCTGCCGCGCGGAGCGCAGCGACAGGTCGCCGCGATCGAGGTAGCTGGCCAGCTTGTTGAGCGCGTAGTCGCCCGACAACTGGTCCTCCACCCATTCGGCATCGTCGACCGCGATCAGGCGCTCGCGCGCGACCCTGTCGTCGAACGCGCCGTGCAGGAGGTTGCCGTCCGCCCCGTTGAAGCCGAGGGTCAGGCGTGGCTCGCCGCTTTCGTTGACCAGCAGGGCGAGTTCGAAGTCGGCGCGCGCGAGGAAGCCCGAGACGAGGTCGAGCCAGAACGCCGCCACCAGCGGCCGGTACAGCGGGTCGCGCGGTAGCGGCAGCGACAGTCCCTTGTCGATTGGCATCGCGGCGCCGGTCAGCGCCGGCTGCAGCAGCAGGCCCAGTGCGGGCAGCGTCCACTTCAGGGACAGCCGCGCGTGGCCCGACTGCACGAGCGTGTCCTGCAGCGTGTCGAGCACCTGCATGTCGAGGAAATCGAAATAGGGGGCGTCGTAGGCGCCGGCGGCGGTGCTGAGCGGGAACCGCGTGTCGCCCAGTTGCCGCAACGCCAGCGAGGCCTCCTCCGCGGCGACCACCTCGCGCGCGGTGCGCGCCAGCACCGTCCACAGCCGCGAGAACGCCAGCGGGCTGCGCGCGATGAAGTCCAGCGACGGCGCCACCTGCAGATGGGTGGCGGACAGGAACGGGAAGCGCCGTTGCGATGCGTCGCCGCTGGGCATCAGGTGGCCGGCGATGACCATCCCGCTGCGCGAGCCGAGGAACGCGAAGTGCAGCGGCGAGGCGGTGTCGTAGAGGCGCTTCCAGTCGACGTCCTGGCTGAGCAGTTCCAGCCCGTGGCCGGCCCAGCGGTCGAGCAGCAGCATCAGCTGGTGGTTGTCCGGGCTGCGCACGAAATCGCCGCGCGAGGGCAGCTTGCCGAAATAGCCGATCGCGGCGGAGACCTCGCTCATGGCCGCGCCTCCGGCGTCGCGGCGGGCGTGCCCGCGGGCGTCGCTGGCGCGGGCTTCGCCGTCACCGCGGCAGGCAGGCGCAGCCCGCGCATGCTGCTGGTGGTGAGCCCGCCGATGCTGTCGCCGCCGGCGTTCACGGGGGCTGCGATCCGTTCCAGCTCCACCGTGACCGCGGGTGCGCCGTCGGTCGTCCATGTCAGCTGGTAGCGGTTTTCACCGATCGTCCGCGTCTCGGCCGCCTCGATCAGCCGGCCCAGTCCCTGCTCGCCGGGGGCGTCGATGATCTCCACCGATTGCCCGTTGGCCATGATCGCGGAGACGCGTGCGCCGGGCGCGCCCGGTCCGGGCCACTGGAAGGTCTGCCATTGCGGCGGCGTGTTGCGGTAGCGCAGCACCTGGCCGTCGATCTCGAGGGTGTACTCGTTCAGTCCGGACACCGGCTGTGGCTGGATGCGGAACAGCTGTTGCGTGCCGCCGCCACCGGCCGAACCGCCGGACGCGGACGCCACCTGGCCCAACGGCGCCACCCAGGCCGGATACCCCGCGGTGAACTCCGGCGACAGCGTGATGCCGATGCCGGCCCAGCGCGCCGGTTCCAGCGCGTTGCCGCGGCGCGTGACCAGGCCGCCGAGCGTGTCCTTGCTGTACTGCGCGATGCTGCCGTTGGGGCCGAACACCTGCTCGATGTCCCCCTGCACGGCCTCGACCGATGCACCTGGCGCAAACGGATAGCGTTGGCCGATGCCGGATTCGAACGGCTGGTACACCTGCGCCGTCCACACCTGGTCGAGCTCGCCTTCGGCCGGCGCCACCAGGGCCGCGTAGGTCTGCGTCAGCGGTCGCAGCAGCAGCGTGCGCAGTGCCTGGCGCTGGCCGTCGGCCACGCCGTCGAGCATCTGCTCGTCGACCAGCGTCAGCGCCGCCGACAATTCGGAATCGCCGCCGGACGCCAGCGTGTCCTGCATCAGCCGGCTGGCGCCGGGGCCGGGCGCGCCCTGCGTGCGGATCGCGTTGAGCCGGGTGCGGATCCTGCCCAGCGCGTCGAAGTACGCCGCCATCAACGAAGGATTGCCGTCGCGCACCGCCATCAGTCGTGCGAAGCCCTCGAACTCGCGGCCGATCGGACCGGGCGGCACCGGCTCCTGCCTGCCGGTTGCCGGATCGATGCGCACCGGGATCGAGGTCGGGTTGCGGCGCATGATCACGCGCTCGAACCAGGCGATGATTCCCGTGCGCGCCTTGTCCATGGCCTCGCTCTGGGCCTTGGGGTTGTCCCAGAGGGTGTTGTCGTTGACCGCTTCGAGCAGCTTGCGCAGCGGCGAGTTGCGCGGGTCGCCGATGCTGTCCATGCGCGCCACCGCGGCATCGAAGGTGGCGAACTCGGCGACCGCCACGCTGTCGACGAACTTGCGCCACTCGCGGGCGTACTCCGCCTTGTACAGCCCGGTCAGCTCCTGCGCGATGTGCTCGGGGCTGCCGGCGATGGTGAGGTCGGTGGGCGAGGAGGTTTCCAGCACCCAGTCGCTGGTGCTGAGCTGCTTGTTGGCGGCTTCCTTGATCGCGTCCTCGACGTAGCCTTCCCACGCCGCGCGCGAGAACGCGCCGGAGATGGCGTAGTTGCCGGTGATGGCGCCCTTGTTCGCATCCTGGCCGATCAGGAAGTCGGCGGTGATCGTGGGGAAGCGCGTCGCGGCCCGCGTCTTGACGTCGGCGTAGACGCGCTCGAGCGCCGGCTTGCCCTTCATCACTTCACGCAGGAGCTGGCGGCTGTCGTCGACCAGGGCGAAGCGCGGTTCGATCCGCGGCCATTCCGGGGCGCTGGCGTGGGTGACGTAGAACGACATCAGCCGCTCCGCGTTGCGCACCATCTCCTCGCGCGTCATCTGGCCACGGTTCGCCTCCAGCCAGCCACGCCAGAACCGGGTGAGTTCCGACGACAGGTGGCTGCCGTCCACGCGCGCGGGATCGCCGAGCATCAGGTAGGCCTTGAGCGCGGCGTAGGCGTCGTCGGCGCTGGTCGGCGACGCATCCTGGTACAGCGTGTCCTGCGGCGCTTCTTCCGGTTCGCCCGCGGCGGCACGCGCGGCGGCACCGGTGCGGACCTGGTCGCGGTTGCGCACCACCTCGCCGAGGAAGGCTTCCAGCCGCTGCGTGGTGGGCTGCAGCATGATCTGGCGCATGCCGTTGAAATACTCGGCGCGCAGCCGGGTTTCGATGCGGTCGCCCTGGTAGAGGCCGAGGCCGAGCGACAGCGGCCGGTCCTTGCGGTACAGCTCGAGCTGCTCGAGGCGTTCCTGCAGGATCAACAGCGCCTCGATCCGCGACTTCAGGTCGACCCGGCCGGCCTGCACCTGCACCGCCTTGTCGAGGTCGGCGGCGACGTTGCGCGCGAACTGGCGGTTGCTGGTGTACGACCACGCCCAGCCGGCCAGCACCAGCGCCAGTACCGCGGCCGAGGCGAAGAACGCGGCCAGCCGCAGCCGTGCGCGCCGCGGACTGGCGTGCTGGCGCACGAGCTGGCGGTCGCCGAAGATCACCTTGCGGAACAGGCCTTGCAGGAAGTAGCCGGTGTCCGTGACCGGCTCTGCGCCGCGCGCGGCCGCCGGCGCGTCGCCGAGGTTGAACTGGCGCGAGATGCGTTCGGAGGCGCGATGCACCGACGTGCCTTCCTGGATCGCACTGGTGAAATAGAAGCCGCGGAACACCGGCCTGAACTGGTACGGGTTGTCCTCGAACAGGGTGGCGATGAACGTGCGCAGCGCCGGCTTGATCGCGCTGAACTCCAGCGGCAGCGTGAGCAGGGCCGGTCCGCTGTCGTGTCCGCGGCGGATCGCGAGCTGCGACAGCGCGACTTCCTTCAGGCCATCGGCCAGGATGTCGAAGTGCATGTCGAACGCGGCCAGCGCGTCCGCCTCGCCCCTCGGGTCGTAGGGCAGGGAGGCGCCCCAGCCGTTCTCGCGTTCGGCCGGGTCGAGCGAACTGAAGAATTCGTTGAAGCCGGCGATCAGGTCGGCCTTGGTGAACACGACGTACACCGGCGCGAACACTTCCAGGCGCTCGGTCAGTTCCTGCACGCGCTGGCGCAGGTTCTTCGCCAGCTCGATCGCGAACTCGGGCTTGCTGCCGGCCAGCTCGGCGATGCTGGCGGCGATGACGAAGCCGTTGATCGGCGCCATCGGCCGGTGTTCGCGCAGCAGGTCGAGGAAGGTCAGCCAGTCCAGGCGGTCCTCGACGCTCACCGAGTAGCGGCCCGCGGTATCGAGCAGGATGCCTTCGGTGGTGAAGTACCAGTCGCAGTTGCGGGTGCCGCCGAGGCCGTGGACGACGTTGCTGCGGCTGTCCTCGAACGGGAACTGCAGGCCCGAGTTGAGGACGGCGGTGCTCTTGCCGGCCGCCGGGTTGCCGATCACCACGTACCACGGCAGTTCGTACAGCGCCGCCGCGCCGCGTGCCTGGCCCAGGCGCGAGCCCTTGATCGACTTCACCGCGGCCAGCATCTTCTCGCGCAGCGCCTCGGTGTCGGCGCGTGCGGCGGGCCGCGCCTGCGCCACGGCGCGATCGGCCTGCTCCTGCATCATCCCGTCGAGCTTCGCCGCGGCGCGCCTGGTGCGCGCGCGTCGGACGAGCCACGCCACCAGCCAGGCCAGCAGCGCGACGATGACCACCACGCCCAGCCAGAAGCCGACGCGGGTCATGCCCTCTGCGCCAAGGAACATCGTGGCGCCGGCCACGAGCAGGGCGAGTGCGGCGAGGGTGCGGTAGTCGGTCAGGAAGTAGCGAAGTCTGCTCATGCGGCCCGTGGCGTGGATGGCGTGGCGTCGGCCGCGTGGGCGACCGGCGGATCGGGGGGCGTGACCAAAGCGAGCGTGCGCTGGTCGGCTTCGGCGACGGCCATTGCGACGACGGGCGCGCCAGTGGCATCCGCTTTCGCGGATGCGAGTGCAAGCAGGGCGAGCGGCGCAACGATGCCCAGCTCGCCGCAGGCGACGCCGGTATGCAGGCCATCGCCATCGGGCTCGAGCTGCGGCGCGGCCTGCGTGAGCGCGCTGCCGATCGCGGCGGCGCGGCTGCGGCGCAGGTCGGCGTCGCTGACGACGGCCCTGACGTCGCCGGAGGCGGTGCCGGGCACGGTGTCGAACAGCTGCTGCCACTGTTCGGCGATCTGGGCGGTGGCGGAGCGCGCCTGCCACGAGACGCCGCGCTGCGCCGTCGCCTGCGCCCGCAGCAGCGTGCGCGGCGGCAGTGCGAACTGGTCGCGGTCGTCGCCGGGCAGCAGCACCACGCCGGCGGCGCCTTCGCCGGGCACGATGCCTTCGGGCTGTCGCGCCGAGAGCAGTCGGCCGGCTTGTTCGAGCCGATGCACGCTGCGTTCGCCGACCATCGACTGGCAGGCCAGCAACAGGTGCTGCACGGGGGCGGCGCGTTCGGTGCGTGCCTGCGCGATCGCGGCGATCTTCCGCCAGAGGTCGGCCGCGGACGTCGTGGGCAAGACTTCGATCGCGAGGTGTTCGGCCGGCAGTCCCGCTGCCAGCGCTTCGTCGGCGAGCCAGTCGCGCGCGGCGTCGCCGAGCGCGGCCGGCCAGTCCGTCGGCAGGAACAGCGACACCTGCAGGCGCGCAACGACCGCTGCCGGCATCGCGGCCAGGGCGTCGCGCGGATGAGCGGCCGGCCCATGCGCGGCGATCGTCGCCACGAGGTCGGCGGCGACCGGCATCAGCAGCGCGAGTGCGCGCGAAGCCTCCGGGGCGGTCACGGGCCGGTCGCGCATGGCCTCGATGACCGCGTGCGCCTGCTCGACGTCCAGGCTGCGATCCCACGCCGCAAACACCGGGAAGCCGCTGCCATCCTTCAGGCGATCGTGCAGCGAGGGCGATGCGGGCGTGGACAGCGCGGCCAGCACGTGTGCCGCCTCCTGCCCCGCGGGCACCTGCAGGGCGCCGGCAAGGATCGCGATCGCACGCGCGGGCTCCGGTGGAGGCGCGTCCGCAGCGACGGCTTCAACGGGATCGCGGGACTTGTCCGCGGGCGCGCCGGCCTTGCGCCGCGCACCGTCGAAGCCGAGCTTGCCCAGTGCCAGGACCGCGAAGATCGCCAGTGGCAGCAGGCCGAGGTACAGCAGCAGGTCGCGCTTGCCGGGATGCACCTCGGCGCTTTGCCAGTAGGCGATCACCGTGAGCCAGACCAGCGCCGTGACCAGCAACAGCCATGCCGAGATGCGGAAGAACTTGCCCATGATCCTTGTGGGTCGGGCGCGAGCCCGGTGCGACATCCATTCGTCTTCGAGTGCGAAGCGCAGCGCCTCGCGCGTCCGCCGGCAGCGCCGGCATCGGGAAATCCGTGTCAGGTGTTGCGGTCGTCGCCTGCGTCATGCCGCCATCGGGCGGGTCGGGAAGCGCAAGGCGTGGCCGGCGCGAGGGGCGGGACGCCGGTGCGCAGGGGGCGGAATGGGGCCGTGGGCCCGGCGGGCGCTGGGATCATGCTGTCTCCTGGTTCCATGGAAGCGTGGTGCGGCCTTGCACGCCGGAAGAGTAGCAGAGGCTCAGCGCGGCATCACGCCGGCTCGTCGCAGTTCCACGTGCATCAGGTCCTGGATGCTGCGCCAGTCGCCCCCCCACACCATCCCGGCCTGGCGCGCGGCTTCGCCGTACAACTGGTAGCCGCGCATGGCCCATGGATCGCGTTCGGAGATCACCAGCGCGCCGTCACGCATGAAGGCGCTGTCCGCGGCCAGGCCGTACTGGTGCCAACTGCGGCCGCCGCTGGCGCGGGTCACGTGCTGGCCCCGCGCGGCAAGCCGGTCCTGGCGCTCGGGACTGCGATAGCCCTCCACCAGCACCATCTCGTAGCCATGTTCCTCCAGCATCACGCGGTACACCGCCAGCAGGCGCTGGGTGAACTCGGGGTCGAGCCGGTCCCACTTGCGATCGGCGCTGGCGGTCATCGGCCGCACCGCTTCCACCTCGGCGGTGAGGAACACCTCCGGCGGAGGCGCTGGCGGCGGGACCAGCCGTTCGCCACGCAGGAGTTCCTCCAGCCGGGCGCTGGCCACCGGCCGTTCGACGCGATCGAAGCCTTCGAGGATCACGTCGCGGCGCAAGGCCAGTACCAGCAGCGCCGGCAGCAGCAGGACCAGGAGCATGCCGGCGAGCAGGTGGCGCGTGCGCACGGACGCATTCGCCAGCGGCAGGCGGTGCCGGAACGATCGCGATGCCGTGTGCGGCGTCCGCCGGCGGGGCCAGGCCCGGCCGAGTCGCGTCATCGCCACACGCCACGTTCGCTGCAGGGCCGCGGACGTGCGCGTGCGCGCATCGTCGAACAGGGCCCACCAGGTCGCCGCGCAGGCGAGCAGGAAGAACAAGGCCATCCATAGCACGATCAAAGCCGTCGATCCGTCGAGTGCAGGCGGGCGTTGACGCTCCCGACCGGGGGCGTGAGAATGCCTCGGACGATAGTGCCCGACTATGGATGGAAGGGGAACGCGTTGGACAGCAAGGACGCCAGGCCGGTACGTCCCCGTCTTTTCGAGACCGGCGCGCCCGCCGCCGGCGTGTCCGCGCCGGAATCGACCGCGCCCGGGCACGCATCGCGACATCTGCACGACGCGCGGCGCCCGCGCCCGCTGCGATGGCTTGCCTTGGCCGTCCTGGTCGTGGCCGCAGGTGCCGGCGTGGCCTGGTGGTGGTCGAGCCCCGACGCGGCTGGATCCGGCGCGCATTCGTCGACCGCGCCGCCCATGGCCCGCAGTGAACCCTCGCCGGTGCCCGACGCCGCTGCGGCCGTCCTCGTGCAGGATCCCGACGCCGGGGCCACCGGCGCGCCCGATCCGCTGGCGACCCTGGACAACCGCGCCGAGGCCCAGGCCACCGCAACCCCGGCATCCACGGCATCCACGGCATCCACGGCGGCGCGAGCCGACGCCGGCGGCGCGAACTCCACCAGCGCACCGCCCCCAGGCGCGGCCCGGTCGCGCCCGCCGGCATCGACGGCACCGCCCCTGCGCGCCGCCCGCCCGGCGCCCGCTGGCGCGTCGCCGGCTGCCGAGACCGACCTGCTGGCGACCCTGCTGGCCAACATCCGCGACCGCCCCGCGGACAAGCGCGCGTCCGGCGAGCCGCAGACGCTGGACGAGCTCATCGCCCAGCTGCGCCAACGGGATCCCGGCACGGGCCGGACGCCCGGGGCCGCGGGCACCGAACAGGGCTCGGCCCGCCTGCAGACGCGCCTGCGCAACTGCCCCGCGGCCAACACGGTGGACGGCATCCGCTGCCGGCAACGGCTCTGCGCGCAATACAGGGGCGACCCGGCTTGTCCCCGGCAGTAGCGTGTGAAATCTTTTGGTTAAGTCAAGTCGGGGCCGAAATTCTGTCCAAGGCGGTTCAGGCCACCTCCCTCTTCGCAGGCGAGTCGCATGTCACCAGCGCCGAAGCTTGAACAATT
Organism: Pseudomonadota bacterium; assembly: GCA_020161335.1. Lineage (GTDB taxonomy): Bacteria > Pseudomonadota > Gammaproteobacteria > Xanthomonadales > Xanthomonadaceae > Luteimonas. The sequence continues at coordinate 10,539 of JAIUOJ010000097.1, forward strand.
CGAGCTAAGGAAGTTACAATGTCGTTAACACAGCCTTCACGAGGCTGTGCCTAATCTTGCGATCAGGCATCTGTTCTCACGGATGTCACGGATTTTCGCACTAACGCTTTCTGGTGGCGTCGCCACGGTGGAACTCGTGAGTTGCGGTCGGTTTCAACCCCCTCAAAGGAGCTGTGAACATGAAGATGAAACTCCTCGGCCTTGCGCTGCTTGGTGGACTGGGCATCGCCCATGCCGCCCAGGCGCAGGAGTTCGATGACCGCTGGTACCTGACCGGTTCCACGGGTTTCAACATGCAGGATAATGATCGTCGCACTGAAGATACCCCGTTCGCCACGCTGGGTCTGGGCAAGTTCATCAGCCGCAACTGGTCGCTCGACGGCGAGCTGAATTACCAGAATCCGAGCTTCGACGACGGCGTGGCCGGCGCGAATCGCAACCTGAACTGGAGCCAGTACGGCATTTCGCTGGACGCGCGTCGTCACTTCGTGTCTGACGGCCGCAGCTGGAATCCGTATCTGCTGTTCGGGTTGGGCTACCAGCGCTCTGAGGAAGAGTTCGACGCGAACCCGAACCCGAACTCGCCGGGCCAGCGTGAAGAGGGCAACTTGGCCGCCAAGCTTGGTCTGGGTGTACAGGGCGGCGAAGGTCGGGTGAAGGTGCGGGCCGAAGTGGCTTATCGCGCGGATTTCGACGATGGCAGCATCGCAGCCGAGACCGGCCCCGCCCAGGGCTCGGGTTACCCGCACCAGCAGAGCGACAGCTACTTCGGCGACGTGCTGGCTTCGGTCGGCGTCGTGATCCCGCTGGGTCCGGAACCGACCGCCGCGATCGCTCCGCCGCCGCCGCCGCCGCCGGCTCCCCCGGCGCCGCCGCCGCCGCCGGCACCGATCACGATCGACCTGAACGGCGTGAACTTCGACTTCGACCGTTCGACGCTGCGTCCTGACGCGGTGGCGATCCTGAACGAGGCCGTCGAGATCCTGAAGCGTTACCCGGAACTGCGCGTCGAAGTGGCGGGCCACACCGACCTGTGCGGTGCCGATGCGTACAACCAGAAGTTGTCGGAGCGCCGCGCGAAGGCGGTGTACGACTACCTGACGGGCAATGGCATCGACGCTGGCCGCCTGGCCGGCCCGGTGGGCTACGGCGAGAGCCGTCCGCTGGAGCCGACGCCGAACACGTTCCCGGCGTGCAAGAGCGAAGTGAACCGTCGTACCGAGCTGAACGTCCAGAACTGATCCTGGCGCTCGCTGCTCAACGGAAGCCCGGCCTCGTGCCGGGCTTCTTTT
>JAIUOJ010000098.1 GCA_020161335.1 Pseudomonadota bacterium
GGGCGGGCGAGGGCTACCAGGGCCAGTACCCGCTGCTGGTGTCCGACCGCTACCTGATCGTCGACGCCGCGCTCAGGCGCGCCGCGGAACTCGGCACCAACGCCATCGCCCACGGCTGCACCGGCATGGGCAACGACCAGGTGCGCTTCGACCTGGCGGTGAAGTCGCAGGGCGACTACCGCATCGTGGCGCCGATCCGCGAGATCCAGAAGGAGCACACGCAGACGCGTGCCTACGAGCAGGCCTACCTTGAGGAGCGCGGCTTCGGCGTGCGCGCCAAGCAGAAGGCCTACACCATCAACGAGAACCTGCTGGGCGTGACCATGTCCGGCGGCGAGATCGACAAGTGGGAAGCCCCCGGCGAGGGCGCCCGCGGCTGGTGCGCGCCGCGCAGTGCGTGGCCGGTCGAGCCGCTGCTCGTGCACCTGAAGTTCGCGGCGGGCGAGGCGGTCGAGCTCGACGGCAAGGCATTGCCCGGCGAGCAGATCCTGGCGCGGCTCAACAAGCTGTTCGCGCCCTATGGCGTGGGGCGCGGCATGTACACCGGCGACACCGTGATCGGCCTCAAGGGCCGCATCGTCTACGAAGCGCCCGGACTGGTCGCGCTGCTGGCCGCGCATCGCGCGCTCGAGGAGGCTGTGCTGAGCAAGCAGCAGAACCGTTTCAAGCCGGAGGTCGCGCGCAAGTGGGTGGAACTGGTCTATGAAGGCTTCTACCACGATCCGCTGAAGGCCGATCTGGAGGCGTTCCTGGCCTCGTCGCAATCGACCGTCAATGGCGAAGTCGTGCTCGAAACCCGAGGCGGCCGGGTGGACGCGGTGGCCGTGGCCTCGCCGCACATCCTCAATGCCAAGGGCGCCACCTATGCCCAATCGGCGGATTGGGGCGTGGAGGAAGCCGAGGGCTTCATCAAGCTGTTCGGCATGAGCAGCACGCTGTGGGCGGAGGTCAATCGCTGAGACGGGCCCGGCGGTCCCGCCGCCAGGCTCCTTCCCACGCAAGACGCGATCATGCTGCCCGCCATCCTCCAACACCTTGAAGCGCTGGTGTCGTTCGACACCCGCAACCCGCCGCGCGCGATCACCACCGGCGGCATCTTCGACTACATCCGCAGCCAGCTTCCCGGCTTCCAGGTCGAAGTGAGCGACCACGGCGCGGGCGCGGTCTCGCTGTTCGCCGTGCGCGGCGCGCCGACCCGCCTGTTCAACGTGCACCTCGACACCGTGCCGTCTTCGCCGCACTGGAGCGCGGACCCGCACGTGCTGCGCGTCACCGGCGAGCACGCGATCGGGCTTGGCGCCTGCGACATCAAGGGCGCTGCCGCCGGCCTGATCGCCGCCGCACGGGAGACGCAGGGCGACGCGGCGTTCCTGTTCACCAGCGACGAGGAAGCCAACGACCCGCGCTGCATCGATGCCTTCCTCGCGCGCGACCACGGCTTCCGCGATGCCATCGTGGCCGAGCCCACGCGCTGCGAAGCGGTGCTGGCGCATCGCGGCATCAGCGCCGTGCGCCTCGCGTTCCGCGGCGTGGCCGGGCACGCCTCCGGCCCGGGTGCGCTGGACGCCAGCGCGCTGCACCACACGGTGCGCTGGAGCAGCCGCGCGCTCGACTTCGTCGGCATGGAGTCGCACCGGCGCTTCGGCGGCCTGACCGGGCTGCGCTTCAACATCGGCCGGATCGAGGGCGGGATCAAGGCGAACGTGATCGCGCCGGCGGCGGAAGTGCGCTTCGGTTTCCGGCCGCTGCCCTCGCACGACGTCGACCAGCTGCATGCGGCCTTCCACGGTTTCGCCGCGCCGGACGCGCTGGACACCTACGAGGAGACGTTCCGCGGGCCGTCGCTGCCCGCCGGCGACGTGGCCGACGCCGAGGACAGGCGCCTGCGTGCGCGCGACCTGGCCGACGACCTGGGCCTGCCCATCGGCAACGCCGTCGATTTCTGGACCGAGGCGTCGCTGTTCTCGCGCGCCGGCCTGACCGCGCTGGTCTTCGGCCCGGGCGACATCGCCCAGGCGCATACCGCCGACGAGTGGGTCTCGCTCGAACAACTGCAACGCTACGGCGGCATCGTCCGCAACATCCTCGAGTCCGCATGAACATCGAAGCCAACAAGCAGACCCGGCAGACCATCGTGCGCCTGCTGTCGAGCATGGCCAGCGCGAAGGAGATCAGCCAGTACCTCAAGCGCTTCTCGCAGGTCGACGCGAAGCGCTTCGCGGTGGTCAAGGTCGGCGGCGCGGTGCTGCGCGACGACCTCGAGGCGCTGACCTCGTCGCTGTCGTTCCTGCAGGAAGTCGGGCTGACCCCGATCGTCCTGCATGGCGCCGGCCCGCAGCTGGACACCGAGCTGTCGGCGGCGGGCATCGTCAAGCAGACCGTCGGCGGCCTGCGCGTGACCTCGCCGGAGGCGCTGGCGATCGTGCGCAAGGTGTTCCAGGCCTCCAACCTGCAGCTGGTGGAAGCGCTGCAGCAGAATGGCGTCCGCGCCACGTCGATCACCGGCGGCGTGTTCGAATCCGAATTCCTGGACCGCGACACCTATGGGCTCGTCGGCGAGGTGAAGTCGGTGAACCTCGCGCCGATCGAGGCCAGCCTGCAGGCCAGCTCGATCCCGGTGATCGCCAGCCTCGGCGAGACCGCGGGCGGGCAGATCCTCAACATCAACGCAGATTTCGCCGCCAACGAACTGGTGCGCGTGCTGCAGCCGTACAAGATCATCTTCCTGACCGGCACCGGCGGGCTGCTGGACGCGGACGGGCAGGTGATCGATTCGATCAACCTGTCCAGCGAATACGAGCACCTGATGCAGCAGCCGTGGATCAACGGCGGCATGAAGGTGAAGCTCGAACAGATCAAGGACCTGCTCGACCGCCTGCCGCTGGAGTCGTCGGTCTCGATCACGCGCCCTGCCGACCTGGCCAAGGAACTGTTCACCCACCGTGGGTCGGGCACCCTGGTGCGTCGCGGCGAGAAGGTGCTGCGCGCGACCACGTGGGACGCGTTCGACCTCGTCCGGTTGCGCGGGCTGATCGAGTCCAGCTTCGGCCGCACCCTCGTCCCCGACTATTTCGAGCGCACCCGGCTGCTGCGCGCCTACGTCAGCGAGAACTACCGGGCGGCGGTGATCCTCACCGATGGCGACGGCATGACCTACCTCGACAAGTTCGCGGTGCTCGACGACGCCCAGGGCGAGGGCCTCGGCCGCGCGGTCTGGAACGTGATGCGCGAGGAGACGCCGCAGCTCTTCTGGCGTTCGCGCCACCACAACCAGATCAACATCTTCTACTACGCCGAGTCCGACGGCTGCTACAAGCAGGAGAAGTGGAAGGTGTTCTGGTACGGCATCGAAGGCTTCCCCGAGATCGAGCGTTGCGTGACCCACTGCCGCACGCGGCCGCCGACGCTGGTGGACTGAGATGGCCCTGGCCGACCTGCCCGCGACGTGGCGCGAGGTGCCGGTGCTGGCGGGCGCGCACGTGCGCCTGGAGCCGCTGCGCGAGGCGCATGTCGACGGCCTGCGCGTCGCGCTCGCGGGTGACGCGCTGTCGCGGCTGTGGTTCACCAGCGTGCCGACGGTCGACGCCGTGGGGCGCTACGTGCGATCCGCTCTGGAGGCGCAGGCCGAGGGGCGCGTGCTGCCGTTCGCGGTTTGCGATGCGCAGGGCGCGCCGGTCGGCAGTACCCGCTTCTACCGGCTGGAGCCCGACGTGCCGACGCTGTGCATCGGCTACACCTGGTACGCGCCGCGCGTGCAGCGGACCGGGCTCAACACCGAGGCCAAGCGGCTGTTGCTGGCGCACGCCTTCGAAGCGCTGGGCTGCATCAGCGTGGTGTTCGAGACCAGCACGGAGAACCTGCGTTCGCGCACCGCCATCGCCCGGCTCGGTGCGAAGCAGGACGGCATCCTGCGCAACCACAAGCGGCATGCCGACGGCAGTCCACGCGATACCGTCGTGTTTTCCATCATCGACAGCGAATGGCAGGACGTGAAGCGCGGCCTGCTCGACAGGCTGCAACGACACGGGGCAGTGACATGAGCAAGCAGACCGTCGGCATCGTCGGCGCGCGCGGCCATACCGGCGCCGAACTGATCCGCTTGATCGACCGCCATCCGCACCTGGAGCTGTCCTTCGTGTCCTCGCGCGAGCTGGACGGCCGGCCCGTGCGCGGGCAGATCGAGGGGTTCTCGGGCGAGCTGCGCTACGAAAACCTGTCCCACGAACAGGTGGGCGGCAAGGGCGCCGATGCCGTGGTGCTGGCATTGCCCAACGGCAAGGCGGCCGAGCTGGTCGCGGCGATTGATGCGCAGGCGCCGCAGACGGTGGTGGTCGATCTGTCCGCCGACTACCGCTTCAACGACGACTGGTACTACGGCCTGCCCGAGCTCACCCGTGGCAAGTACGCTGGCCAGCGGCGCATCAGCAATCCCGGCTGTTATGCCACCGCCATGCAGCTGGCGATCGCGCCGATGCTCGGCTTGCTCTCGGCGCCACCACAGTGTTTCGGCGTGTCCGGCTACTCCGGCGCGGGTACCACGCCCTCGGACAGGAACAACGTCGGGCTGCTGCGCGACAACCTGATGCCGTACGCGCTGGCCGACCACCTGCACGAACGCGAAGTCTCGCGCCAGCTCGGCACGGCGGTGGAGTTCATGCCGCACGTGGCGCCGCATTTCCGCGGGATCACCATGACCGTGAACCTCGCGCTGCGCGAACCGGTCGCGATCGACGACGTCCGCGCGCGCTACCGCGCGCGCTACGCCGGCGAGCCGCTGCTGCGCGTGATCGATGCGACACCCTGGGTGAGCCGGATCGCCGGCCGGCATGGTGTCGAGATCGGCGGCTTCACCGTGGCGCCCGGCGGCCGCCGCCTGGTGGCGGTGGCCACGCTCGACAACCTGCTCAAGGGCGCGGCGACGCAGGCGATGCAGAACCTCAACCTTGCATTCGGATTCGACGAGCTGGCCGGCGTGCCGGCGGATGCCTATTTCACGGAGGCAGGCTGATGAGCGACCTGTTGTGGCAGAAGCCGGGCGTGACGGTCGACGCAGACATCCAGCGGTTCCTCGCTGGCGACGACGTGCTGCTCGACCGCGAGTTCTTCCTGCACGACATCCGGGCCAGCGCCGCGCACGCGCAGGGCCTGCGCAACATCGGCATCCTCTCCGGCGAGGAACTGGCGGGACTGGAGCGCGAACTGGCGGCGCTGGCGGACGATTTCCGCAGCGGCGCCTTCGTGCTCGACGAACGCTACGAGGATGGCCATTCGGCGATCGAGTCACGCCTGACCGAGCGGCTCGGCGATGCCGGGCGCAGGATCCACACCGGGCGCAGCCGCAACGACCAGATCCTGGTCGCCACGCGGCTATGGCTCAAGGAGAAGCTGGCGCGCGTCGCGGCGCTGTCGCGCGGGATTGCCAAGGTGGCGCTGGATCGCGCACGGGCAGAGCACGACCTGCCGATCCCCGGCTACACCCATATCCAGCGTGCCGTGGTGTCGTCCGCGGGCATGTGGTGGGCCGGCTGGGCCGAGGCCTTCATCGACAATGCCATCCGCGCCAGCGATACCCTGAAGCTGGTCGATGCCAATCCGCTCGGCACCGCAGCCGGCTACGGCGTCAACCTCAAGCTCGACCGCGAGCACACCACGCAGGCGCTTGGGTTTTCGCGGCTGCAGGTCAGCCCGATCTACGCCCAGCTTTCGCGCGGAAAGTTCGAGCTGGCCGCGCTGGAAGCACTGGGCGGGGCGACGCTCGACCTGCGCCGCATCGCCTGGGACCTGTCGCTGTTCACCAGCGCCGAGTTCGGCTTCGTCTCGCTGCCGGCGCAGTACACCACCGGCAGTTCGATCATGCCCAACAAGCGCAATCCGGACGTGATCGAGCTGATGCGCGCCACGCATGCCAGCGTCGCCGCGGCGCGCACCGAGATCGAGCAGCTGCTGTCGCTGCCGTCGGGTTACCACCGCGACCTGCAGGCCAGCAAGGGTGCGATCTTCCACGGTTTCGGCCGCGGCCTGGCGGCGCTGGAGCTGTTGCCGGCGCTGCTGGCGAACCTGGCGTGGCGCGAGGACCGGCTGCGCGCCGCGATCGATTCGGGCATGTATGCCACCGACGTGGCAGTGGACGCCGCGCTCGCCGGGGTGCCTTTCCGGGAGGCCTACCAGGCGGCCGCGGCGGCCGCCGACAGTGCAGGGCAGGGACGCACACCGGAGGGTAGCCTTGCCGCGCGCGTCTCGCCCGGTGCCGCCGCCGACCTGCGCCTGGACCTGTTGCAGGCGCGCTGGGACGCGCTGGCCACGGCATGATCGCGGCGACCGCCAGCTTCAGCGAACAGTTGCTGCCGCCGTGGCGACGCGCGGTGCTGAAGGTCGGCAGCAGCCTGCTGGCGGCAAACGGCGGCGGACTTTCGACTGAATACGCCGAAGCCATCGCCGGCTTCGTCAACGCCGCGCACGCGGCCGGTCGCGAGGTGGTGGTGGTGTCCTCCGGCGCGGTCGCGGCCGGGCGCGCGATCCTGCGCGAGCAGCTCGTGCCCGGTGCCGAGATGGCCGAGCGCCAGGCGCTTGCCGCGCTCGGTCAGGCGCGCCTGACCGGGTTCTGGCAGGGATTGCTCGAACGGCCGGTGGCGCAGGTGCTGCTGACCCACGATGACCTGCGCAACCGCCGCCGCTACCTCAACGCGCGGGCGACGCTGGCCGCTCTGCTGCGCCATCGCGCGGTGCCGGTGATCAACGAGAACGACACGGTCTCGGTCGACGAACTCAAGCTGGGCGACAACGACAACCTCGCCGCGATCGTCGCAGCGCTGGTCGATGCCGACCTGCTGTTCATCGCCAGCGACGTCGACGGCCTGTACGATGCCGATCCTCGCACCCACGCCAACGCGCGCCCGGTGGAGGTGGTGGCGCAGCTGAGCGCGGAGCTGCTATCAGTGGCGGGCGGCTCCGGCAGCGCGGTCGGCACCGGCGGCATGCGTACCAAGCTCGAGGCCGCGCAGCGCGCGTCCGCGGCCGGCGTGGCCACGGTCCTGTTCAACGGCACCCGCGCCGATGTGCTGGCCGGGCTGGCGCACGACCGCCTGCGCGGCACCCGGATCCATGCCCTGCGCAGCCGTATCGCGGTGCGCAAGCACTGGCTGCAGAACGCGCCGGCCGAACCCGGCGGGATCTTCATCGATGCCGGTGCCGCTCATGCGCTGGTGGAGAAGGGCGCTTCGCTGCTGGCCGGCGGCGTGGTCGCCGCCGAAGGCGATTTCCGCCGTGGCGACATGGTCGAGGTGCTGCTGCGCGACGAGCGTGGCCCGCGGCGTATCGCGCGCGGGGTCAGCCAGTATTCCGCCGCCGACGTCCGCCGCGTCGCCGGGCGCCATTCGCGCGACATCGAAGCGGTGCTGGGCTACAACTACGGCGGCAACATCATCCACCGCGACGACCTGATGCTGGTCTGAGCCCGAGGACCCCTGGAGATGAGCGAGGACATCCGCCGACTGGCCCTGCAGTGCCGCGATGCCGCGCAGGCGGTGGCCGCGCTGCCGACGGCGGCGAAGGACGCGATGCTGCACGCGATGGCCGATGCCCTGCTGGCCGACGCCGGCGCGATCCTCGCCGCGAACGCGGCCGACCTCGAGGCCGCGCGCGGCAAGGGCGTGTCCTCCGCCATGCTCGACCGCCTGCGTCTGGACGAATCCCGGCTGCAGGGCATCGCCTCGGCGCTGCGCGACGTCGCCGCGCTGCCCGATCCGGTCGGCCAGGTGACCCGTCGCGACACGCGACCCAACGGGATCGAGGTCGAGCGCGTGCGCATCCCGCTGGGCGTGGTCGCGATGATCTACGAGGCACGTCCCAACGTCACCGCCGATGCCGCCGCGCTGTGCCTGAAGGCCGGCAACGGCGTGATCCTGCGCGGTGGCAGCGAGGCGATCCGTTCCAACACCGCGATCGCGGCGTCGCTGCAGCGGGCGCTGGAGGCGGCCGGTGTGCCCGCGGCGGCGCTGACCCTCGTCCAGGACCTGCGGCGCGAGACGATGCTGTCGCTGCTGCAGCTGACCGACATCGTCGACCTCGCCATCCCGCGCGGCGGCGAGGGCCTGATCCGGTTCGTCGCCGAACATGCGCGCGTGCCGGTGATCAAGCACTACAAGGGCGTGTGCCACCTGTACGTCGATGCCGGCGCCGACCTCGATCTCGCGCTGCGCCTGCTGGTCGACGGCAAGGTCTCGCGCCCGAGCGCCTGCAATGCGCTGGAAACCCTGCTGGTGCATGCCGGCGAGGCGCAGGCGTTCCTGCCGCACGCCGCCGAGGCGCTGCGCGCGCACGGGGTCGAGCTGCGCGGCGACGAACGCGCGCGATCGATCGTGCCCGACCTGTCGCCGGCCACCGACGAGGATTACGATGCCGAGTACCTCGACCTGGTGATCGCGGTGCGCGTGCTCGATTCGCTCGACGAGGCCATCGCCCACATCCGCCGCCACGGCTCGGACCACACCGAGGTGATCTCCACGCGCGACCCCGCGCATGCCGCGCGTTTCGTGCAGGCGCTGCGGTCGGCGGTGGTGATGGTCAATGCCTCGTCACGCTTCAGTGACGGCGGCGAACTGGGGCTGGGCGCCGAGATCGGCATTTCGACCACGCGCCTGCATGCCTACGGCCCCATGGGACTCGAAGCGCTGACCGTCGAACGCTTCGTGGTCCGCGGTGACGGGCAGGCGCGGCATCCCGCGCCTGATCCCGCGGCAAGGGCGCCGGCGGCCTCGGCCTGACCGGCGCCGATGGCTCAGGCGGCGCCGGCCACGCGCGCATGCGCCATGCGCGGCACGCCGGGCATCGTTGCGGTGAGCGACGTGGGATTGGCGGCGTCGTCCATGTGCAGGATGCAGATCTTCGCTTCGGACAGCGCGAGCGACACCGAGGCCTCGGCGCCCAGGCCGCCGGCGATCTCCTCTCGGGTGACGTTGTCGATGTGCGATCGGCGCTCGCGGTCGCGGAAGCGGGCGCGGTTGTAGGTCGCCCAGCCGATCAGCAGCGCGGCGCAGGTCACCGCCACCACCGGCAGCACGACCAGCAGGAACGGATCGACGTGCGAGTCGCGCAGGTAGAGTTCGGACACCGCCGTGCGCACGCCGAGCGCCCACATCAGCAGCGTCACCAGCGGCATCAGCAGGTACAGGTACAGCAGCCAGAATGCCGCGGTGACGAAGCCCCATGCGGTGCGCTGCAGCGCCGGCTGGGCGGAAGGGTTCTGGATGTAGGTCGAATCGTGTTTCATCGGTATCCCCGGTCAGGACTGGTCCATGTCGCACGCGTGCGGCGATTGAGCAGCGTGACCGGCACCGCGGCCACGCTGGTGAAGAGGCTGAGCAGCCAGTAGGCGATCGGATACCAGATCATCCAGTAGTAGTTCCGCCCGATCCGGCTCTCGTAGCGACGGTCGATGATCAGGCTGCTCGCGAACTGCAACAGGCACACCAGGGCCAGGATCACGCCATGCCAGGTGGGCAACAGGCTGCGCACGTGCAGCGCCTCGGGCATCGGCACGAACTTGCCCAGCGCCCACAGCACGATGATGAACAGCATGGTGTAGGCCCAGGCCAGGCTGAGCATGTACTCGAGCAGCACCGGCCACATCCTGCGGTCGCGCCAGCGCATCAGGCTGCGGGCGTGCCGCAGCAGCACCTCGACGCCGCCCTTCGCCCAGCGCAGGCGCTGCTTCCACAGCCCGCGCAGCGTCTCGGGCATCAGGATGAAGCACATCGCGTTGGGCTCGTAGCGGATGTCCCAGTGGTCCATCTGCAGGCGCCAGCTGATGTCGATGTCCTCGGTCACCATGTCGTCGGCCCAGTAACCGACGCGGTGCAGCGCGCTGCGGCGGAAGGCGCTGATCACGCCGGACACGGTGAAGATGCGGCCGTAGACGCGCTGCGCACGCTTGATCATGCCGATGATCGAGGAGAACTCGCCCACCTGCAGCTTGCCGAGCAGGGTGGAGCGGTTGCGGATGCGCGGGTTGCCGGTGACCGCGCCCACGCGCGGGCCGGACGCGAGGTGCCACACCATCCAGTGCAGCGCGTACTCGTCGAGCATCGCGTCGCCGTCGATGCACAGCAGGTACTCGGCGTTGGCCGCCAGCGCGCCCATCCGCAGCGCGTTGGCCTTGCCCAGGTTGCGGTCGAGGTGGATCACGCGCAGGTTCGCGTGGCGCGCGGCGAGGCCGTCGAGCCTGGCGGCCGTGTCGTCGCGGCTGCCGTCGTTGATCGCGATGACCTCGAAGTCGGGGTAACGTTGCGCGAGCGCCGCGCCGATGGTCTCGTCGACGTTGTCGGACTCGTTGAAGCAGGGCACCAGGATCGCCGCCGGCGGGAACGCCGCCATCGGCGGCGGATCGGTGCGCGTGCGGCCGCCGCGTTCGCGCACGAGGAAGTAATACAGGCCGCCGGACATCCAGAAGAAGGACATCACGATCGGGTAGAAGAAGGCGAACTGGAACAGGGTGGCGAGGAACGGCGACATGTCAGCGTTCCTCGTAGGGGAAGCTGCGCGCCGACATCGCCTCGCGCGCGGCGCCGAGCGGCGGCAGGTCGGCGACGAAGTCGTCGGGATACCACGCCAGGTGGCGCGCGCCGGCGGCGACCAGGCGGCGCGCCTGCGCCTCCAGGCGCACGCCGTCGATCGGCGCGCGTTGGCGCCAGTCCACGGTCTGCAGCACGAACAGCGTGCGGTCCAGGCCCGGGTCGTCGCGACGCACCTCGGCGAGCAGGCCTTCCAGCCAGCGCTCCGGATGGTCGCTGCCTTCCATCCACGGCATCGCCATCAGCGCGGTGTAGTCGTAGGCGTGGTTGAACAGGTCGAGCCGCTGCGCGAACCAGGCCTGGCTGGCCGGCTGCAGCACGGGCCGCGCATACAGGTTGCGCGCGGTCTGCAGGCGCGGGCGCCAGCGTTCCGCGGCATCTTTCAGCGATTGCGTGAAGCCGATCAGCGCCTGCGTGCGGGCCGCGGGGTCGTCGCCGAGCGCAGGCAGCTCGGTGTCGCGCAGGTAGGCGTCGTCGTGGAACATGAGGCCTTCGAAGTACCCGCTGGCGGCGAGGTCCTCATACAGGTCGGCGATGTAGCGCGCGACCTCGGGGCGGGTGAAGTCGAGGCGCGGAATGGCGTCGTGCTCGGGCGTGGCGATCGTCCAGGCGCGCCGCATGCCGGCGTCGGCCGGTTCGAAGCCCAGCACCGGCATCCAGGCGAACACCACCACGTTGGCACGCGTGCGCAACTGCCATGCGACCCGGTTGAACAGGTCGGCGCGCACGGGCAGGTGGCGGTTCGGGAAGTACACGGCGTCGGCGGCGCCGTTGCCGTCGGGATCTGCGAAGGCCTGCAGGAACACGTGGCTGGGGCCGATGCGCTTGACCCGTTCCACCAGCGCGTCGAGGTTGCGCGCCTGCTGCGCCGGATCGGCGTCGTACACCATGTCGAGGTCGACCTGCAGTGCGCGCATTGCGGGCCGCTGGTCGG
>JAIUOJ010000099.1 GCA_020161335.1 Pseudomonadota bacterium
GAGGCCACCAAGCTGCGCGACCGCCTGCGTGGCCTCGGCATCACCGCCTTCACCGATACCGTCGCCACCGACAAGGGCCGGCTGACGCGGGTGAAGGCCGGGCCGGTCGCCAGCCGCGCCGACGCCGATCGCCTCATGGCCCAGGTCAAGTCCAAGGCCGGCCTGGACGGCATCGTCCGCCCGCACCCTTGATCCGGGACGTGGCCACCGCCACGTTCCACCAGCGCAGCACCCAACGGGACCCCCAGCCATGTGCGGCATCATCGGCATCGTCGCCACCTCCGAAGTCGCGACGTCGCTCTACGACGGCCTGACCGTCCTCCAGCATCGCGGGCAGGACGCCGCCGGCATCGCCACCGCCAACGGCACCCAGCTGCGCGTGCACAAGGGCAACGGGCTGGTGCGCGACGTGTTCAACGCCAAGGCGATGTCACTGCTGGAAGGCCGCGTCGGCATCGCCCACTGCCGCTATCCCACCGCCGGCAGCGAGGGCAGCGACGAGGCGCAACCGTTCTACGTGAACTCGCCCTACGGCATCGCGCTGGCGCACAACGGCAACCTGATCAACACCGACGCGCTGCGCCGCGAGGTGTTCGAGCAGGACCGGCGCAACGTCAACACCCAGTCCGACTCGGAAGTGCTGCTGAACGTGTTCGCGCACGAGCTCGACAAGAGCCGCACGCTCACGCCGGAGTCCGCGTTCCGAGCGATCGAAGGGCTCGGGCGGCGTGCGCGCGGCGGATATGCCGTGGTCGCCACCGTGCTCGGCCTGGGCCTGGTGGCCTTCCGCGACCCGCATGGCATCCGCCCGCTGGTGCTGGGCAGGCGCGTCAGCGATGCCGGCACCGAGTACGCCGTCGCCTCCGAGTCGGTGGCGCTGGACATCCTCGGCTTCGAGCGCATGCGCGACGTCGCCCCGGGCGAGGGCATCGTGGTTACCCCGCGCGGCGAGCTGCACACGCGGCAGTGCGCCGAGCCGGAGCAGCATGCGCCGTGCATCTTCGAGTACGTCTACTTCGCGCGGCCGGACTCGATGATCGAGAACATCTCGGTGCACAAGGCGCGGATGCGCATGGGCGTGGCGCTGGGCGAGAAGATCCTGCGCCTGCGCCCCGACCATGACATCGACACCGTCATCCCGATCCCGGACACGTCGCGCGACGCCGCGCTGGAGATCGCCAACGTGATCGGCGTGAAGTACCGCGAGGGCTTCATCAAGAACCGCTACGTCGGCCGCACCTTCATCATGCCGGGGCAGGGCGAGCGGGTGAAGTCGGTGAAGCGCAAGCTCAACCCGATCACCCTGGAGTTCCGCAACCGTGTGGTGCTGCTGGTGGACGACTCCATCGTGCGCGGCACCACCTCGCAGCAGATCGTGCAGATGGCACGCGACGCCGGCGCGCGCAAGGTGTACCTCGCCTCCGCGGCGCCGCCGGTGCGCCACCCGAACATCTACGGCATCGACATGCCCACGCCCGAGGAACTCATCGCGCACGGCCGCAGCGAGGAGGAGATCGAACGGATGATCGGCTGCGACTGGCTGATCTACCAGGACCTGCCGGACCTGGAGAAGGCGGTGGCCGGCACCAAGTTCCCGGGCATGCGGTTCGACACATCGTGCTTCAGCGGCGAATACGTCACCGGCGTCGAGCCCGGCTACTTCGAGGGCCTGAAGCAGCTGCGATCGGACGACGCCAAGCGCCAGCGCCGCCTCGCGCTCTGAGCCGGGGCCGGCGGTGCGTTCGCTGCTCGATGCCGCGCGCGAATGCCTCGACGCGACGGGCATCGATGCCAAGATCGCGCTGACCCAGCGCCATGCGGCGGCGTTCCTGCGCGGTGAATCGGCGGTTCCCGCGGACGCGCCGCCTGCGGACCCGATCGGCATGCCCGGGCGCCCGTCGCGCCCGGCCCTGGTGCATCCGCGCCATCTCCCTCGGCGCGGCTTCGGGAGCAGCGAGGGTCGCGCCGCCTTCGTGCATTCGATCGCGCACATCGAGTTCAACGCCGTCGACCTGGCATGGGACGCGGTCTACCGCTTCCGCGGCATGCCGGGCGAGTACTACGCCGACTGGGTGCGCATCGCCGACGACGAGGCGCGGCATTTCACGCTGTTGCGCGGACGGCTGCAGGCGCTCGGCCACGACTACGGCGATTTCGACGCGCACAACGGACTGTGGGAAATGTGCGAGAAGACCGCCCATGACGGCCTCGACCGGATGGCGCTGGTGCCGCGGGTGCTGGAGGCGCGCGGGCTGGACGTGACGCCGGGCATGATTTCCAGGCTGCGCGCGCTCGGCGACGACGACACCGCCGGCATCCTCGAGGTGATCCTGCGCGAAGAGGTGGCGCACGTCGCTGCCGGCAGCCGCTGGTTCCGCTGGCATTGCGAGCGCCGCGGCATCGACCCGGTGACGAAGTTCCGCGCGCTGCTCGCCGAGTACGCGCGCGCCGTGCTGCACGGGCCGTTCAACATCGAGGCGCGCGCCGCCGCGGGTTTCAGCGACGACGAACTCGCCGCGCTGATGGACGCCGCGGCCGCCGCGTAGCGCCGCCGCACGCCGGGTGCCTGGCGCGGTACGCCTTACAGCGTGTCGAGCTGCATGCCACCGGCGTCCGCGCGCAACACCGAACCCTGGGCATACCAGTCCCCCAGCACGATGCGCTTGCGTTCGCGGCCGCCGGCCTGGAGGGCATGGATCGCGGGGCGGTGGGTGTGGCCGTGGATCAAGGTGTCGATGCCGTACTGGACGAACAGGTCCTCGACGGTGGCAGGCGCGACGTCCGTGACCGTCTCCATCGTGCCGGCTTCGCGCAGGGCGCCCTGGCGTGCCTGGCTGGCGGCGCGCGCCTGTTGCGCGAACGCAAGGCGCGCGTCCAGCGGTTGCGACAGGAACCGCGCCTGCCACGCCGGATCGCGTGTCTGCGCGCGGAACTGCTGGTAGGCGGTGTCGTCGGTGCACAGCAGGTCGCCGTGCATCAGCAGGGTCGGCTGGCCGTGCAGCAGCACGACCGCCGGATCGGGCAGGAGCGTCATGCCGGTGCGCCGGGCGTAGTCGGTGCCGAGCAGGAAGTCGCGGTTGCCGCGCTGGAACGACACCGGCACGCCGGCATCGGTCAGCGCCTTCAGCCGATCGGCGACGAAGGCGCCGGCGTCCGAGGGATCATCGTCGCCCACCCAGGCCTCGAACAGGTCGCCAAGGATGTAAAGCGCGTCCGCCTCGCGCGCCTCGCCGTCGAGGAAATCGCCGAACAGGCGCGTGATGCCGGGCCGGGCCGGATCGAGGTGCAGGTCGGAGACGAACAGCGTGGCCATGGCCGGATTGTAGGGCCTACCCCTGGCCGGATGCGGTACCGCGCCGCTGGGCCGCATCCGGCGCGTACCGGCGGTCACGGCCGGGGCGCCGCCCGCGCTGCGCTAAAATGCGGCGCTTCCCGCGCCCGATGCCGTCCATGACCTGTCGCACCCGCTTCGCCCCCAGTCCCACCGGCTACCTGCACATCGGCGGCGCGCGCACCGCGCTGTACTGCTGGCTGGAGGCACGCCATCGCGGCGGCCAGTTCGTGCTCCGCATCGAGGACACCGACCGTGAGCGCAGCACCCAAGCCGCGATCGACGCCATCCTCGACGCGATGGATTGGCTGGGGCTCGACTACGACGAAGGCCCGGTCTACCAGACGCACCGGCTGGACCGCTATCGCGAAGTCGCCGAGCAGCTGGTCGCCGAGGGCAAGGCCTATTACGCCTACGAGTCGAAGGAAGAACTGGACGCCATCCGCGAAGCCGCGATGGCCAGGGGCGAGAAGCCGCGCTACAACGGTGCCTACCGCGACCGCAATGAACCCAGGCGTGAAGATCCCAATCGCGTGATCCGGTTCAAGAATCCGGTCGACGGCGCCGTGGCGTGGGACGACAAGGTCAAGGGCCGCATCGAGATCGCCAACAGCGAGCTTGACGACCTGGTGATCTTCCGTCCTGATGGATACGCCACCTACAACTTTGCCGTGGTCGTGGACGACATCGACATGCGCATCACCGACGTGGTGCGTGGCGACGACCACGTCAACAACACGCCGCGCCAGATCAACCTGTACCAAGCGCTGGGTGCGCCGGTGCCGGCGTTCGCGCACCTGCCGATGATCCTCGACGAACACGGCGCAAAGCTGTCCAAGCGCACCGGCGCGGCGGACGTGATGCAGTACCGCGATGCCGGCTACCTGCCGCACGCGCTGCTCAACTACCTGGTGCGCCTGGGCTGGTCGCATGGCGACCAGGAGATCTTCAGCATCGCGCAGATGCAGCAACTGTTCGAGCTGAAGGACGTGAATGCGAAGCCTTCCCGGCTCGATCCGGCCAAGCTCGGCTGGCTCAACCAGCAGTACCTGAAGAACGACGATCCGGCCGACGTCGCCAGGCACCTCGAATGGCACCTCGCGCAGGCCGGCTACGACCTCGCGGCCGGCCCCGCCGCGAGCGACATCGTGGTCGCGTTGCGCGACCGGGTGCAGACGCTCAAGGACATGGCCGAGCGTGCGGCGGTGTGGTTCGGGCCGATCACGCACTACGACGAGGCGGCCGTGGCCAAGCACCTCAAGCCCGGCACCGATGCGGTGCTGCGTGACGTGCGCGAGCGCCTGTCGACGCTGCCACTGTGGAGCGTCGAGGGGGTGTCGGAAGCGCTGCATGCCTCGGCCGAAGCGCTGGGACTGGGCATGGGCAAGGTGGCGCAACCGCTGCGCGTGGCGATCACCGGCACCCAGGTCAGCCCGGACATCTCGCATACGGTGTACCTGGCCGGACGCAACGCGGCGCTGGAACGGATCGCCGCGGCCATCGCCAGGGTGCCGGCGGGCGACCCGGCTTGAGACGGCGCCAATCCGGCACCATCATGCATCCATGAGCGCGCACGACCACGGCTGCATCGATCCCAGGCACCACGTCCACGACGGCAAGGCCTTCGTGCGCGCGGTGGAGAAGGCCTGCGGCGAACGCGGCCTGCGCCTCACGCCGATCCGCGCACGCGTGCTCGGCCTGATCGCCGACGCGGGCAAGCCGGTCAAGGCCTACGACCTGCTCGACCGCGTGCGTGCGGGCAAGGGCGCCGGCGCCGACGCGCCGCCGACCATCTACCGCGCGCTGGACTTCCTGCTGGCCAACGGCTTCATCCACAAGCTGCAGTCGGTCAATGCGTTCGTCGCCTGCCACCATCCCAACAGCGACCAGCACTCGGTGCCCTTCCTGATCTGCGATTCCTGCCACAACGCGGTGGAGCTGGAGGACATGCAGGTGGTCGCGGCGCTGGACGAACGCGCGCGCGCGCTCGGCTTCGTGCCGCAGGCGCAGACGCTGGAAGTGCACGGGCTGTGCGCGCATTGCGCGGGTGGCGCGCGATAGCGGGCCACCGGCCTGGCGCTTCGCCTAGGGCTTGTCTCCGTCCTCGCGCATTTTCCTGCGAATGAAGAGCAGGGTGGCGAACGGGATTCCCAAGATGATGAGCCCGACCGCGATGGTCAGCCAGCCCACCGGGTCGGTCAGCATGTCGCGCAGCATCGGGTTCATGCCCACCTCCTTCGCGTCGTCTGGGGTGCGCGCAGGCTAGGCGCCGTGTCCCGCCGTGGGCATTGCGCGCGATCAATGAGCCGGATGCGGCGGCAGGCGGAAGCTGGTCGTTTTCCCGCGGGCCGCGGCCAGACCGCCATGCGTGCGCGGGGCTGCCGAAGAAGCGGAATCAGGCGGTGGCCGGCGACGCGACGGGGCGCGCCTCGCGGATCGGCAGGTTGAACGCGGCCGCGAGCAGCGCCAGCACGATGTCCGCGTACCACATCCAGGTGTAGTCGCCGAGGTGGGCGATGGCGAGGCCGCCCAGCCACGCACCGAAGAAGCCGCCAACCTGGTGCGAGAGCAGGGTGAAGCCGAACAGCGTGGCGAGGTAGCGCGGACCGAACAGCTTGCCGATGATGCCGGCGGTGGGCGGCACGGTGGCGAGCCAGGTGGCGCCCAGGCCCGCGGCGAACAGGTAGAACGTGGTGGGCGTGGGCGGCGACAGCAGGTACACGCCCACCAGCAGCGCGCGGCTGGCATACATCAGTGCCAGCAGCGACTTCATCCGGTAGCGCTGCCCCAGCCAGCCGACGGCGAGGCTGCCGGCGATGTTGCACAGGCCGATCAGCGCCAGCGAGATCGCCGAGACTTGATCGGACAGTCCGCACATCGCGATCTCGGTCGGCAGGTGCGTGACCAGGAACGCGATATGGAAGCCGCAGGTGAAGAATCCGATGTGCAGGCACCAGTAGCTGCGATCGCGCGCGGCAATGCGCAGCTGTGCGCGCAGGCCGATGTCCTGCGCGGCAGCGTCGCCGACGTTCGCGGTGGCCTTGGACGCGGGCGTGCCGTGTCGCTTGCGGCGCAGCGGCCAGGCCAGCGGCAGCGTCGCCAGCGCGGCCAGCGCCATGGCCCACATCGCGGCCATCCAGCCGAACGCACTGATGATCGCCTGGGTCAACGGTGCGAACACGAACTGCCCGGCCGACCCGCCGGCATTGATCACGCCGGCCGTCATCGAGCGCTTGTGCGCGGGCGTGGCGCCCGCGGAGGCACCGATGAGGACGGAGAAGCTGCCGGCGCCGGCACCGGCCGCGGACAGCACGCCCAGGGTCAGCACCAGGCCCCAGCCGGATGCCATCGTCGGTGCCAGCGCCAGGCCGGCGCACAGCAGCAGGCCGCCGACCACGAGGACGCGGCCGCTGCCGCACTGGTCGGCCCAGGCGCCGAAGGCCGGCTGGACCACACCCCACACCAGCTGCCCGATCGCCAGCGCGAAGCTGATCGCGACGATGCCCAGGCCGGTGTCCAGTGCGATCGGCTGCACGTACAGGCCGAGCGACTGGCGGATGCCCATGGTGACGAGCAGGGTCGCCGTCGCGGCAAGCACGAGCGGCCAGTAGCGCGGTGTGGCAACGGTCACGGCGACGCCTCCACGCGCGCGGTGGCGGCATCGACCCCGGCGTGCAGGGCGGCCAGCGCCGGCGCGCCGCCAAGCAGTGCTTGCATGCCGGCCTGCGCCTCGCGCCACAGCGGCAGCGCGCGTGCCATCCGCCGCTTGCCGGCGGCGGTGACCTGCACGCGCTTGCTGCGCGCATCGTCGCCGGCGGCCATGCGCAGCCAGCCGGCGTCGACCAGGTGTTTGAGGTCGCGGCTCAGGGTGGAGCGTTCCATGCCCAGTTCGATCGCGAGGCTTGTGATCGACTGCGGCACGCGGTCGGCACGGCGCAGGATCGAGTACTGGTTGACGTTGAGGCCGGCCGGCGCCAGCGCCGCGTCGTAGCGCTGCGTCAGCAGCCGGCTCAGCTTGCGCAGCCGGAAGCAGGTGCAGGGCGAGGCGATCGGCAGGGGGGTGTCGGCAGCGGGCAGGATCGTGGCCATATGCGTGTATATACACGCATGTCGTGGCGGACGCCAGCCAAACCTGGCTGGCAGACGTTGCCGAGCGGCAGGCGGGCTCCGCGGCGGGCGGGCGCGCGGCGCGCCCGCCGCAGGGGCATCAGAAGAACAGGCGCACGCCCGCGGACACGCTGCGGCCAGGCAGCGGCGCCAGGTCCTTGAGGAACGAGGTGTGCGGGCGCGCTTCCTCGTCGAGCAGGTTGCTGCCGTCCACGAACAGTTCCCAGGCGTTGCCCCCGGCGGTGTCCAGGTGCCAGGCAACGTGCGCGTTCACCAGTGTGTAGCCGGCGGTATCGGTCTCGAACTCGGCCACGCGGTCCTGGCGCGCGTAACGCACGGCGCCGACGCCGGCGCGCCAGTGCTCGCCCTGCCAGCGAAGTTCCGTGCCGACACGCCATGGCGCGATCCGCGGCAGGTTGCCCGCCAGCGCGATGTCGGCGGTGTAGTCGTGGGTGTGGTCGCCGTGCGGCACCGAGAACGCCACTTCCCGCGTGCCGCTGCCGGCCAGGCGGCCACGGACCACGTCGCCGAAGGTGCGCAGGCTCCATTGCCCGCTGTCGTTGTCGAGGAAGGTCCATTGCAGGTCGGCCTCGGCACCGGTGAAGCGCGCGTCGCCCTGGTTCCACACCCGCGCCGGCGTGCCGCCGTCCTCGATGCCGGTGTCGGCGAGGTACACGAAATCGTCGTAGTCCACGCGGTACAGCGATGCGCCGAACTTGAGCGGGCCGTGGTGCCAGTGCAGGCCGAGCTCGGCGCGGTTGGCGGTCTCGCGCTGCAGTGTCGGGTTGCCGAACTCGAAGCTCTGCGTGGCCACGTGCAGGCCGTTCGAATACAGCTCCTCCGCGGTCGGCGAGCGCTGCGCGCGATCAAGTCCGAGGGAGAAGTGCAGGTCCTCGCCGAAGTGCCACAGCGCGGCCGCGGACAGGCTGGTCGCGGAGAAATCGCGCGACGGGCCGATCGCTTCACCGGCATCGACCGTCACCTTGTTGCGGTCGTGGCGCGCGCCGAGTTCGACGTCGACGCTGCCGAACGTGCGCTTGCCGACCCAGAACGCGCCGATGTCGCGCGAGGTGGAGGCGGGCACGAAGGCCTCGTCGCCGATCGCGACGAAATCGCGGTCCGACGCCTGCAGGCCGAACGCGCCGTCCCAGCCGGCCCAGTCGCGGTGCACCAGCTCGACGCGTGCCTCGGTGCTGGTGTTGTCGAACACGGTACCCACCGCATCGCCTTCGTACTCGGTGTGGGTGTATTCGTTGCGCGCCAGCTTCACGCGGAGGGTGTCGAAGGCGCCGAGGCCGTTCAGCCCGCCGCGCACTTCATAGCGGCGCTGGTCCATGCCGATGTGCACGCCGCCTTCCTCGCCATGTTCGTCGTGCGCCTCGTCGTCGTCGCCATGGTCGTGGTCGTCCTCGCCTTCGTGGGCGTGGCCGGGAACGCCATAGCGCGTGTTGAACAGGCTGGCGCCGACGCCGAGGAAGCCGCGCTCACCGACCCACGACACTCCGAGCGCCGCGCTGTCGGTGCGCACGAAGCTGTTGGGCAGGGTGCCGTACGCCTCGTCCTCGTGCGCATGGTCGTCCTCGCCTTCGTGTTCCGCCTCGCGCAGGGCCGCACTCTCGGCGTACCCCGGAATCTTGTAGTCGCCGGTCTCGCGATGCAGCGCATCGACATGGAACACGACGTTGCCCGATGCCGACGTGCCGTCCAGCCGCAGCATGCCGGTGCGTTCGTCGTTGCCGCTGCCGGCGCGCAGTTCCGCGCGGCCTTCGAGTGGCGTGTCGGTGGCGCGCTCCGGGATGCGCCCGTCGACCACGTTGACCGCGCCGCCGATCGCGCCGCTGCCGTAGAGCAGGGTGGCCGGGCCCTTGAGCACCTCGATCTGGTTGGCGAGGAACGGCTCGATCGAGACCGCGTGGTCGACGCTCACGGTGGACACGTCGCCCGAGGCGAGGCCGTCGCTCAGCACCTGCACGCGGGCGCCGTCCATGCCGCGGATGATCGGGCGGCCGACGCCGGGACCGAAGTACGACGATTGCACGCCCGGCAGGCGGTTCACCGTCTCTCCGAGCGAGTTGGCCTTGGCCTCGTCCAGGCGCGCGCCGGCGAGGATTTCCACGGGGCGGGTCAGGTCCTCGGCGGTCTGCGGCAGCGGCGTGGCGCGGACGATGACGGCCGACAGGTCCTTGGCCTCGGCGTGGCGGGGATCCTCCTGCGCGGCCGCGGGGAGGGCGGTCAGGGCGAGGCAGAGGGCGATGGCGAGGCGGCTGGGGGAGGGGCCGTTCATGGGCAGGCGTGGTGTCCGGGTTTGGGTGATGTTATATTATTACCATTCCATCCTCCCTGATCTGTCAACCTCCCGAACGTCATGCCCCCGCATACCCGCCATCGCTGGCTTGATCGCTTCGGCGCCGCGGGTTCGCTCGTGTGCGCGGTGCACTGCGCGCTGCTGCCGCTGGCGATCGCCGTGCTGCCGTCGCTGGGGCTGTCGGCGTGGCTCAGCGAGGGCTTCGAGGCGGGCTTCGTGCTCTTCGCCAGCCTGCTCGGGCTGTTCAGCCTGGCCTGGGGCTATCGCCGGCATCGTGCCGTGCGTGCACTGGGACTGCTGCTGCCGGGCCTGGCCATCCTGTGGGTCGGCGTGCTGTATCCGCCCTTGCACCAGTCGGTGCTGCCGCACGCGGTGGCGATGACGATCGGCGGCACCCTGGTCGGCGTGGGCCACCTGGTCAACCTGCGGCTCAACCACGGCCACGTGCACGACGCCAGCTGCGCGCACTGAACCGCGCCCGCGACGCCGGCCGCGGACCCTGTCCGCTGGCCGCCCGGGCCCTGCGTGATAGACTGCGCCGCTTCGCGCCCGGCGCGACGGCCGCCCTCGCAGCGGCGGCATTCCCAGCGAATTATCCAGACGAATCCGAAGATCCAGGAGCACGATGATGGGCAAGGGCG
Source organism: Pseudomonadota bacterium (assembly GCA_020161335.1). GTDB lineage: Bacteria > Pseudomonadota > Gammaproteobacteria > Xanthomonadales > Xanthomonadaceae > Luteimonas. The sequence goes on from JAIUOJ010000099.1 coordinate 10,385, forward strand.
ACCGCAAGACCGCCAAGGGCAAGCGCTACAACTCCAGCTACGGCAACGCGCGCACCAAGGCCGCGACCAAGGCGACCGGCAGCGCCACCGCGCCGGTGGCCAAGAAGGCCGCCACCAGGACCGTGACCAAGGCCCCGGCGAAGAAGGCCGTGAAGAAGGCGGGCGCGAAGTCCGAGTAACCGGATCTCGGTTTGCCAGTGAAAAGCCCCGCATCGCGGGGCTTTTTCTTTGCGGACGACGCCGTCCGCCGTGCGTCGTACCCGGGTCCTACCGCGTCGCACCGGCCTCGATCGCCCGCCACGTGCGCAGCAGGTTGCCGCCGAGGATCTTGCGGATGTCCGCGTCCGGGTAGCCGCGCGACTGCAGGCCGGCGATGAGGTTGGGGAAGTCCGCGACCGTGCGCAGGCCATCGGCGAGTTCGCCGCCCACGCCGTCGAAGTCCGAGCCGATGCCGACGTGGTCCACGCCGACCAGCTTCACGCCGTAGTCGATCTGGTCGAGCACGGCCGTGATCGGGGTGTGCTTCGGCGCCGGGTGCGCCTGGTCGAACGCATCCTCGAACGCCTTGCGGTCCTCGACCGGCTTGCCCGCGGCCGCGAGTTCGGCATTGCGCTTGTCGAACTCGGTGCGTGCGCGGAACTTGGCCTGCAGCGTGGCGGCCGCCTGCGGATTGACGAAGGCGGTGCCGAACGGCACCTGGATCACGCCGCCACTCGCCGCCACCGCTTTCGCCAGTTCATCGCTGATGTTGCGCTCGAAACCCGGGGTGAAGTGGCGGAACGCGGAATGGCTGGCGATCACCGGCACCGTGCTCAGCGCGATGGCTTGCGCAGCCGCCTCGTCCGACACGTGGGAGACGTCGACCATGATGCCGAGCCGGTTCATCTCGGCCACCACCTGGCGGCCAAACGGGCTGAGGCCGTTCCATTTGCGTTCGACGCCGTAGGACGAATCGGCGATGCGGTTGGCGGCGCTGTGGGCGAGGGTGATGTAACGCACGCCGCGGTCGAAGAAGGCCTGTACCTGCGCCAGGTCGTCGCCCAGCGGCGCGCCGTTCTCCATGCC
>JAIUOJ010000100.1 GCA_020161335.1 Pseudomonadota bacterium
GTCGAACGCTCGTTCTGGATGCGTCCGGTGGCGCTGGTGTTCTACACCACCTTCGCCCTCGCCGCGCTGTGGCACGCGCCACGCGCCGTGGACCCGCTGCTGGCGCGGTTCGCGCCGGATCCGCCCGACCGCGTGCTGTCGGCGCGCGGCTGGTGGGACCACGACTGGCAATCGCTGCCGGCGCACCTGCGCGAGCGCGACCCCGCGCACCGCTGGCCGCTGGACGTGCAGGTCGCCGGGCCGCTGGCGCCGCTCAAGGCGCGACTGGAAGCGGCGGGCTGGCGCACCCAGCCGCAGGCCGACTGGTCGGCGGCGCTCACCCTGCTCGACGACGACGTGCCGCCGCAGGCGCAGCCGGTGCTGGCGGCGACGCTGGACGCGGTGTCCGAAACCCTGCTGATGCGGCGCGACCTCGACGCCCGCCACGCCGAAGTCCTGCGCCTGTGGCGCGCGCCGGCACGCCTCGACGACGGCTCGGAACTGTGGTTCGGCACCAGCCAGGCGATGACCCACACCCGCCCCTTCGACCTGTTCGGCCTGTGGCTGCCGCAGTCGGACGCGCGCGCGGTGCACGTCGGCGTGCGCGACCTGCTGCGCGGCTTCGAGTGGCGCGAGGACCCGCACCCGCAATCGGGCGTGCCGACGCTGCGCCTGCGCACGATCCCCGGCGATTCGGCACCACCGCCTTGACCGTGCTCAGGCGATCAGGCGCAGCAGGCCGTCCAGCCGCCGGTCCGGATCGCCCTCCTGCAGCAGCGACTGCCGCTGCGGCAGCGTGATCGGCAGCAGCTCGGCGAGCCGCCATCCCACCCACGCCGCGTCGTCGAAGCGCGCTTCCGGCACGGCCACGTCCGCGCCGATCTGTTCCAGCATGTTGCGCAGCATGTCGGCCAGCAGCACGTGCTGCGGCTGCAGGTCGACCACCGGGTCGGGCGCCAGCCAGTCCACGTCGGCCACCACCAGCCCGTTGTCGCGCACCCGCGTGCGCAGCGCGTGGAAGCGACGGTCGCCGCGCAGGCGCAGGTGCAGCAGGCCGTCCGGGCCGGTGTCGAAATCCTCGATCCGCGCCTCGGTGCCGAACGCCGCGGGCGTCGCCGGCGCGCCAACCTCGCGTCCGTCGAGGATCAGGCAGACGCCGAACCCGCTGCCGTTGCGCCCGCAGTCGCGGACCAGGTCGAGGTAGCGCGGCTCGAACACGCGCAGCGCCAGCGCTGCGCCGGGGACCAGCACGGTATGCAGCGGGAACAGCGGCAGGGACTGGGCCATGCGGGCAGTCTAGCGCCCGCACAGCGTGCCCAGCAGGGTCAGGCCCCGCGCAACTGCGACAGGAACCGGCGCGGCGCCCCGTCGAAGCCCCCGTTGGACATGAACACGACGTGGTCGCCATCGCGCGCCACATCCTGCAGCGCGGCCAGCAGTGCGTCGGCATCCGCGACCGCGCGCGCGTCGCCGCGCACCGCGGCGACCACGCTGGCCGCGTCCCAGGGCAACTCGGGCCGCGCCAGGAACACGACCACGTCGGCGCCATCGAGCGACGGCGCCAGCGCGTCGGCATGCGCGCCCAGCCGCATCGAATTGCTGCGCGGTTCCATCGCCACCACGATGCGCGCGCTCCCCACCTTCGCGCGCAGCCCCGCCAGCGTGGTCGCGATCGCGGTCGGATGGTGCGCGAAATCGTCGTAGATGGTGACGCCGCGCGCCTCGCCCAGCACTTCCAGCCGGCGCTTCACGCTGCGGAAGCCCGCCAGCGACGGGATCACCGCCGCCACGTCCACGCCCACCGCGGCGCACGCCGCCAGCGCAGCGAGGCCATTGAGCACGTTGTGGTCGCCGAGCATCGGCCATTCGACGGTGCCCAGCGCCACGCCACCGCGCAGCACCTCGAACGCGCTGCCATCCCCGCGCAGCTTTCGCGCGCTCCACTCGAACGCAGGATCGAAGCCAAAGCGGTCCACCGGCGTCCAGCAGCCCATCGCCAGCACTTCGCGCAGATGCGCGTCATGGCCGTTGACGATGAGTCGGCCACGTCCCGGCACCGTGCGCACCAGGTGGTGGAACTGGCGCTGGATCGCGGCCACGTCGGGGAAGATGTCGGCGTGGTCGTACTCGAGGTTGTTGAGGATCGCGACCAGCGGCCGGTAGTGCACGAACTTGCTGCGCTTGTCGAAGAACGCGGTGTCGTATTCGTCGGCTTCCACCACGAACTCGCGGCCCGCGCCGAGACGCGCAGACACCCCGAAATCCTCCGCCACGCCGCCGATCAGGAACCCCGGCTCGCGCCCCGCCGCCTGCAGCAGGAAGGCCAGGATCGTGGTTGTCGTGGTCTTGCCATGGGTACCGGCCACCGCCAGCACGTCGCGACCGGGCAACACGTGGTCGCGCAGCCACTCCGCCCCGGAGGTATAGGCACGACCGTCGTCGAGCACGGCTTCCACCGCGGCATTGCCGCGTGACAGCGCGTTGCCGATCACCACCATGTCGCAGTCGGCCGAGATGTGCTGCGGCTGGTAGCCCTGCTTCAGCGCGATGCCCAGCTGCTCGAGTTGGGTGGACATCGGCGGATACACGGCCTGGTCGCTGCCCTCGACGTCATGCCCGAGTTCGCGCGCCAGCGCGGCCACGCCGCCCATGAAGGTGCCGGCGATGCCGAGAATATGAATCTTCAAGATCGCGACTTCCTACAAGATCACAGACAAGCCTGGCGAAACGACTCCCGCACGGCACCGACTCCCCCTCTCCCGCTTGCGGGAGAGGGATGGGGTGAGGGCCGAGGTACGGCGGCGGATACGAACCTCACGATGCTGCACATCTTCCCCATCCGCCTTCGGCACCTTCCCCCGCAAGCGGGAGAAGGAATAAAGCATCCCAACCGCTTCTGGAACGAACCCTCCTTCTGGCGACGCCCCTCCTTCCAGGAGAAGCCTCCCCCTTTCTGGAGACGCCCCCTCTCCCGCTTGCGGGAGAGGGCCGGGGTGAGGGCCTGCGGGCATCGTCGGATACGAACCTCACCACGCTGCCCATCGCCCCCATCCGCCTTCGGCACCTTCCTCCGCAAGCGGGGGAAGGGAAAGCCTCAACCGACCGCCTTCTCCGGCGCGATCGCCTCGATGATGCGCGTGAACACCGCGTCCAGCGGGCCCACGCCGTCGACCACGGTGAGCTGGCCGTGCTGGCGGTAGAACTCCACCACCGGCGCGGTCTGCTGGTCGTACACCTGCAGGCGCTTGCGCACCGACTCGGGGTTGTCGTCGGCGCGTCCCTCGGCCTTGGCGCGGCCGGCCAGGCGCTCGACGATCTGCTCGTTGTCGACCGTCAGCTGCACCGCCGCGTCGAACTTCTGGCCGAGGCTGGCCAGCAGGTCGTCCAGCGCCGCCGCCTGCGCGAGGTTGCGCGGATAGCCATCGAGGATGAAGCCGTTGCGGGTGTCGTCGCGCGAGAAGCGGTCCTTGAGCATGCCCAGCAGGATCTCGTCGCTGACCAGGTCGCCGCGCGCCATCACTTCCTTGGCCTGCAGGCCGAGCGGGGAGCCGGCGGCCACTTCGGCGCGCAGCAGGTCGCCGGTGGAGATGTGGGGCACCTGCAGGTGCTCCTTCAGCCTGGCGGCCTGCGTGCCCTTGCCCGAGCCGGGCGCCCCCAACAGTACCAATCGCATCGACGACTCCCACGATGAGCGGACCCGAACCGGCCGCGGCAGGTTGCTACACTCCCGACGCGCCGCGCGTGAGCCGCCAGCTTACCGCATTGCAGCACCCCGTCCTCCCAGACCAAAGGCGAACATGGCGACCGGAACCCTCCTGTATTCCCAGTCCGGCGGCGTCACCGCCGTCATCAATGCCACCGCGTCGGGCGTGATTTCCGAGGCCCGCGCACGCAGGATCAAGGTACTGGCCGCCCGCAACGGCATCCTCGGCGCGCTGCGCGAGGAACTGGTGGACACCGGCAAGGAAACCGCCGCCGCGATCCGCGGCCTCGCCCATACCCCGGGCGGCGCGTTCGGCTCGTGCCGCTACAAGCTCAAGTCGGTCGAAGCCGACCGCGCCAAGTACGAGCGCCTGCTGCAGGTGTTCCAGGCGCACGACGTGCGCTGGTTCCTCTACAACGGTGGAAACGATTCCGCCGACACCGCCAACAAGGTGTCCAAGCTGGCCGCCGAGTTCGGCTACCCGCTGACCTGCATCGGCGTGCCCAAGACCATCGACAACGACCTCGCCGTCACCGACTGCTGCCCCGGCTTCGGCTCGGCGGCCAAGTACACCGCCGTGTCCGTGCGCGAGGCCGCGCTGGACGTGGCGGCGATGGCCGACACCTCGACCAAGGTCTTCGTCTACGAGGCCATGGGCCGCCACGCCGGCTGGCTGGCCGCGGCGGCGGGCCTGGCCGGCAAGGGCATTGATGAAGCACCACACCTCATCCTGTTCCCCGAGCGCCCGTACGACGAGGCCGATTTCCTGAAGCAGGTGAAGCGCGTGGTCGACCGCGTCGGCTACTGCGTGGTGGTTGCCAGCGAGGGCATCCAGACCGCCGACGGCCGTTTCGTCGCCGACTCCGGCGGCGGCAAGGATGCCTTCGGGCACGCGCAGCTCGGCGGCGTGGCCTCGTACCTGGCCGGCAAGGTCAAGGACCAGCTCGGCTTCAAGGTGCACTGGACGCTGCCCGACTACCTGCAGCGGTCCGCGCGCCACATCGCCTCGAAGACCGACGTCGAGCAGGCCATCGCCGTTGGCAAGGCCGCGGTGCAGTTCGCGCTCAAGGGCCACAACGCGACCATGCCGGTGATCGTGCGCACGTCCGACAAGCCCTACCGCTGGAAGATCGGCAGTGCGCCGCTGGACAAGGTGGCCAACCACGAGAAGAAGTTCCCGGCCGGCTTCATCCGCAGGGACGGTTACGGCATCACCGACAAGGCCCGCACCTACCTCGAACCGCTGATCCGCGGCGAGGCGCCGCCGCCCTATGGCAAGGACGGCATCCCGGCGTACGTGACGCTCAAGAACGTGGCGGTGAAGAAGAAGCTGCCGGAATGGGAAGGGTGAACGACGCGCCCACCTCTTCGAGGGGCGAGCGCATTCAACTCCTCAGCACCAGGCTGGACTCAATCCTGGACTGAGTCTCGCCTCTCGCGTTAAGGGATTGACATGCCCTGCCGAGCCATCCGCGGAGTCGATTGGCTAAAGATGACGGCTGGGCCTGCTCGAGTTCCTCGAGAGGCCAAGTCTGGGACGGACCTCAGAACGCCGCACTCCGGAATACTCGTCCCCGGGAAGATTGCGTCGCACCCGCAATGCGAGCTGATCTCAGTTGCGGCGTCGCATATGGCGAGACGAACCTTGGCGATACTCTCCCAAGCTGAAGAGAGAGTTCAAACGACAGGAGGCTTTCATGACTCATTTGACGGGGCGTTTTTCGGAAGCGGTCGAGTACGCCCGCGCCGCCCACGGCGACCAGGTCCGCAAAGGATCCGCAATCCCGTACCTGTACCACCTTCTGGCGGTCTCCAGCCTGGTCCTTGAGTACGGAGGAACCGAGGATCAGGCCATTGCCGGACTACTGCACGATGTACTGGAGGACTGCGGCGAAGAACACGAACCGCAGATTCGCGAGCAATTTGGCGAGCCCGTGATCGCCATCGTGAAGGATTGCACCGATGGCACGGCGAAATCGAAGGCTGCCGCAACCACGCCACAAGAGAAGAAGGCCAACTGGTGGGCGCGGAAACTCGAGTATGTCCGTCATCTAGAGGAGGAGCCCGACACATCTCTGTTGGTTTCAGGTTGTGACAAGCTTCACAATGCGCGCGCAATCATCGGAGACCTAGAAAATCCAGCCGTGGGAATCTCCGTGTTCGATCGCTTTACTGGCGGTCGAGAGGGCACGTTGCGCTACTACGAATCAATAAAGCGAATCCTGGTGGCGAGACAAATGCCCATGGCACTCGTGTTTGAGTCCATAGTCACTCGAATGCATGAGCTGGCAGACGCTTCCGACCGACTTCCTCTGAGCCATGGCGTCTACTATCTAAAGGTTTATGACAACTTCCACTATATGGACGAGGATGAAGTTTACTGGCGCGGACCTTTCTTTAGTGGCGATACAGCGCTGGCAGAAGCCATGGCAATTGTCGACGGAAGCCTAGGGGCGGCGGGCGGCGGGCAGAATTCACTGGACGAATACAAGCGCTTCGGCGATGACCCAATGATCGTAGGTTCGCCTGCCATCGATTTTTCGGCGTGGACCTATGCACGGCACCGCTGCGGGGTCGCGGAGTGAATCACCCGCATCTGCCCTGATCCTGCCGGCAACGACCCTGGATTGCCGCTTTCGCGGGAAAGGTGGTTCCGCTCTAAAGCCGAGACTTCCCTTGGCGCGCAGGACGAGATTTGCGGCGCCTATGCTTCGAGCATCGCACGGTTTCGCACCGCGCCCTTGTCCGCGCTGGTTGCCAGCAGGGCATAGGCCTTCAGCGCGGCGCTGACTTTTCGCGGGCGAGGCTGCGCGGGCTTCCATCCCTTCGCGTCCTGTTCGGCACGGCGTGCCGCGAGTGCTTCATCCGATACCAGCAGGTCGATCGAGCGCGCGGGAATGTCGATGCGGATGCGGTCGCCGTCGCGCACAAGGCCAATCGCGCCGCCCGCCGCCGCTTCCGGCGACACGTGGCCGATCGACAACCCGGACGTCCCGCCGGAAAAACGCCCGTCGGTGAGCAGTGCGCACTGCTTGCCGAGGCCTTTCGATTTCAGGTAACTGGTCGGGTACAGCATCTCCTGCATGCCCGGCCCGCCCTTCGGGCCCTCGTAGCGGATCACCACCACGTCGCCGGGCTTGACCTCGTCGCCAAGGATGCCGGTGACCGCCGCATCCTGGCTCTCGTACACGCGCGCGTTGCCTTCGAAGACATGGATCGACTCGTCCACGCCCGCGGTCTTCACCACGCAACCGTCCGGCGCGAGGTTGCCGTGGAGCACGGCCAGCCCACCCTCGCTCGAATACGCATGGTCGACACTGCGGATGCAGCCGTCTGCGCGGTCGGTATCGAGCGTCGGCCAACGCGTGGCCTGGCTGAAGGCGACCTGCGTGGGAATGCCGGCCGGGCCGGCCTTGTAGAACGTGCTGGTTGCCTCGTCATCGGCCGTGGTGATGTCCCATCTGGCGATGGCTTCGCCCAGCGTCTTCGCGTGCGAGGTCGCGACATCCGTATGCAGCAGGCCACCACGCGCGAGTTCGCCGAGGATCGCCATGATCCCGCCGGCGCGGTGCACGTCCTCGATGTGGTACTTCTGCGTGTTCGGCGCCACCTTGCACAATTGCGGCACGCGCCGCGACAGGCGGTCGATGTCGCGCAGGGTGAACGGCACTTCGCCTTCCTGTGCCGCCGCCAGCAGGTGCAGGATCGTGTTGGTGGAACCGCCCATCGCGATGTCCAGCGTCATCGCGTTCTCGAAGGCCTCGAACGTGGCGATGCCGCGCGGCAACGCGGTCGGGTCTTCCGCGCCATACCAGCGGTGGCACAGTTCGACGGCCAGCACGCCGGCACGCTTGAACAGGGCTTCGCGGTCTGCATGCGTCGCGAGCACGGTGCCGTTGCCCGGCAGCGACAGGCCCAGCGCTTCAGTCAGGCAGTTCATCGAGTTGGCGGTGAACATGCCGCTGCACGACCCGCAGGTCGGGCAGGCGCTGCGTTCGACCGCGGCGACCTGTTCGTCGCTGACGTTCGGATCGGCCGCCATCACCATCGCATCGACCAGGTCGAGCTTGTGGCCGGCGTCGCTGCCGTCCGCCAGTCGCGTCTTGCCCGCTTCCATCGGCCCGCCGGAGACGAACACCGTGGGGATGTTGAGCCGCAGCGCCGCCATCAGCATGCCGGGCGTGATCTTGTCGCAATTGGAGATGCACACCAGCGCGTCGGCACAGTGCGCATTGACCATGTATTCGACCGAGTCGGCGATGATTTCGCGGCTGGGCAGCGAATACAGCATGCCGTCGTGGCCCATCGCGATGCCGTCGTCGACGGCGATGGTGTCGAACTCCTTGGCCACGCCGCCGACGCGCTCGATCTCGCGCGCCACCAGTTGCCCAAGATCCTTCAGGTGCACGTGGCCGGGGACGAACTGGGTGAAGGAGTTGGCGATGGCCACGATGGGCTTGTGGAAGTCCTCGTCCCGCATCCCGGTGGCCCGCCACAGGGCCCGGGCGCCGGCCATGTTGCGTCCGTGGGTGGAGGTCTTCGATCGGTAGTCGGGCATGCACGTGGGGGCGGCGGCCGCAGGCACGGCCAAGGCCATGATTCTCCCCGGGTTTCGCCGTTTCAGTTGCAACGATTTCGCACGCAACCAAAGTCGCAGGCGTTTTTCGCGGCAAGCGCTTGACAGGCGCGGAAAGCCCGGTTTAGTTTGCAGGAATGTTGCAGCGCCACACGACCCCGAAGCACGACCACCGCGCCCCGCCGGCGTCGGTCCTCGTACTCGTCCTTATTACCTCACCCACAGGTGCGGGACGATCGGGCGCGTAAGCAGGAAGCGCCGAATCGCAAAACCCCGCACCGCAAGGGCGGGGTTTTTTGTTGCCGACGAACACCCACCGCACTCCCTCCATCGCAGAGACCACGACATGCCCCAGCAGACCCTTCCCAAGCCCACCATCGCCGTCGTCGGCTACGGCAGCCAGGGCCGCGCGCACGCGCTGAACCTGCGCGATTCCGGCTTCGACGTGACTGTCGGCCTGCGCGCGGGCGGCCCGACCGAAGCCAAGGCCAAGGCCGACGGCTTCACCGTGAAGGCCCCGGCCGACGCGGTGAAGGACGCCGACCTCGTCGCCGTGCTCACGCCGGACATGGTGCAGAAGAAGCTCTACGAGGAGGTGCTGGCGCCGAACATGAAGCCAGGCGCCTGCCTGCTGTTCGCGCATGGCCTCAACGTGCACTTCGGCATGATCGCGCCGCGCGACGACCTCGACGTGGTCCTGGTCGCGCCCAAGGGCCCGGGCGCGCTGGTCCGCCGCGAGTACGAGATCGGCCGCGGCGTGCCCTGCATCTACGCCATCTACCAGGACCGCAGCGGCCAGGCCAAGGACTTCGCGCTCACCTACGCCGCCGGCCTCGGCGGCGCCCGCGCCAACCTGATCGAGACCACCTTCAAGGAAGAGACCGAGACCGACCTGTTCGGCGAGCAGGCCGTGCTGTGCGGCGGCGCCTCGTCGCTGGTGCAGGCCGGGTTCGAGACCCTGGTCGAAGCCGGCTACCAGCCGGAGATCGCCTACTACGAAGTACTGCACGAGCTGAAGCTGATCGTCGACCTGTTCTACGAGGGCGGCATCACCCGCATGCTGGAATTCGTCTCCGAGACCGCGCAATACGGCGACTTCGTCAGTGGCCCGCGCGTGATCGACGCCTCGGTCAAGGCGCGCATGAAGGACGTGCTGACCGATATCCAGAACGGCACCTTCACCCGCAACTGGCAGGCCGAGTACGACGCCGGGCTGCCGAACTACAGGAAGTTCCAGCAGGCCGACAAGGACCACCCGATCGAGCAGGTCGGCAAGGCCCTGCGCGCGAAGATGGTCTGGCTGGACACCACCCCGAAGGAACAGAAAGAGGCTGCGTGATGAACGGTGCGCACTGGCTGGTGCAGGCCCTGGAAGCCGAAGGCGTCGACACGATCTTCGGCTATCCCGGCGGGACGATCATGCCGTTCTACGACGCGCTCCACGGCGCGTCGCTGAAGCACGTCCTCGTACGCCACGAACAGGGGGCCGCGTTCGCCGCGAACGGCTACGCGCGCGCCAGCGGCCGCGTCGGCGTGTGCGTGGCCACCTCCGGCCCGGGCGCGTCGAACCTCGTCACCGGCATCGCCGACGCGATGTTCGACTCGGTGCCGATGGTGGTCCTCACCGGCCAGGTGCCGACCTTCCTCATGGGCACCGATGCGTTCCAGGAACTGGACGTGTTCGGCATGACCATGCCGATCGTCAAGCACAGCTTCCTGCCGCGCAGCGTCGACGAGCTGCCGAAGGTGTTCGCCGAAGCCTTCCGCATCGCGCGCAGCGGGCGCCCCGGGCCGGTGCTGATCGACCTGCCCAAGGACGTGCAGATGGCCGCCGCCGCGCACCTGCCGGTGCATTCGCCACTGCCGGTCGAGCCGGTGCCGAACCCGCCCGACGCCGCGCTGCACGAAGCGGCTGCGCTGGTCTCGCAATGCCAGAAGCCGGTGGTGTACGCCGGCGGCGGCATCGTGCTGGGCGATGCGGTCGAGGCCTTCCGCGAGTTCGTCGACCTGACCGGACTGCCGACGGTGCTCACCCTCAAGGGGCTGGGCGCGCTGGAAAGCGGGCACCCGAGCAACCTGGGCATGCTGGGCATGCACGGCAGCCGCGCGGCGAACATGGCGGTGCAGGAATGCGACCTGCTGTTCGTGGTGGGCGCGCGCTTCGACGACCGCGCCACCGGCAAGCTGGCGGAATTCGCGCCGAACGCGCGCGTGGTGCACCTGGACGGCGACGGCTGCGAGATCAGCAAGCTGCGCGCCGCCGACGTCTCGGTGCCGGGCAACCTCGCGGCCAGCCTGTCGCGGCTGGCCGCGCCGCTCGCCGCGCAGATGGAAGGCCGCCACGCCGCCGCGCGCAAGGCCTGGCGCGACACCTGCCAGGAGCGCAGGCAACGCCACGCCGCGCGCTACGACGCGCCGGGCGACACCGTGTACGCGCCGGCCCTGCTCAAGCGCCTGAGCGAGCTGGCGCCGAACGCCGTGGTCGCCTGCGACGTCGGCCAGCACCAGATGTGGGTCGCCCAGCACTGGCGCTTCCAGCATCCGCGCCAGCACCTGACCAGCGGCGCGCTCGGCGCGATGGGCTTCGGCCTGCCCGCGGCGATGGGCGCGCAACTGGAGAATCCCGACGCGCAGGTGGTGTGCGTGAGCGGCGACGGCTCGTTCATGATGAACATCCAGGAGCTGGCCACGATCCGCCGCTACCGCGTGCCGGTGAAGATCGTGCTGCTCGACAACTCCGCGCTGGGCATGGTCCGCCAGTGGCAGGAACTGTTCTTCGAGAAGCGCTATTCGGAGATCGACCTGTCCGACAACCCGGACTTCGCCGAAGTGGCGCGCGCGTTCGGCATCCAGGCGCTGCACGTGGACCGCAAGGATGACGTCGATGCCGCCCTGCAGGCGCTGCTGGCGGCGGATGGCCCGGCGCTGCTGCACGTGGCCATCGACACCGCCGCCAACGTCTGGCCGCTGGTGCCGCCGAACCACAACAACGCCCAGATGATGGATCCCGACGACGCCGGCACGCTCGACACGGGCGCGCCAGCCAGTCCGTCCACGGCCACCGCGACGTCGACCAGCCAGGAGCCGCGCAATGCGCTATCAGCTTGACTTCACCCTGCGCAGCGCCGAAGGCGCGCTG
>JAIUOJ010000101.1 GCA_020161335.1 Pseudomonadota bacterium
GCCGCCGCGCGAAGGCATCGCCAGCACCCCCGGTCCGCGACGCGTCACAGCAACGACGCGGAAATCCCGCGCGCCGCCCGCGGACGCTGCTCCAGTGCCTCCAGCAGGCGCCGGGCCACCTGGCGATAGCCCTCCGCCGCGGCCGAGCCGGGCGCCGCGACCACGATCGGCACGCCGACGTCGCCCTGCTCGCGGATCCCCGCCTCCAGAGGCAGCGAGCCCAGCAGCGGCACGCCATACTGCGCCGCCATCCGCTCGCCGCCGCCCTGGCCGAACAGGTGCTCGACGTGGCCGCAGTTCGAGCACACGTGCTGGGCCATGTTCTCGACCAGCCCGAGCACCGCCACATCGACCTTGCGGAACATGTTGAGCGCCTTGCGCGCGTCCAGCGTGGCCACCTCCTGCGGGGTGGTCACCACCACCGCCCCGGCCACCGGGATCTTCTGGGCCAGGGTCAACTGGATGTCGCCGGTGCCCGGCGGCAGGTCGACGACCAGGTAGTCCAGACCGTCCTCGCCTCCCCACAGAGTGTCGTTGAGCAGTTGGGTCAGCGCCGAGGTCGCCATCGGTCCCCGCCAGATCATCGGCGTGTCCGGGTCCACCAGCAGCCCGATCGACATCGCCTCGACCCCGTGCGCCCGCAGCGGCAGCATCGACTTGCCGTCCGGGCTCTCCGGCTTGCCCGACAGCCCCAGCATCGTCGGGATGCTGGGCCCGTAGACATCGGCGTCCAGCACCCCCACCCGCGCCCCGCCGGCCGCCAGGGCCAGCGCCAGGTTCACCGACGTCGTCGATTTCCCGACCCCGCCCTTGCCCGAGCCGACGGCCAGGATGTTGCGGATGCGCGGATGCGGCCGGAGTTCGCCCTGGACCGCTCGGGATACTGTCGAGATATCCATCATCTTTTGATTTTACCCGGACGCCTCCGGAGGCGACGGGCGGTCCAACGTCATTCGACCTCGCCGGCTCGATCTGGGACCCGCAACTTCAAATACAGACGACTTCCTCCCGATCCCAAGCACGAGCCTCACTGGACCCGCGCCTCGGCACAGATGGACAACCGGCACGCCCCGCGCTGAATGGCGCGGGGAACGATGCTTCCGTACGCCTGCGGATGCGCTATAACGCGAACCGGGCGCCACCGGCGCCCGCCTGGACCAACATACGATCCCTGGGAGGGACCATGCGCAAGACCCTGTGGGCATTACTCGTCTCGACGCTGGCGGTTGCCGGCGCCGCCTCGGCGGCAGATCCCGTCGATGGACGCTGGCGGACGCTGGACGATGAAACCGGCCGCCCGATGTCGGTGGTGGAGGTGTCCACGACCGGTGGCACCCTGAGCGCGCGCGTCGTCGAGACCCTCAACGACCCGAACGCCAAGTGCGCCAAGTGCTCCGGCGCGGACAAGAACAAGCCGATCGTCGGCATGCGGGTCCTGTGGGACCTGAAGAAGAAGGACGGCGTCTGGGGCGATGGCAGCGGCTTCAAGCCGTCCAGCGGCGACAGCTTCCGGGCCAAGACCGTGCAGTTGGCGGCCGACGGCCGCACCCTCGAAGTCACCGGCTGCAAGCTGATGTTCTGCCGGACCGCCAAATGGGAACGGGCGCACTGAGTGCCCCGGACGGCAGCGTGGCCCTGGCCCGCTGCCGTGGCCCTCAGCGCTTCTTGCGCACGTACAGCACCAGCGAGTGCTCGTCGAGCAGGTAGCCGTGTTCGCCGGCGATGCGGTTCAGCACCTCCACGATCTCGGGACTCTCGAACTCGGTGATCTGGCCGCTGCCGACGTCGACCATGTGGTAGTGGTGGTCGCCGCGATCGAGTTCGTACAGGGCGTGGCCGCCCTCGAAATTGTGCTTGGTCACGAGGCCGGCGGCCTCGAACTGGGTGAGCACGCGATACACCGTGGCCAGGCCGATCTCGTCGCCCTGCTCCAGCAACTGCCGGTAGATATCCTCGGCGGTCATGTGCTGGCGCGGGGTCTTCAGTTCCAGCAGCTCGAGGATGCGCATCCGCGGATGCGTCACCTTCAAGCCAGCCTTGCGCAATTCCATCGATTCCATGGGGTCTCCGTTCACAGGCGGTTTAGCGCCAGCTGCCTGAATCGCGGTCGCGGTGGCCGGTCGAGTGTATCATCGCACCCGCTCCAGCCGTCATCCCAGGCCTATCCTCCATGCCCATGCCCCGCCTCGTTTTCGTCGCCCTGATCGCACTGGCCACCGCAGGCTGCGGCATGCTGTACAAGCAGCCGATCTACCAGGGCAACCTGATCGAGAAAACCGCGATCGACCAGCTTCAGGTCGGCATGGACAAGCAGCAGGTGGTGACCCTGCTCGGCTCCCCGTCGATCGCGGATCCGTTCCACCACCAGCGCTGGGACTACACCGCTTCGCAGCGTACCAACCGTCGCGGCCAGACCGAGGTCAAGAACATGACCCTGTGGTTCGAGAACGACAAGCTGACGAAGTGGGAAGGCGAGTACTTCGCCGAGCAGGACAAGGACCTCGCGGACCGCATGCGCCGCTTCGGCAACCTGCCGAAGGAAAAGGGAAAGCGTCGCTGACCTATCCGCGCGGGCGCCCCGCCTGCGCGACCGCCCGCCGGCGCCGGGCCTCCTTCGGGTCCGCCAGCAGCGGGCCCAGCAGTTCCAGCCGGTCGCCGTCGCGCAACAGGGCCTGTGCGTCGGCGCGTTCGCCGTGGATCGCATAGCCGGCCACGCCCGCCTGGTCGATGCCCGTCGCCCGCAACGCGTCGGCAACGCAGGCTCCGTCCGGCATCACCAGATCCTCGGCTGCGAAGCCCTCGCGCCAGGCGCGCACCACCTGCACGCGCACCGGCTCAGGCCTCCGCGTCGGCCACGCGCACGAAATCGTCGACCATGCGGTCGGCCAGCCCGCGCAGGCCCAGCGACAGCACCGGCAGCATCAGGCTGCTCTGCGGCTCGAAGTCGAGCAGCAGCGACACCTTGCATGCGCCTTCGTCGAGGGCATGGAACTGCCAGCGCCCGTGCAGCCGCTTGAACGGCCCGTCGCGCAGCTGCATGTCGATGTGGTGCGGCGGCGACAGCGTATTCTCGGTGGTGAACCACGTGCGGAAGCCGCCGATGCCCAGTTCCAGTCGCGCCACCACGCGTTCCGGAGCCGTTTCCAGCACCTGCGCGTCCTCGCACCAGTCGAAGCGGCGCGGATAGGCGGCGATGTCGTTGACCAGGCCGAACATCCGGTTCACGGAATGCTCGACCAGCGCGCTGCGTTCGATCCTGGGCATGGCTCGCGTGCGTGACCGGCTTCGGGGACAATGGCGGGATGGGCAAGAACAGCGGCAAGGATAAGGCAAACGGCGACCGGACCATCGCGCTGAACAAGCGCGCGCGCCACGACTACCACTTCGAACAGCGGTTCGAGGCGGGATTGGCGCTGCAGGGCTGGGAGCTGAAGGCGATCCGCGCCGGCCGCGCCAACATCGGCGACGCCTATGCCGTGCCGCTGGGCGGCGAGCTGTTCCTGATCGGCTCGCAGATCACCCCGCTGATCCAGGCCTCCACCCATGTGGTCGCCAACGATCGCCGCAGCCGCAAGCTGCTGCTGCACCGGCGCGAGATCGACACGTTGATCGGCCACGTGCAGCGCGACGGCTACACCCTCGTGCCCACCGCGCTGTACTGGAAGGGCAACAAGGTGAAGGCCGAGCTCGCGCTGGCGAAGGGCAAGCAGGCGCATGACAAGCGGCAGGCGAGCAAGGATCGGGATTGGGCCCGCGACAAGCAGCGGGCGATGCGGGCGCACAACAAGGACGCCTGAGCAGCGCGGGTAACGACAAGCGGGTGCTTTCCCGCGCGGCGGCGCGTTCGGACCGTCCGCCCAGGCCGGTCTTCCTGCGGCGCGGCCCGCGACAAGCAGCGGGCGATGCGGGCGCACAACAAGGACGCCTGAGCAGCGCGGGTGACGACAAGCGGGTGCTTTCCCGCGCGGCGGCGCGTTCTGGCCGTCCGCGCAGGCCGGTCTTCGTGCGACGCAGCCCACGACAAGCAGCGGGCGATGCGGGCGCACAACAAGGACGCCTGAGCAGCGCGGGTGACGACAAGCCGTTGCTTTCCCGCGCGGCGGCGCATTCTGGCCGTCCGCGCAGGCCGGTCTTCGTGCGGCGCGGCTCGACCGGTTGCGAACAGCTCCTGCCGGCTCAACCGTTGCCGTTGCCTTCGCCTGGCACCCGCACGCCCGGCAGGGTGAACCGGAAGGTCGCGCCCTCGCCCACCGCGCCTTCGGCGCGGATCGAGCCGCCGTGGCGTTCCACGATGCGCTTGACCGTCGCCAGGCCGATGCCGTGGCCTTCGTATTCTTCCCCGCTGTGCAGCCGCTGGAACGGCCGGAACAGCTTCGACGCGTAGGCCGGCTCGAACCCCGCGCCGTTGTCGCGCACGATGAATCCGGCAACCGTGCCGTCGCTATCGTCCACGTCGGGGTCGCGTGCGAACACGATCCGCGCACCATCCCGGCCCGCGGTGAACTTCCAGGCGTTGCCGATCAGGTTCTGCAGCAGGTTGCGCACCAGCGCGGCGTCGCCGCTCGCCTCCAGGCCCGGATCGATCGCCACCTCGACCCGCCGCGCGGGATCGGCCGCCGCGAGTTCGGCTGCCACGTCGCCGGCCATGCGGCTCAGGTCGAGGTCGGCGTGGCGCAGCGGTTCGCGCGTGATCCGCGACATCTTCAGCAGCGCGTCGATCAGCTCGTCCATGCGCGTGGCGGCATTGCGGATCCGCGCGAGGTAGCCGCGGCCATCGTCGCCGATCTGGGCGCCGAAGCGCTCCGACAGCACGCGCCCGAAGCCCTCCACCGTGCGCAGCGGCGCGCGCAGGTCGTGCGAGACGCTGTAGGCGAACGATTCCAGCTCGTGGTTGGCGATCGTCAGCTCGTGCGTGCGTCGCGCGACGCGCGCCTCCAGGGTACGGTTGAGCTCGTGCACCTGGCGTTCGGCACGGACGCGATCGGTCACGTCGTCCACCTGCACCAGCGCACTGACGTCGCTGCCGAGGTCACCCGGCACCTGGCTGTAGATCAGTTGCACCAGCCGGATGTCGCCGTCGCTGCGGCGCAGGTTGCGGGTGACGTGGCGCGGGCGCGCATCGTCCGCGTCCGTGCCGGCGGCCTCGGCCGGGCTGCCGACGAAGCGGGCCGAGAACGGCGTCCCGGCCAGGGCGCCGGGCGTCGCGCCCAGGATCTCGGCCAGGGCGGGATTGGCCTCGACGATGCGGTCGTCGCGGTCCAGCAAGGCGATGCCGCTGGCGGAATACTGCATGGCGCTGCGGAAGCGCTGCTCGCTGCGCCGATACGACTCGCTCATGGCCGAGGCCAACCGTTCCGCCCGCGACTGCGTGTGCGCCAGCGCCAACAGCACCGCGAACAGCAGCAGCGAGGTGACCACGCCGGAGACCACGGTAGCGCGCAGGTCGGACGATCCCGGGAGCAGCCCCGCCGACGCCGTGGACTGGAAATCGATGCGCCACTGCCGGCCGTACAGGTCGTAGGTGTTGCTGTAGCGCAGGGCCTGCGCGTCGTCGCGGAACGCCGCGTCCCGGTAGAGCAGCGCGCCCGCGGTGCCCGCGCCGGGCCCGATGTCGGTGATGCGCAGCGCGTGGCGTGGCCGGAACGGCTGCAATGCGTTGCGCACGAAGGCATCGACGGTGAACGGCGCATAGACCCAGCCGGAGATCGCCGTGCGCCGCGCCGTCGGGTTGCCCGGCTGGATGCCGTTGGCGTACACCGGCGCGTACATCAGCAGGCCGACGGTGCCGGTCGCGCCCGGCTGCTGCAGGCGGACCGGCGCCGTCAGCCGGATCTCGCCGCTGTCGCGCGCATCGACCATCGCCCGCCGGCGCTGATCCTCGGAAAACATGTCGTAACCGACCACCGCCTGGTTGGCCAGCGTCTGCGGCTCGAGCAACAGGATCGGCCCGTAGACCTCGCGCACGCCATGTGGCCGGATCTGGAACAGGCCGCGGCCCTCGTCGCGCATCTGCAGTTGCAGCGCCTCCAGGTCGCTGCGACGCAGGTGCGGCGCGTAGCCCAGCCCCATCAGCCCGCTGAAGCGCCGCCCGATGTCGAGGCCGCCGACGTAGTCGCGCCATTGCCTGGCCGTGGGTCGCGCCACCGACCAGTACAACGACACGCCCCCGTGCAGCGCCAGGTCGTACTGCAGCAGGCGCTGCTGCAGCAGCATCGCGATCTCGCTGCTCTCGGCCACGAACTCGGCTTCGGCAACGCGTTGCTCGCGTTCGGCGACGGTGCGCGCGTAGGTCCAGACCATCAGCAGCGCGCCGACGAGGACGATCACGGCCAGCAGGTAGGCCCGTCGCGACGAGGGCCGGATCCGGTCGATCGCGCGCAGCGGCTCGGGAGACGGGCGGGTCATCGCCACAGGATACCGGGTGGCGTGCGGGCGCCACGCCTGAATCCTGGCGGATCGCGGGTGGTCGCCGCCTTGCAACGGGGCTTGCCGCCCCTATACTCGTCCGGTCAGCGTGATCGACGCTCCCGGGGGTGCACTGCCCCCGTACCACCCCCGCCGCACCGAAGCGTGTCTAGTCCGCTTCAATGTTTTCAACACCTTGCAGTATTCCCGTTTTCCGACATGAATCGAAGGGCCTCCTGATTGGCCCCCCGTGGTGCACGTGTTGGTCAACTTCTGGTCAACCTCGAAAAGCTGACCAAGAGGGCCACTGCAGATTTGCCGCCCAAGCAATCGGTGTCAGTTGTCGCTTACTTTTTGCGGCGCCATAGCGCTACCCAACGATGGTCCGTCCAGAGTGTTTTGCGCGCAGCCTTTTTCCTCATCTTCAGTCACATCGACCGCCTTCGGATGAAAAACCGGCATGGTCAAGCCTCCCAAGCCAACTCGGCCAGTCACCGACTGGACAAGCTCGCGCAGGTAAGGCCATGCGTTATACGGGCCGTTAACCTCGGCAAAATGCCTGAAGCAACGCTTATCCAGTTCCACATCCTCGTCTTTAAAAAGGATATAGATCAGCAAATAGGATGCAGTGAGGCTGAGAACATCGACAATCCCGTCATCTTCTCCGCAGTGAAGGCCAAACTGAAAATCAACCAAAACGCCAAGACGCTTCGTTTCCCCTTCGCCGACTTGCGGCATCGAATCCAAGTTGGCTCTGTACTTAAGGTCGACGGTGAGTGGCTCGGGCACAGACTCAGGATCGAAATCCGTAGTGACATTCGCAGATCGCAGCACGACGGAGCTCAATTGCACGAAACGCGCAACCTTTCCGGCAAGTTGAATGTTAGTAGTCATTGGCTCAGCAGCCAGCAGCGGTCGCAAGAAACTGCGAACCAGCAGCCTCAGAAGTGAAATCCTCGTTCGTTCTGTTCAAAGCCGGCCGTTTGGTTCGAAAAGCAAGAATCTGGGCATCACAAACAGGCACGGAAATGAACTCGCCAGCGCGAAGCGGCTCAAAGCCAACAGACGCGCGAAAACCAAGCGCCCACGCGAGATCAGCCACCGTGGACAACGTCGGGTTACGGGCCCCGGAGAAGAGCTGCGTAACATGCGCGCGACTGCAACCAAGCTTGCGAGCAAGGTCCGCCTTGGACAGTCCCTTCTTCTCCATCAAGTCGGCGATGGAATCCATGGTCCAAACGGCGAGGCGATCCGCTTCGTGAAAGCGCCTGCTTTCGTCGGACTGTTCCTGACGCTCAATCCAAGCCTTATTCGTCCCCTTCATACTCATTCTCCGAGAAACCTCTTCCTGATAGCCAAGGCCCGCTCGATGTCCGCCTTGGCATGTTTGTCAGACTTCTTGATCACCCCATGGGTGATCACGAGTCTGGCGGGAGACCCCTTCGCAAAGAAGCAAAGGAGCCGGACCTGAAACCGCTTGAATTCGAAGATGCCTTCAGTGCCCTCTAGCTTCTTGAAGTGCTCCTTATTGCTGATAGACCCACGCTCACCAATCAGAGCGAAGAGGCTATCCACCCGCTGCCTGTCCTTTGAGGACAGCGCACCCAGGAACTCGGCGGCAGGACAAGAACCATCCTCGAACTCGTAGAGCCCGACACTCGCCTTGAGTCCGCTGTGCTCCGACCTGAGGGGCAACGAAGAAGCTCCTGAATGGAAGGGCCATAGACATGGTGATAAGCGCCCACTTGGCTCAAAAAGTTAACATTAATATTAACCATGTCAACCATAACGACACGTGAGGCTGAGTACCGGACACGGGCGACCATCACAGAATTCGCCAAACCGACGGTCGTGTGCGGCAACCCGCCGATCACTCCCCACAACGCCTTGAGGCCACTCGAGCGCCCGTCTAACCCAACGTGCTGTAGCCCAACCCCCGGTTACGCCTAGCGGGGGTTTCATCCCTCGGTACGCGGTTGAATGTTGGCCCCAAAGAGCACCGTCGATAAAAGAAACAATAGGTTACGTATTGCTCTCGTTGATTCAGGGGAATATGTGTATAGTTTCAACAGTCAGGATTTGGTCAACCGACCTGCTGGAACCCGCGTAATTCCTAGCTTTACCGGGGGTGCACTGGCTTCGACGGGGGTCGCGAAATCACCTGGTGCATGCCGAGGGGGCAGCTTTCCTCGTAAATCCAGCGGCAAACTCATAGTTGCCAACGACGACAACTACGCTCTGGCCGCTTAAGGCCTAGCCCCGAACCCACTTGTGCCCGTGCTCGTGGATGTAGGGTCATGATCACGGGTTCGGCCGCGGCGGTTGCCTGCCAACCGCGGCTTCAATCAAGCAGGCTGGTCCTCCGATGCGCTTCGCGCACCGTGCTGTCGGCGGACGAGATCCAACGGTGAGCTAAGCATGTAGTGCCGGGGATGGAGTGCCTTCGGACGCGGGTTCAATTCCCGCCACCTCCACCACTTTGCAGGAACGAAAAAGGCCGCTTGCGCGGCCTTTTTCGTGCCCGGGACCAAGGTCCCGGCGACCCGCTGGATCACGACTTCAGCGGGATCAGGCGGATCTCGACGCGGCGGTTCAGCGCCCGGCCCTGCTCGGTGGCGTTGTCGGCCACCGGGTAGCGGTAG
The DNA here is from genome assembly GCA_020161335.1 of Pseudomonadota bacterium. Lineage (GTDB taxonomy): Bacteria > Pseudomonadota > Gammaproteobacteria > Xanthomonadales > Xanthomonadaceae > Luteimonas. The sequence goes on from JAIUOJ010000101.1 coordinate 9,048, forward strand.
TTGAAACCGGCCACTTCGAAACGCTCGCGCTGCAGGCCCTGGCCCATCAGGTAGCTGGCCACGTTCTGCGCGCGCTGCTCGGAGATGCGCTGGTTCACGGCCTCGGTGCCGACGTTGTCGGTGTGGCCGCTGACCTCGACGATGGTCTGGTCGTACTCGCGCAGCGTGGACGCGACGTTGTTCAGCGCCGGGAAGAACTGCGGCTTGAGCTCGGTGCGGTTGAAGTCGAAGGTCACGCCGTCGGGCAGGTTGAGCTTGATCACGTCGCCGTCGCGGACGACGTCGATGCCGGTACCGGCGGTCTGGCGGCGCAGTTCGGCTTCCTGGCGGTCCTGGTAGGCGCCGACGGCGCCACCGGCGAGGCCGCCGATGCCCGCGCCGATCATCGCGTGCTGGCGGCGCTCGGTGGCGCTGGAGCCGCTGAGCAGGCCGGCCACCGCGCCGATGCCGGCGCCGATCAGGGCGGCGTTGCGGGTGCGGTTGGGATCGTTGGGGTCGTTGGTCTGGCCGGTGTAGCTGGCGCAGCTGCTCACCAGCAGGGCGATGCAGGCGGCGACCATTGCGGTGATTCCGGTCTTGTTGCGCATGTGGGCTGACTCCTTTGGCGACGGATCGATCCGTCGGTAGATGAATGCGGCAGGCGGAACTTAACCATGTCCGCGTCCGCACCGCGTGACGCGCGGCCAAACGCCGGCCGGCCGCGGTTGCATCCCGTTCAGCCTGCGGCGGTCTCGTCGAGCAGTGCGTCGGCGTCCACCGAGTCCAGCGGCCGCGCCCAGTTGCCCATCATCGCCAGGTACAGCAGCTTCTCGAACTCGGGCCGGAACCGCCGGATCACGGCGTCGGGATCGGGCACCAGGCGGCCGTCGCCGATCAGCCCGAAATGCACCCGGTTGTTGTAGCTCAGGATCGACAGGCCGAGCCCGATCGAGCCGGTCTGCGGCACCCAGAACATCAGTTCGTCCACCCGGCACCCGGCCAGGTACAGCGGCTGCTGCGGCCCGGGAACGTTGGTGGCCACGGCCGTGGCCTTGCGGCTGAACAGCTCCAGCGCCAGCTCCTGCACCGGTTGCGGCGCCATGCCCAACGCCGCGAGAAGTCCATAGGCAACAATGGCTTGTCTTGAATTCTTCAACTGCTTCATGCACTCGGCGACGTACTCGAGCCGCCGGATCGGGTTGCCCTCGCCCACCGGCAGGTCAAGGAACACCAGGCCGAAGTGGTTGCCGAGCTTGCGCGCGTGTTCCAGCGGACGCAGGTTCACCGGCACCGTGGCGCGCAGGGTGAGGCCGTCGACGGCCTCGCCGCGGTCGAGCATGTAGCTGCGCAATGCCCCGGCGGCAGCGGCCATCAGCACGTCGTTGACGGTGCAGTCGCAGGCGCGACCGACGGCCTTCACCTCGTCCAGGTCCAGCGGCTCGGCCCAGGCCACGCGCTTGCTCACCCCCAGTTGGCCGCGCAGGATCGAGGGCGGGTCGTCCGGCAGCGCCAGCGCCTGCACCAGTTCCTTGGCGATCTCGCCGCCCTCGCGCGCCAGCACCGCGGCCAGGGTCGGGTCCTGCACCATCTCCATGCCCTTGCCGAGCATCCTGCCGCCCAGCCGGGTGTAGCGTTCGACCGCGCCGATGCGGCGGGCGACGTCGGCCCCGTCCTGCTTGAGCCACGCACGGGCCAGGTCGCGGTCCTTGCCGGGATCGCGGGCGGTATCGGTCAGCGACAGCAGCACCTGCACCAGCGCGATGCCGTCGGCGTAGCAGTGGTGGATGCGTGCGATCAGCGCCGAGCCGCCGCGGTAGCTTTCGACCAGGTGGAACTGCCACAGCGGCTTGGTCTTGTCGAGCGGCGTGGACGCCATCTGGCTGACGAAGCGTTCCAGCGCGCGCTTCTCCATCGCTTCGCCGCGCACGCCGCGCGCGCTGCCGCGACCGGGCAGCGCGGCCAGGCGCACGTGCCAGTCGAGGTCGAAGTGCTCGTCGTCCTGCCACGACGCGCCGGTCCCCGCGTCGACGGCCTTCTGCCGGAAGCGCGAATACGCCAGGAAACGCTTGTCGATGATGCGCTTGAGCCTGTCCAGCGCCATCGGCTCGGACAGCATCAGCACGCCGGTGATCATCATCGGATTGGTCGGGCGCTCCATGCGCAGCCAGGCCGTGTCGACGCGCGACATGGCTTCCTTGCGCGCGCGCTGACGCGGTGTCTTCGTGGCCATGCACCCTCCCGTGCGGTCGGGCGAGTGAATCACGGCGCCTGCGCGAGCGTCAATTTGCGCCGGGGGGGCCGTGGCCGGCGGGATCGCGGAGCGCGCGCCAG
>JAIUOJ010000102.1 GCA_020161335.1 Pseudomonadota bacterium
GCGCGCGTTTCGTGTTCGGCCACCAGATCCTGCTCGGCGCGCTGGCGCTGGACATGTTCGCGGTGATGTTCGGCGGCGCGATCTCGCTGGCCCCGGCCTTCATCAAGGACATCCTGCTGCTCGGGCCCGAGGCGCTCGGCGTGCTGCGCTCCGCCCCGGCCCTGGGGGCGGTGGCGATCGGCATCTGGTTCGCGCGCAACCCGCTGGACCGCAATGCCGGCCGCACCATGCTCTACGCGGTGGTGGGTTTCGGGCTGTGCATGGTCGGCTTCGGGCTGTCGAAGATCTTCTGGCTGTCGGCGCTGTTCCTGCTCCTGTCGGGCATCTGCGACGGCGTCTCGGTGGTCGTGCGCTCGACGATCATGCAGTTGGCGACGCCGGACGAGATGCGCGGGCGCGTGTCGTCGATCAACGGCCTGTTCGTGGGCTCGTCCAACGAGATCGGCGCGTTCTATGCCGGTTCGATGGCGCGCCTGCTCGGCCTGGTGCCGGCGGTCGTGCTTGGTGGCTGCGTCACCATGGGCGTGGCCGCGGTGACGGCCTGGCGGGCGCCAAGGTTGCGCCAGCTGCATTTCAGCCAGCTGCAGGCGTCCGCGGACACGAAAAGCCCGGCCTGAGCCGGGCTGTCCGCTGCGAAGCCGGATCGACGACTCAGTCGCCGATCTGCTTCTGCAGGTGCTCCCAGCGCTCCTGCTCGTCGATCGTGCGTTCGGCGGTGAGGCGCGCCTCGAGCCGGTCCAGGCCGATCTCCTCGCCCGAATCGACGCTGTAGCCGTACTCGCCCGAATCGACGCGCTTGAGCGTGCTGTCGATCTTGCCGATCAGCTTGCGGTAGCGGTCGCGGGTGCGCAGTTCCAGCGAGTTCTCGGTTTCGCGGGTCGCACGCTCGGCTTCGTCGCCGACGTCGCGGACTTCGTCCTTGAGGTTCTCGATGGTCTGCTTGGATTCCTCGACCAGCTCGGCACGCCAGCCGAGCAGTCGCTGGCGGAAGTACTCCAGCTGCAGCGGGCCCATGTACTCCTCGTCCGCGGCGGGCTTGTAGCCGGCAGGGAGGATCGGACGCCCGGTTTCCGGGTCGTTCTTGTACGGCACCACCTTGATCCTGGTCTTCGGCGCGGGCGAAGCCGGCTTGGCGGCCACCACGGCCACCGCCACCTTGCCCTGCGGACGCGGCACGGGCGTCGGCTTCACGGCGGGCGCCGCTGCCTTCGCCGGGGTCGCGGCGGCAGGCGCCTTCACCGGCGAGGCCTTTGCCGGCGCGGCCTTCGCAGGCGCGGCCTTCGCCGCCGGCGCAACCGCCTTGGGCGCGGGCTCGATCTTCTTCTTCGCGACCGGCGCCGCCTTGGCGGGCGCGGCCTTCACCGGAGCCGTCTTGACGGCCGGTGCGGTCGCCTTCTTGGCCACGGGCTTGGCGGCCTTCTTGGCAGGCGCGGCCGCCTTCGCCACCGGCTTCTTCGCCGGCGCCGCCTTGGCAGGCTTCGGCGCGGGCTTGGCCGCCTTCTTTGCAGGAGCCTTCACGGGCGCCTTCTTGGCCGGCGCGGATTTGGCGGCGCCAGGCTTCTTCACGGGCGCCTTCTTCGCCGCGGGCTTCGCAGCCTTCTTCACGGCGGGCTTGGCCGCTTTCGCGGGCTTGGCGGACTTCTTCGCGGACTTCTTGACGACCACTCTCTGCGATTCCTTTGGGTTCCCTTGGACGGGAAAAGCGGGGTGTTATACCCTGCTTGGACGGCAGCGGCAACCGCGCCGCCCCCCGGATTGTCGTGATCGATCGACTGCTCATCGCCCTGTTGCGCGGCTACAAGCGCTTCATCAGCCCCCTGCTGGGCCCCAGGTGCCGGTTCGTGCCCACCTGTTCCGAGTACGCGATGGAGGCGATCGCGCGTTTCGGCGCGATTCGCGGCAGTTGGCTGGCCGTGCGCCGCGTGGGACGCTGCCATCCGCTGCACCCCGGCGGCCACGACCCCGTCCCCCCGCATTCGCACGGAAACCGCTGAATGGCCGACTTCCTGATCGTCAACGCCCGCCTCGTCAACGAAGGCCGGGAATTCGAAGGCGACCTGCGGGTCGCCGGCGACCGCATCTCCGCGATCGGCAGCGGCCTGTCCGCGCGCAACGGCGAAACCGTGGTCGACGCCGCCGGCCGCCGCCTGCTGCCGGGCATGATCGACGACCAGGTGCACTTCCGCGAACCGGGCATGGAGTACAAGGCCGATATCGCCAGCGAGTCTGCGGCTGCGGTCGCGGGCGGGCTGACCAGCTTCATGGACATGCCCAACACCAGCCCGCCGACGCTCAACAACGCCGCGCTTGAAGACAAGTACGCGCGCGCCGCGGGCCGTGCGCGGGCGAACTACGGCTTCTATTTCGGCGCCAGCAACGACAACCTCGCCGACGTCCAGGGCATCGACCCGAAGGCCACGCCGGGCCTGAAGGTGTTCATGGGCGCCTCGACCGGCAACATGCTGGTCGACAACCCCGAGACGCTGGACGGCATCTTCCGCGACACCCCGGTGCCGATCATCACCCACTGCGAGGACACGCCGATGATCGACGCGATCCTCGCGCAGTACCGCGCGAAGTACGGCGACGACATCCCGGCCGAATGCCATCCCGACATCCGCTCGCGCGAAGCCTGCATGAAATCGACGTTGCTGGCGCTGTCGCTGGCGCGCAAGCACGACACCCGCCTGCACGTGCTGCACATCTCCACCGCCGACGAGCTGGCGCTGTTCGAGCGCGGCCCGCTGGTCCGCCCCGACGGCAGCCGCAAGCGCATCACCGCCGAGACCTGCATCCACTTCCTGCGCTTCGACCGAGCCGACTACGCGCGGCTGGGCCACCAGATCAAGTGCAACCCGGCGATCAAGGATGCGGCGGATCGCGCGGCCATCACCCGCGCGCTGGCGGACGACGTGCTCGACGTGCTGGCCACCGACCATGCGCCGCATACCTGGGAAGAGAAGCACAACCCCTACGTGCGTGCGCCCAGCGGACTTCCCTTGGTGCAATACGCGCTGACCGCCGCGCTGGAATGCGTGCATGAAGGCAGCTTCGGCACCGCGCACCTGGTGCAGAAGTTCGCGCATGCGCCGGCGCAGCTGTTCGACGTGAAGGAACGCGGCTTCCTGCGCGAGGGCTACTTCGCCGACCTGGTGCTGGTGGACGACACGCCCTTCACCGTCAGGCGCGAGGACGTGCTCTCGAAGTGCGGCTGGTCGCCGTTCGAGGGCACCACGTTCCGTTCGCGGATCGCGTCGACCTGGGTCAACGGCGCGCTGGCGTGGGATGGCAAGGCACTGGTGGGCGACGCACGCGGCAGGCGGCTGGAGTTCGATCGATGATGCGCGTCGCTAACGGAATCATCGTCACCACCCTACTCAGCTGCATCATTGCCGCCGGATCGGCACGATCGCATGACGACGACCGCATCGTGTTCCCCGAGAGCGTGCAGCAGGGCGCCATGGTGATCGGCAAAGTCCCGCCGGGCAGCACGGTCGAGTATGCGGGGCGCGTCCTGCGCACCACCCCCTACGGCAGCGTGGTGTTTGGCGTGGGGCGCAATGAAACCGGGCCTGCCACGATCACCGTCACCCGACCGGACGGCAGCCGCGAAAGCCCACGCGTGACCGTGACGCCACGCGACTGGCCAGAGCAGCGCATCAACGGTGTGCCGCAGGCAACCGTGGACCCGCCGCCCGACATCGCAGACCGCATCCGCCGCGAACAGGCACGCGTGACCGAGGCCCGCACTCGGGACGACGCACGCGCCGATTTCGCGGATCGCTTCATCCAACCCGTCGAGGGCCGTATCAGCGGACGATTCGGGCGCGCCCGCGTGTACAACGGAAAGTCGGGATCACCGCACTCTGGCATGGACATCGCCGCGCCGTCGGGAACGCCGGTGAAAGCACCAGCCGCAGGCATCGTCACCTTCGCCGATGGCGACCTCTATCTCACCGGCGGCACCCTGCTGATCGACCACGGCCACGGCGTCAGCAGCAATTTCCTGCACCTGTCGCGGATCGACGTGAAGGTGGGCGACCGGGTGGAACAGGGCCAGGTGGTGGCTGCGGTCGGATCGACCGGGCGGTCGACGGGGCCGCATCTGCACTGGGGGATGAACTGGTTCGACGTTCGCATCGATCCCCAACTGGTGCTCGAACGCGGCAAGTAGCGCCGCGGGAACTCCTTGTCATCGCGCGTGGCGGCGCGTTCTTCGTCAAGGCTGCCTGGAGATCGGTCTGGCGCGGTTCGACGTTCGCATCGATCCCCAACGGGTGCTCGAACGCGGTCCGTAAGCATCGCTGTTCACCGGCATCGCGCGTGGCGGCGCGTTCTTCGTCAAGGCTGCCTGGAGATCGGTCTGGCGCGGTTCGACGTTCGCATCGATACCCAACGGGTGCTTGAACGCGACAGGCAGACAACACCGTCGCTCACCGGCGTCGCACATGGCGACGCGCGCTTCGGTACGTCACCCCGCAGGAGCGGCGGGCGCGCCCTCGCCCGCCCGCTGCATCAAGCGCCCGAGCGCCACCACGCTGGGCGAATCCGCGAGGTCCTGCGGCGACACCAGCTTCGGGTTTGGCCTGCGATCGACCGGTCCGGCGGCCGCCATCAGCGCATCCGCACCTGCCAGGACGGGTGCGTCGGCGAGGCGCGCGAGCACCGCCTGCCGCGCCTGCTCCAGGTCGGCATCGCTGATCGCTTCGCCGTCGGCCGCGGCCAGCAAGCCGGTGGCGTCCTGGCTCTTCAGCGCATTGACCTTGGCCAGGTTCGCCTGCAGCGCCTGCCGCCGCGGCGGCCGCAGCAGCGGCCAGAGTTCCTCGAACAGCGCCTTCCAGTCGACGTCGGGGAATGGCGCGGTGCCGCGCTGGCCGACGACGATCTCCGGCGCCAGGCGTCCGCTCGGCGTCGCTGCATTCTCGGCGTAGGCGCGATAGACCATCTCGCTGCACACCAGGCGATGCGGATCGTCCGGCACGGCATGGTCCAGGGCCTCGCGCACCAGCAGCCGCGCCAGCGGGTGCACCGGCCACTTGCCGCGCACCGCCATCACGATCCCGAGCAGGGCGAGCTGGTCGACCGGATACGGGATCCCGAGCATCGCCACCGCCTTCGCCAGCACCTGGCCCATGTCGGTGCCGGGCAGCGGCTGGCCTGCCGGCCCATGGACGCGGAACGCATCGATGAAGTGGTAGTTCACCTGGTCCACCAGGCGCGTGGCGAGCGGATAGCGACGCACGCCCACCGCGGACGCCTCGATCAGTTCGCCGCCGTCGGCGACGATCGCGGCATGGCTGTACAGGCCGTCGCTGGCCCACGCGATCAGGTCCGAGAGCGGCCCCTGCCCGAGCATCAGCAGGATGTCGCCGGCCTGCAGGTCGGAGGCTTGCGCCTGTACGATGTCGCTCATCTTGCCTCCACGGCTTGCACGGTCCAAAGACCCTTCGGTTCCGGCGCCACCGACACGCGGTCGCGTCCCGCCGACTTGCTCGCGTACAGCGCGGTGTCGGCGCGTTCGAACAGGCTGTCCAGCGATTCCCCCGGCGCCAGTTCGGCCACGCCGATGCTCAGCGAGGCGTGGATGCTGGCGTCGGTCATGGTCAGCGGCCGGCAGTTCACCGACACGCGCATGCGCTCGGCCAGCGCCTGCGCCTCGTCCTGGCGGCAGCCGGGAAGCACCACCAGGAACTCGTCGCCGCCGTAACGGCCGACGGCCTCGTGCCGGCGCAGCAGGTTGCGCAGGCGCCAGGAGACGATGCGCAGGCATTGGTCGCCGATGCTGTGCCCGAACTCGTCGTTGATCGACTTGAAATGGTCGAGGTCGACGAAGGCGATCGACAGCGGCGCGCCGTGGCGACGCACGCCGTCGAGCTCGACGAACAGGCGCTCCTCGATGCCGTGCCGGTTGAGCAGCTTGGTGACGGTGTCGAGCTGCGCCTGGCGGCTGGCGTGGTCGCGGTCGCGGCGCAGCTGCAGCAGCTTGTCCGCGAGGCCGATGGTCAGCAGCAGGCCGGCGAGCGCGAAGCTTCCGGCCAAACCCTGGTTGAGCCACGGCGGACCCACCCAGGCGCCCATCATTTCGGAAGCGCCGAGCGAGGCGAACACCATCAGCGGGAACCACGACAGCGCCACCACGCGCCCCGGCCGGTCGCCGCGCCACGCCAGGACCAGGCTGCCGGCAAGCAGCAGGGCCGCCGAGAGCACCAGCGCGATGTTGCCGATCTGCGCGGTGGTGCCGGCGGCCGTGAACAGGCTGGCCACGCCGCACACGGCGGCGAGCCCGGTGCCGATCCAGAGCGCGACGTCCAGCATCGGCAGCCGTCGCGGCAGGTCCAGGTAGCTGCGCTGGAACAGGTTGCTGCAGATGATCCCGCATGCACCCACGATCCGGTTGGTCTGCGGCGTGCTGCCGAACACCACGTCGGCGAACGGCAGCATGCGCAGGTCGCCGCCGATCGAGATGACATAGAGCACCGCGAAGCACAGCATGCCGCCGAACCAGCCATAGCTGCGCTCGCCGGTGCCGATCCAGAACGCGAGCGCCAGGAGCACGAGCACGCCCATGATCGAAAGGATGAATGCGCGCCAGGCCGCGAACCCGAGGTCTTCGCGGTGCACCTCGTCGAGCCGGGAAATGGACGGCACCATCGCCGTCGCCGACTTGCCCTGCACGCGCAGCCAGACCGCCTCGCCGCGCGCCAGGCCTCGGGGCAGGTCGATGACCAGCGCACGATGCGAATAGCGCGGGTCGGCATCCGCACCGTAAAGCGCGTGTCGCGAGGGTGTGCTGGCACCGGGCACCCAGGCCTCGACGCGATACAGGAACGGCGAACGCAACAGCAGCTTGGGCGCGCCCGCCGCCGCGACCGGGTCATGGGCCTCGATGCGCCACCAGTAGGTCGACAGGCCGCGCTGCTGGATCACCTGGCGCGCGGGCGGCGATTCGAGGCGGTGGTCGTGCGCGCCGGCGAGGACTTCGCGCGCCGGCGGATCGTCGGCCAGTTGGCGGATCGTGAGGTCCGTGGCCTGTGCGAATGCAGGGCACAGCAACAGCAGGCACAGCCACAGGCCGCGCCAGCTCGTCGGAGCGCATTGCAGATCCCCCTTCCGCATCGGCCCAATCGTATCCGATCGGCCTCACAGGCGGATCGTGCCACGATCACGTTTCGGTACGACGATCCCCGCTCACGCGCGCGACGGCGTCGTGGGCATGCAGGCTCTCGAAGTGCGAGACGGTCGCATCGAAGGCCTCGACGCGCACATCGGCACGCAGCGCGGCAGCGACGCGACGCGCGGCGTCTTCGCAGAACATCAGGTTGGCGGCATTGAGCGCGGCGAACGCCTGCTCGTCCTCGCGCTTGACCGCGGTCTGCACCGGCGTGCCGAGCGCGGACTCGATGGCATCGACCAGATCGGCCAGGGGCAGCTCGTCGAACGCGGGGCGCAGGCGCACGCGGATGTCGGCGCGGCTGCGCTGCGCGTGCGGGGTCGCGGCGAGGCCGCGCTCCGATCCGAGCCAGTCGCGCACCACCGCGGTCGACAGCGGTTGCGCGGCGGCGAAATCGCCGGCGAAGCGCTCGGCGTTCAACTGCCGCGACAGCGCCGCCGAGGCCGGGCAGGTACTGGAGTACTCGACCGAGAACGCAAGCTCCAGCCGCAGGTGCCCGTCGGCCAGCATCGCAGACAGTTCCACCGGATAGGTCTTCCAGCCGGCGTTGTCGCTGGCGAGTGCCGGCCGCAGCAGCATGTGCCCGTAGCGGATCGCGATGCGCGCGCGCGTGGACAGGCCCTGCTGCGAATCGATGCAGTCCTGCAGCAGCCTGCGCAGCGCGGCATGCCCGGGGGCTTCGGCCGGCAACGCGTCCTGCAGGCGCAGGTACAGGCGCGACATGTGGATGCCGCGCGCATCCGGATCTCGCAGGTCGACCGCGATGTCGACCGAGGCCGGCACCTGCAGCACGCCCCCGTTCGCGCCGGGCAGGCGCACCGGCAGCGCGATCCGGTCCATGCCCACCCAGTCGAGCGGGCGCGCGGCGCGGGCAATGTCGCCGGCGACGTCGGGCAGCTCGGACTTGGCGGAAGGATTCACGGCAGGACCAGGATCGCGGGACAGGAAAGTGGGCAGTTTACCGGGGCGACGCGAAACGCCGGTGCAACGATGCGTTCCCGTCAGCCGCGGGCCGCGCGCCACGCCGACCACAGCAGGCGCCAGGCCGAAGCCGGGCGCGGCGGGCCGGCGGCGTCCTGCGCCGCGCCACGCACGCGTTCACGCACGATGGCCGTCTGCAGCCGGCGCGGCCGGGTGAGCGATCCGCCACGGGCCGCCTCCAGCGACGACAGCAGGCGCGCCCCGGCGGCGGGATCACCCTGCACCAGCGCACGTTCGGCGCGCAGCGCATCGACCACGCGATCGAGATCCGCGGGCGCCGGTTCGCCGCCACCGAACAGGTCCGATTCGCAGGCAAGCACGCCGCTGGCGAACGTGCGCAAGGCGGCCTGGTCCTCGCGCGCAACGTCCGGCACGCGCGTCGCCGGCAGGGCGGCCAGCGCACGCCCGAAGCGGTCCCAGTCGGCATCGAGTTTCTGCAGCGCCTCGCCGAGTGGATGCCGGCGCGCGCCCCTGCCCCAGCCGCGCAGTTCCTCCTGCCACCACGCCAGCTTGGCCAACCCGGGGGTTGGATCGCTGCCGGCCCACGCGGCCTCGCGCAGCTCCTGCAGCAGCGCGAACCACGCCGCCAATCGCGTGCGTTGCGCCGCCGGCACGAACACCGACGCCAGCCCCCATTCCGGCCAGCGTTGGCGCCACTTGTCGACGAAGCTGTCGAGGGACGCCGATTCGCTCATGCGCGCGGCGCGGCGGCGGGCACGCGCGGCCAACGCGCGGGATCGAGCAGATCCGCAGGCTGCGCAGCCATCACGTCACCCTGCCAGGCGATCGGGTCGTCGTCGTCCAGGCGATAGCCCCACAGCGCGACCACCGACGGCATCCCCGCGGCGCGCGCGGCATCGATGTCGCGACGGTCGTCGCCGACGTACACGCAGTCCGTCGCTGCGAGGCCGATCGCCTGCGCCGCGTGCAGCAGCGGCAGCGGGTGCGGCTTGCGCTCGGCCAGCGTGTCGCCACCGACCAGTACCGCGCTGCGCGCCTCCCAGCCCAGCAGTGGCAGCGCGATCCGCGCCAGCGCCTCGGGCTTGTTGGTGACGATGCCCCAGCGCACGCCGTCGGCCTCGAGCGCCGCCAGCATCGCCTCGACGCCGTCGAAGGGACGGCTGTGCCGGCCGAGTTCCCCGGCATAGGCCGCGAGGAACTCCGGCACCAGCTCCGGCACGCGTTCGGGCGGCACGTCGGGGAACGCCGCCGACGACATCGCCCGCGCGCCGCGCGAGACATGCGGACGGATGTCCGCCAGCGCCATCGGCGCCCTGCCCCGCGCCGCGCGCATGCGGTTGATCGTGGCCAGCATGTCCGGCGCGCTGTCGAGCAGGGTGCCGTCGAGGTCGAACAGCACGCCGCGCGGGAATCGCGTGCGGCTCATCCGGGCTTGCGTGCGCAGGCGAGGTAGTTCACGTCCGTGCGCGACACGATGCGCGCGGCGTTCTTCCACGGCTCGTACATCAGCCCGCTGACGTCCTCGATGTCCAGCCCGACGTCGCGCAGCCAGGCCGCGAGTTCCGACGGCTTGATGAACTCGCTGTAGGTATGGGTGCCGGTGGGCAGCAGGCGGGCGATGTACTCGGCGCCGACGATCGCCAGCGCGAATGCCGCGGGCGTGCGGTTCAGGGTGGACACGAACAGCCTTCCGCCCGGCTTGAGCAAGGTGGCGCAGGCGCGCAGGATCGCGGCCGGGTCCGGCACGTGTTCGAGCATTTCCATGCAGGTGACCGCATCGAACGCGCCGGGGTGCTCGTCGGCAAGCGCCTCCACCGACTGCACGCGATAGTCGACCTTCACGCCCGACTCCAGGCCGTGCAGGCGCGCGACCTTCACCAGTTCCGGCGCGAGGTCGATGGCGGTGACCTCGGCCCCGGCCTTCGCCAGCGCCTCGCTGAGCAGGCCGCCGCCGCAGCCAACGTCGAGCACGCGGGCGCCGGACAGCGGCACGCGTGCCGCGACATAACCCAGGCGCGCCGGGTTCAGCGCATGCAGCGGCTTCTGCGGGCCGTCGGGGTCCCACCAGCGATTGGCCAGCGAGGCGAATCGGTCGAGTTCTTCCTGGCGATAGTTGCCCTGCGCCGCGCCGTTCATGCACCCACCTTGATCGTCGAGATGCGGCTGCGCCACTGCCGCGCATTGGCGATGATGCCGTCCAGGTCCATGCCGACCGGCACGTGCGCGCGCAGTTTCCGCTGGCCGGCGATCCACACGTCGCTGACCTGCTGGCGGCCGGTCGCGTAGACCAGCTGCGACACCACGTGGTGCAACGGCTGGGTTTCCAGCGCCGACAGGTCCACGCAGGCCAGGTCGGCCTGCTTGCCGACCTCGATCGAGCCGACCAGATGATCGAAGCCGATCGCCTTCGCGCCGCCCAGCGTGGCCGCGCGCAGCGCGGTGGCGGCGTCGAGCGCGGCGGCGTCCTGCGCCACCGCCTTGGCCAGGATCGCGGCGGTGCGCGTTTCGCCGAACATGTCGAGGTCGTTGTTGCTGGCCACGCCATCGGTGCCGATCGCCAGCGTGACGCCCGCACGTTCGAGCGCGCAGGCCGGGCAGAAGCCGGAGGCCAGCTTGAGGTTGGATTCCGGGCAATGCACCACGCTCACGCCGCGCTCCGCGCACAGGTGGATCTCGGCGTCGGTCAACTGGGTCATGTGCACCGCGATCAGGCGGTCGTTGAACAGGCCGAGGCGGTCGAGGCGCGCGATCGGCCGCTGTCCGTGTTCCTCGATCGACTGCTGCACTTCCTGCGCGGTCTCGTGCAGGTGCAGGTGCACCGGCACGTCGAGCTGGTCGGCGAGCATGCGCACGCGCTCGAAGTTGGCGTCGTTGACCGTATAAGGCGCGTGCGGCGCGAACGCGGTGGCCACCAGCGCGTCGTCGCGCCACTGGTCATGCACCTCGCCGGCCTTGTCGAAGTATTCGTCGTCGGACTTCGCCCAGGCGGTGGGGAAATCGATCACCGGCAGGCCGATGCGCGCACGGAAGCCGTGCCGGCGGTAGGTCGCGGCCTGCACGTCGGGGAAGAAGTAGTTCTCGTTGACGCAGGTCACCCCGCCGCGCAGCAACTCGTGCCGGTACTTCACGTAGCCGGCGTGCACCACGGCCACGTCGGAGGAAGCAAAGGAATTGGTCAGCACCCGCGTGTCCACGCCCCCCCGGGCCAGCTCGACCAG
>JAIUOJ010000103.1 GCA_020161335.1 Pseudomonadota bacterium
CGTGAACACGATTGCGCCGGGCATCTTCTGGACGCCGATGGTCGACGGCATGCCCGACGACGTGCAGAAGTCGCTCTCAGCCTCGATCCCGTTCCCGTCGCGCCTCGGCCGGCCGGAGGAATTCGCCGACCTCGTGGCCTACCTCCTCGGCAACCGCTACCTCAACGGCGAGACCATCCGGCTGGATGGCGCGGTGCGCCTCGCACCGAAGTGACCACCGCAGGTGGTCATCCCGAACGCACGTGAGGGATCTCCCAAAGCCGCGACGTCCTCCGCCTTGTCAATCCGGGCGCAGCGAGGAACCGGTCCTGTCGCAAGCCATGGATTCCTCGCTGCGCTCGGAATGACAAACTTCATTTCTTCTGCATCACCCATCATGAGTCACTCCAAATGAAAGCCTACGACGTCAAGAAAGGAAACGTGGTCGAGCACAACGGCAGCGTGTACCAAGTGCGCGACATCGAGCGCAGCTCGCCGCAGGGCCGCGGCGGCAACGTGCGCTTCCGCTTCATCATGTACAGCGTGCCCGGTGGCAACAAGCTGGACGCCAGCTTCGATGGCGACGACAACCTCAGCGAAGTCGAACTGCTGCGCCGCCAGGCCACCTTCTCCTACAAGGACGGCGACGCCTTCGTGTTCCTCGACGACGAGGACTACACGCCCTACACGCTCGATGCGGAGATGATCGGCGAGGCGGCCGGCTACATCACCGATGGCCTGGCCGGCACCTACGTGCAGATCATCGACGAGCAGCCGGTGGCGCTGCAGTTGCCGCAGCACGTGACCCTGGAAGTGGTCGATACCCCGCCGGAGCTCAAGGGTGGCACCGCGACCAAGCGGCCCAAGCCGGCCACGCTCAGCACCGGCATCGAGATCATGGTGCCGGAGTACATCGTCAACGGCGAGCGCGTGCTGGTGAACACCACCACCGGCGAGTTCGGCGGCCGCGCGGACTGATCGCGCGAGACGACCCGTGGACGATGTCGGCTTCCGCCCGGGCACCCGCCGCGACATCGATGCGCTGGTGCCGATCGTCCGCGATTTCCACGCGGACGAGGGCATTGCCTGGAACGAAGCGTCGCTGCGCGCGGCGCTTGCCGACCTGCTGTCGGACCCGCACAACGGCCGCCTGCTGCTGGTCGAGCGCGACGGCAACCTCGCCGGCTACTGCGTCATCGGCTTCTGCTTCAGCCTCGAATTCGGCGGCCGCTTCGGTCTGCTCGACGAGCTTTACCTGCTGCCGCAGGCGCGCGGCGGCGGACTCGGCCGGCGTGCGCTCGAGGAAGCCGCGGATCTCTGCCGCCGCGAAGGCCTGCGCGCCCTGCGGCTCGAAGTGGGCAACGACAACGCGCGCGCGCATGGCGTGTACCTGCGGAACGGCTACGCAGCGCACCCGCGGACCTTGATGACACGCTGGCTCGATCGCTGAACGCGGCCCCCCGCCCCGCTCAGTACGGGGCGGCTGCGTCGTCGTCCCCGCCTTGCGCCATCACGCGCAGGCGCGTGCCGAGATGCGCCAGGTTCGCTTCGGCCGCGTCCAGCCGGGCCTGTCGCGAGGGCGCGACCGCACGCCGCGCTTCGGCCTGCAGCGAGGCATGCAGGCCCTGCAGGCGTCGGTCCTCGACCGCGACCGCCTCGGCGAGCAGCCCCTGCTCGTCCGCCTGCGGCAGGCCATAGCCGGCCGCGGGCAACAGCAGCGCCGGGCGTCCGGCGAGGGCGCCATCCCCCAGCAGCGCATGCAGCGCGGCTCCCGCGGCCACGAGGGCCTCGTCGCGACGGCCCGCGCGCAGGAAGCGCTGCTTCAGCGCCTCGCGAATCGCCGCCTGTTCTCGGCGCACGGCCGCCTGTTCGAGCAACAGGAAGGCCGCCGTCGCGCGCAGGTTGCCCTGTGCCAGCCACGGCGCACGGGCCACGGGGTCCATCGCCAGCCACGTGCGCGCCTCCCGCGCAGGCAGCGGCAGGTCGGCGCGCGCGACGTCGAGCATGGCCTGGAAGTGTCGTTCCTGCGAGTCGAATCGATAGCCGTCGCGCACGGCGACCGCGGCATCGTCGAGCACGGAAGGATCGGCGATGCCCGCGCGCTCCAGCCGCCGCAGCAGGCCATTCGGGGTGATGCTGCGCAGTTGCGCGCGCGCCAGCCGCGGCACGCCGGCCTGGAGCAGGGTCCAGGCCTCGACCGCGCAGTTGTTGTCGACGAAGCGATAGCGTCCGTCGTAGCTCCAGTGCACCTGCGCCGCGCGTTCCAGCAGCGAGCCCACCTCCGCCTCGTCCAGCCGCAGCGGGATCGAGCGCAGCCCCCGCAGCTCGACCTTGGTGTACTCGTCCACCACCTGCCCCAGCGGCAGCACGAACAGGCGCGACGGGTACGCCCCGGTCAATCCGCGCCAGCTCGACACCTGCACATCGTCGACGAAGGCGCGGAACGACAGCACGAGGTGGTGCTCCAGGTCAAAACGGCAGTCGTGGCCGCGTGGTCGTCCCGGCGCGCACACCACGAGGCGCAGCATGCCGTGGCCCCAGCGGCTCATCGGTCGCGCATTGGCCTCGGCCAGCAGGTACTCCACCGATTGCACGCGGCCCGGCTCGAGTGCCAGCAGGCGCAGCGCCTCGCCGCCCTCGCCCGCGGCGACGAACGCAAGCCCGGGCCCGGCACAGGACCCGGCCGCGGGCGACCCGCCGAAAAGCGCCGCGAAGTGCCGATGCAGCGCCGGGCGCCGGCAGGCGTACCCGGGATCGAGCAGGAAATGTTCGAGGTTGACCGCGACGAACTCGCGTGGCGATGCCAGCTCGTAGCGATCGGGACTGCGGTCATGGAAGTCGTTGCGCCGCGTGCGCAGGCCCAGGCGCAGTGGGCGCACCGGCCAGCCGGCCAGGTCCAGCAGGCGCGGATCGCGCGAGAGCGCATGGCCGTGCGCACGATCGTAGACGTGCGCGAGCTCGTGCAGCAGGGCCGCCAGCGCGGGACGGTGGTCGGCCGCGGCGTCGGGATCGCGGCTGCCCGCGATCCAGCCGGCCAGCAGCGCGCGGTCGAGGGCGATGCGATCGCCACGCGCGCGACCATGCACGCCCGTGCCCAGGTCGTCGCGCCATGCCAGGTGCACCCGCTGGTCGAGGCGCGCGCGGAACGCCGGTGGCAGCAGGTCGAGCGCAGCCATCGCCAGCGTCCGGCTCGCGTCGAGCTCGGTGGGCGACAGGCCGGCGGACTCGACCTCGATCCGCAGCGCCGCCGACGCCGGGAGCGCCCACGCCAGCAGCGCCGCGAGGCAACCGGCGTGCGCGGCGCGCGCCATGACGCGCGGTCAGCGGGCCAGGATGGCCCGTGCGAGTTGCAGGTCGCTGGCGTCGCCGGCGCCCGGATCGGTGGCGCGCAGGTGGCGCAAGGCGGCTTCCAGGCGGGCGCCGTGGATGCGCCCGTCGCTGGCCACGAACGCCGCGGCATCGTCGCGCGCCGCGAGCACGACCTTGTCGTCGCCCGAGGTGCTGCCCGACGAGGCGGACGACCCCGCGGACGACGCCCCGCCGGAGGTGCCGGCGAAACTGCCGGCATGCGCCGCGGCCATGGTGCACAGGAACAGGGCAAGGATCGACAGCGTTCGGATCATGGTCTTGGCCGGCAGCGTGGGCTGGGGCAAGCGTAGCGGCTGGGCGGGCGCAACGGATGAACGTCGGCTTCACTGCATGGTCATCGTCGTGACGAGCGCGGCGGTCCGTTTTCCGGCGGTTGCTCCGGCGCGATCACGATCACGAAGGACACTGGAGCCCCGCGTTCGCGGGCATGGCGGCGAAGGGGCGGCATCGGTGCCGACGTCCGCCGGCACCAGCGCCGCTACGTGGGGTCGAACAGCTTGCCGGGATTCATCACCCCGTCCGGATCAAGCACGCGCTTGATCCCGCGCATCAGGTCGATCTCGGCCGCGCTGCGGGTCGAGGACAGGTACGGTTTCTTGACCAGGCCGATGCCGTGCTCGGCGGAAATGCTGCCGCCGTGGGCCTGCAGCGCTGCCGCCAGCAGCTTGGTCACGCGCTCGCAGTCGGCGACGAACGCAGCCTGGTCCATGCCCTCGGGCTTGAGCACGTTGATGTGCAGGTTGCCGTCGCCGATGTGGCCGAACCAGACCACGTCGAACTGCGGATACTGCGCCGCCAGCAGCGACTGCGCGTCGGCCAGGAACGCCGGCATCGCCGAAACGCGTACCGAAACGTCGTTCTTGTACGGCACGTACTTCGCCAGGCTCTCGGTGATGCCCTCGCGCAGCCGCCACAGCTGCGCGGCCTGGGCATCACTTTGGCTGATCACGCCATCGAGCACCCAGCCCTCGCCCACGCAGGACTCGAACGCGTCCAGCGCCGCCGCCTCGCCCGCCTCGCCGGCGGCGAACTCGGCGACCACGTAGTAGGCATGGTCTTCCTCGAACGGCCGGTAGGCGCCATGCGCGACGACGTGGTACAGGGCACGGTCGGTGAAGAACTCGAATGCCTCCAGCCGCAGCTTCGCACGCAACGTGGCGAACACGCGCATCAGCGACTCGAAATCCGGCAGCGCCAGCAGCATCACGCTGGTCGGCGGCGGCGGATCGGCCAGGCGCAGGGTGGCCTCGACGATGACGCCCAGCGTGCCTTCCGACGCCACCGCGAGGTGCCGCAGGTCGTAGCCCGACGAGTTCTTGACCAGCCCGCGGCCGACGTCCAGCAGCTCGCCGGTGCCGGTGACGATCTTCAGGCCCGCGATCCATTCGCGGGTATTGCCATAGCGGATCACGCGGATGCCACCGGCGTTGGTGGCGATGTTGCCGCCGATGCTGCACGAGCCGCGCGCGGCGAAGTCCACCGGGTACACCAGCCCGTGTTCACGCGCCGCGTTGTGCACTGCCTCGAGCGCGATGCCCGCCTGCACGGTGAGCGTGCGGTCGACCGGGTCGAAGCCGAGCACCTTGTTCATGCGCTCAAGGCTCAGCACCAGTTCGCCGTCGGCGGCCACGGCACCGCCGGACAGGCCGGTGCGGCCACCCGAGGGCACGATGCCCACGCCGGTCGCGCGCGCCCAGCGCACGATCGCCTGCACCTCGTCCGCCGCGGCGGGCAGCGCGATCGCCAGCGGTGCCGGCGTCCAGCGCCGGGTCCAGTCGCGCCCGTAATGCTCGAGATCGGCCGGATCGGTCAGCAGGCGCAGGCCGGGCAGCAGCTGCGACAGCGCGGCGAGGCGCGGGTCGGTCATCGGTGCTTCGCACGCTTGGGGGTGCGCAAGCGTGCCAGTCGTGGCCCGGTGCGTCCAGCGCAGGCGACGGAGCGCGCGATGCCCGGCGCCCGTTCGTTTCCCGCGCAACCGAAATGCCATCGCCGGTGTTCCGCCAGGCATCGACCGGTGTTCCGCGCCGTGCGGCAAAAAGCCCTTGTGCAGTGCGGAAATCGCCTGCCGCATCTGGGATAATGCGCAGCTTCCCTTGCCGCCCAGGACCGCGACGCGCATGGCGCCTCCCACCTCGTTCCCGAAGCAGGACATCCGCGTGGTGCTGTTCGAAGGCATCAGCCAGAGCGCGGTGCAGGTGTTCAAGGCCGCCGGTTACGACCAGGTCGAACTGCTGCCCAAGTCGCTGTCCGGCGACGAGCTCAAGGCGAAGATCTCCGCCGCGCACATCGTCGGCATCCGTTCGCGCACACAGCTCGGCGCCGACGTGCTGGCCGAGGCGCGCAAGCTGATCACCGTCGGCTGCTTCTGCATCGGCACCAACCAGGTCGATCTCGAGGCCGCGGAGCTGGCCGGCATCCCGGTGTTCAACGCCCCCTACTCCAACACGCGCAGCGTGGCCGAACTGGTGGTCGCCGAGGCGATCCTGCTGATGCGCGGCATTCCGCAGAAGAACGCCGAGTGCCATCGCGGCGGCTGGAGCAAGTCCGCGGCCGGCAGCCACGAGGTGCGCGGCAAGACGCTGGGCATCATCGGCTACGGGCACATCGGCACCCAGGTCGGCGTGCTGGCCGAATCGATGGGCATGCACGTGCTGTTCCACGACATCGAGACCAAGCTCTCGCTCGGCAACGCGCGCTCGGCGACCAGCCTGGACGACCTGCTGGAGCGTTCGGACGTGGTCACCCTGCACGTGCCCGAGACACCGTCGACGCAGTTGATGTTCGGCGCCGCGCAGATCGCGAAGATGAAGCCCGGCGCGCACCTGATCAACGCCTCGCGCGGCACCGTGGTCGACATCGACGCGCTCGCCGCCGCGCTCGAGTCCGGCCACGTGGGCGGTGCGGCGGTGGACGTGTTCCCGGTCGAGCCCAAGGGCAACGACGACCGCTTCGAATCGCCGCTGGCGAAATACGACAACGTGATCCTCACCCCGCACGTCGGCGGCAGCACGCTGGAGGCGCAGGACAACATCGGCACCGAAGTGGCGGCCAAGCTGGTGCGCTACAGCGACAACGGCAGCACGCTCTCGGCGGTGAACTTCCCCGAGGCCACCCTGCCCGAGCACGCCGGCAGCCACCGCATCCTGCACATCCATCGCAACGTGCCGGGCGTGCTGTCCCAGATCAACGACCTGTTCTCGCGCGAAGGCGTCAACATCGACGGCCAGTTCCTGCGCACCGACCCCAAGGTCGGCTACGTCGTCATCGACATCGCCTCGACGCCGGCGATCACGGCGCGGCTGCGCGCCTCGTTGAACGAGATCGAAGGCACGCTGCGCACCCGCGTGCTGTATTGACCGAGGGCGCGCCGGCCACCCGCCACCCGCCGCAGGAAACGCACATGCCCCGCCCTTCGACCGCCTTCCTGTTCGACCTCGACGGTACCCTCGTCGACAGCGTGTACCAGCACGTCCTGGCCTGGAAGGAGGCACTGGACCGCGAAGGCGTGGACCTCTCGGTCTGGCGCATCCACCGCAAGATCGGCATGAGCGGTGGGCTGTTTGCCAACATGCTGCTGCGCGAGACCGGGCTCGACATTACCGAGGACCGCCTCGACCGCCTGCGCCGCTGGCACGCCGAGGCCTACAACCGGCAGGCCGGCGCCGGCGCGATCAAGCCCCTGCCCGGCGCGCGCGAACTGCTGGCGTTCCTGACCAGCGAGCGCATCCCCTGGGCGATCGCGACCAGCGGCCGGATGGAAACAGCGGCGCCGAACATCGCCGCGCTCGGCGTCGATCCGGCCCAGGTGCCGGTGGTCACCCGCGACCAGGTGCGCTACGCCAAGCCCGATCCCGACCTGTTCCTGGCCGCCGCCGAACGCCTCGGCGCCGACATCCAGCACTCGCTCGTGATCGGCGACAGCATCTGGGACATGCTGGCCGCGCAGCGCGCCCGTGCGCTTGGTGTCGGCCTGCTGTCGGGCGGCTACGGGCAGGAGGAACTGGAGCGTTCGGGCGCGTTCCGCGTCTACGACGACCCGGCCGACCTGCTGCGCCATCTCGACGAAGTCGCGGCGAGGCGCTGAGCCCGGCGGCTCAACCCGCCGCAGGAGCCCCGGACGCCCGCCACTTGCGCGCCATCCGTCGCAGCGAGGCGTCGGCATCGGCGTCGCGCTCGATCGCATCGATGTCGCGCCAGGCCAGGTCGAGCGACTCCTCGCCGACCACGAAGTCCTCGCTGCCGCCAGTGCGCACCACGTAGCGCACGTCGTAGTGCCAGTGCCCGGGCACGCCCTTGTGCTCGGGGATCCAGTGGCGATCGAGGTCGAGGATCGCCGGCTCCACGCGCAGCCCGGCCAGGCCGGATTCCTCTTCGGCCTCGCGCAGCGCCACCCGGGCCAGGTCGACGTCGCCGTCGGCATGCCCGCCCAGTTGCAGCCACAGGCCAAGCTTGCGGTGGTGGGTCAGCAGCGCGCGCCGGCCGCTGCGGTCGGGCAGCCAGGAGGACGCGGTGAAGTGGCCGGCCAAGCGTTCGCGCACGAACGGGTTGGCGGCGTCGTCCAGCAGCGCGGCGAACTCCGCGGCCAGCGCCGCTTCTTCGGGAAACCTCAGCGCATAGTCGGCAAACGCCGCCGCCAGTGCCCGGCGTTCGGTGGCGGGCAGCGCAGGCGTCGGGGGCATCGTGGCATCCGTCATCGCCCCATTATCGCCGCCCCCGCGGACGCATGGCGCTTGTGCCCGGCGGCGCCGTTTGGCAAGGTACGGCGGCGCGGCGCCCCCACGCCCCGTCCGCATCGCGCGATTCCCGGCCCAGCGCCGGCGCCAGTCCACACAAGGAATTTCCGATGTCGAAGAGTCTGTTCAGGGTCAAGCCGGTCGAGCCGGCGCCGCATGTCGATGCCGGCGAACCGGTCGAGGGCAGCCTGCAGGGGGAAGCGACGCTCAAGCGCACCCTGACCGCCCGCCACCTGATCCTGCTCGGCATCGGCGCGGTCATCGGCGCCGGCATCTTCGTGCTGACCGGCCAGGCCGCGGCCAACCACGCCGGCCCGGCCATCATGCTCAGCTTCGTGATCGCCGGCTTCGCGTGCGCGATGGCCGGCCTGTGCTATGCCGAATTCGCGTCGATGATGCCGGTGTCCGGCAGCGCCTACTCCTATTCCTACGCCACCCTGGGCGAGTTCGTCGCCTGGTTCATCGGCTGGTGCCTGGTGCTGGAGTACCTGTTCGCCTCGTCGACCGTCGCGGTGGGCTGGTCGGGCTACCTCGTCAGCTTCCTGACCAGCACGCTGGGCATCCCGTTCCCGGCACAGCTGGCGTCCGCGCCGATCACCTGGGCGGATGGGCAGTTCGTCGCCACCGATGGCCTGATCAACCTGCCCGCGGTGCTGATCGTCGCGGCGATCAGCGGCCTGTGCTACGTCGGCATTACCCAGTCGGCGTTCGTCAACGCGATCGTCGTCGCGATCAAGATCGCGGTCATCGCCGCGTTCCTCGGCTTCGGCGTGCAGTACGTCAATCCGGAGAACTGGACGCCGTTCATCCCGGCGAACACCGGCCCCGGGCAGTTCGGCATGGACGGCGTGTTCCGCGCCGCCGCCATCGTGTTCTTCGCCTACATCGGCTTCGACGCGGTCTCCACCGCCGCTGGCGAGGCCAAGAACCCGCAGCGGGACATGCCCATCGGCATCCTCGGCTCGCTGGCGATCTGCACGGTGATCTACATCGCCGTCTGCGCTGTGCTCACCGGCATGACCCACTACACCCTGCTCAACACCGCCAAGCCGGTGGCGACCGCGCTGGAGGAAGTGCTGAAGGCCGATCCGGGCGCCAGCATCGGCTGGCTCAAGACCGCGGTGGAGATCGGCGCGATCGCCGGCCTGTCGTCGGTGATCCTGGTCATGCTGATGGCCCAGCCGCGCATCTTCTACTCGATGTCGCGCGACGGCCTGATGCCGAAGATCTTCGGCAAGGTGCACCCGAAGTTCCACACGCCCTACGTCGGCACGATCATCGTCGGCATCATCGCCTGCCTGCTGGCCGGCTTCATGCCGCTCAGCGTGCTCGGCGAGCTGGTCGCGATGGGCACCCTGATCGCCTTCGCCACCGTCTGCCTCGGCGTGCTCATCCTGCGCTACACCCGCCCGGACCTGAAGCGCCCGTTCCGCGTGCCGATGTTCTGGCTGATCTGCCCGCTGGGCGTGATCGCGTGCCTGTTCCTGTTCTTCCAGTCGTTCAAGGAGCACTGGCTGATCTTCGTGCTGTGGACGATCGTCGGCCAGCTCATCTACTTCCTCTACGGCTACCGCAACAGCAAGCTCAACAAGGCCTGACGCGGCCCACCACCGACGGCGCCCTCGCGGCGCCGTCCTGTTTTCCACGCCTGCGCAGGCCACGCCACCATGTCGGCAGAGACCGCAAAGAAGATCGGACCCGTGCTGGCGACCTTCGTCGTCGCCAACAACATGATCGGCTCGGGATTCTTCCTGCTGCCGGCCTCGCTGGCGGAGGTCGGTGGCGTCACCGCCTTCTCGTGGCTGGTCGGCACCCTGATCGCGATGGCGCTGGGCGGCGCGTTTGCGCGGCTGGCGCGGCAGTACCCGGACCTCAACTCGCCCGACGACTACGTGCGGCCCGCGCTGGGCCGGGACATGGGCTTCCTGGCCACCACGCTGTACTGGACGTCGTCGTGGATGGGCAACAACGCGATCGCGGTGGCCGCGTTCGGCTACCTGGTGATCCTGCTGCCGATCGACGACAGCGGCAGCGTGCGCCTGGTCGGCCAGATCGTGCTGATCTGGCTGATGTTCGCGCTCAACCTGCTCGGTCCGCGCTCGATCGCGCGCTTCCAGTCGATGTGCGTGATCTTCGGCCTGCTGCCGGTGGTGGCGGTCCTGATCGCCGGCTGGGGCAGCTTCGACCCCGGCATCTACCGCGAAAGCTGGAACCTCACCGGCAAGTCCGATGCCGTGGCCGTGTTCAACGAACTGGCGCCGGTGTTCTGGGCCTTCGTCGGGCTGGAAACCGGCGCGATGGTCGCCGGCGTGGTCCGCGACCCCGACCGCAACGTGCCGATCGCCACCATCGGCGGCATCCTGATCGCCGGCGTGGTCTACCTCGTGTCCTCGGTGCTGATGATGGGCATCGTGCCCGCCGGGCAGATGGCCGCGTCGAGCGCGCCGTTCGCGCTGGTCGCGGGCCAGATGTTCGGTCCCTGGGCGATCCCGGTGATCGCCGCGGCCGCCGCCCTCAAGGCCACCGGCACGCTCGGCGGCTGGATGCTGGTGACCGGCGAGTCCGGCGCGCGCGCCGCGCAGCGCGGTTTCCTGCCGTCGATCTTCGGTCGCCTGCGCGCGAACGGGTCCGCCGGCTGGGGCCTGTTCATCATCGCGCTGTCGATGACGGTCATCTCCGTCGTCACGCTCGCGCCGACGGTCTCGGGCCAGTTCAAGACCATCATCGAGATGGTGGTGACGCTGGTGGTGATGGCCTACATCGCCGCCGGCCTGAGCCTGCTGCTGGGCACGCGCGAACGGCCGTCGACGGCCAGCGACCGCGTCCTCGGCATGCTTGCGCTGGTGGCGTGCGGCCTGCTGGTGTGGTCGACCAACGTGAACATCCTGATCGGTTCGCTGGTGATCGCGCTGCTGGCGCTGGCGGCCTACCGCGGCTTCGGGCGCAGGCGCAAGGCGGAAGCGCCGCGGTAG
>JAIUOJ010000104.1 GCA_020161335.1 Pseudomonadota bacterium
GCGCTGGTCGCGCCCGAACGCTTCCCGCACCCCGAGGCCTCGGCGCTGGCCGCGGGTGCGGTGGACGTGCTGGAGGCCGCCATCCGCGTCGACACCCTGGCCGAGGCGGTGGCCGACTGCCGGCTCGTGCTGGGCTGCACCGCGCGCAGCCGGCGCATCGCACTGGACGAATTGCCCCCGCGCGACGCCTCGGCGCGCGCGGTCGCGACGGCGGCCGGCGGCGGTGAAGTGGCACTCGTCTTCGGGCGCGAACGCACCGGGCTGGAGAACGACGAACTGCAGCTGTGCCACGCCGCCGTCCACATACCGGCCGATCCCGACTACAGCTCGCTCAACCTGGCTGCGGCAGTGCAGGTGCTGGCCTACGAGGTCCGGCTGCGGCTGCTGTCGTCGCCCGCGGACGCCGCGCCCGCGCCGATGCCGGCAACGCCGCCGCCGGCAGCCGATGGCGACGTGCCCGCCAGCCATGCCGAGCTCGAGGGATTCTTCGCGCAACTGGCCGACACCCTCGACGCCATCGATTTCCACAAGGGACGGACCCCGGATTCGGCGATGCGCAAGTTGCGCCGGATCTTCCTGCGCGCCGCGCTGGACGATCGCGACGTGCGCCTGTTGCGCGGCGTGCTCGCCGACGCCCAGCGCATGGCACGGCTGGCCTCCGGCGGAGCGTGACCGGTGCCGCGGACCCGGCCGAAACCGGGGCTGGTTGCTGTCCTGCGCGGGGCTTTTGGGCTAGGCTCGCCGGGCCTGATCGCCTCGGACCGACCCTTGCCCGCGTTGACTGCCGCACTCCTGCGCCTGTTGCTGCTGGCCGGGTTGTCGCTTTGCCTCCTGTTCCCCGCGCGGGCCGATGACGGCGTGCTGGTGCTTGGCCGCATCAGCGACGATCCCAAGGCGCACTACGACCAGCTCAAGTCGCTGCTCGACTACGTGGTGCCGCGCATGGCGGACGTCGGCATCCGCGAGGGCCGGGTGCTGATGGCACGCGACGCCCAGCAGATGCAGAGCTACCTGCGCCGCGACCGCGTCGACTGGGTGACCGAGACCAGCGGCACGGCGATGGTGCTGCAGCAGCGGGCCGGCGCCGAACCGCTGCTGATGACCGAACGCGACGGGGTGGGCCGCTACCACACGGTGTACTTCGTGCGCCGCGACAGCGGGATCGATTCGCTCGACGACCTGCGCGGGCGCAGCATCGCGTTCCAGAACCGGCTGTCCACCAGCGCCTACTACGTGCCGGCGGTGGAGCTGCTGGAGCGTGGCCTCGCGCTCGAAGTGCTGCTGTCGCCGATGGACCGGCCGGCGCCGACGTCGGTCGGCTACGTGTTCGGCCGCTCCGAACTCAACGTCTCGTCGTGGGTGCACAAGGGCCTGGTCGATGCCGGCGCGATGAGCAACCTCGACTGGGCCAACCCGCAGCGCGTGCCCGAAACCTACCGCCCGGACCTGCGGATCATCCGCGAGACGCCGGCGTACCCGCGCGCGCTGGAGATGGTGCGCGGCGACCTCGACGACCGCGTCAAGCGGCGCCTGCGCGAGGTGCTGCTGGCCGCCGCGGACGATCCCGACGCGCGCGAGGCGCTGCTGCGCTTCTTCAAGACCACCCGCTTCGTGCCGATCGACGGCTCGACCCACCATGCGCTCGAGCACCTGCGCGAAGGCGTGTCCCGCGTCGGGCGGGAGGTCGAATGAAACTGCGCTACGGGCTGCACGCACGCTTCGTGCTGCTGGCTGGCGTGGTGTTGCTGGCATCGCTGGTGCTGGTGGCGATGGTGCTGCACCGGCAGAACCGCGCCCAGCACGACGTGCAGGCGCTCAGCCTGCAGTCGATGCACGACCTGGCCTCGAACCGGCTGCTCACGCGCGGCGAGGCGGTGGCCTCGCAGGTCGCCGATTCGCTGGTCAACCCGCTGTACTACTTCGACCTCGACGCGATCGGCGCGACCATCCGCAACGTGCTGCGCCAGCCGGACGTGAGCTACGTGCTGGTGTACGACACCGAGGGCCGGGTGATCCACGACGGCAGCCAGGACATCGCCACCTACGGCCAGTCGATGTCCGACCCGTTCGCGTTCGAGGTGCTGTCGATCACCGACATCCACGTCCAGTCGAACGAGGACCTGATGGACATCGCCGCGCCGATCCGGCTCGGCGACCAGGCCCTGGGCGGGGTCCGCATCGGCTACTCGCTGGCGTCGGTGAAGGCCGACGAGACCCAGATCGGGCGGCGCATGAGCGATCGCCTGGACGAGATCGGCCGCAGCCAGCTGCTGTGGCTGGCGCTGCTGCTGGCGGGCATGCTCGCGTTGCTGGTCGCGTTCGGGTTCGCGCTGCAGCGGGCGCTGGTGGCGCCGGTGCGGCAACTCGCCGACGCCGCGCGCGAGATCGAGGCCGGCAACTTCGACGCCGAGGTGCCGGCCAGCGCACGCCGCGACGAAGTCGGCGACCTGATGCGCGCGTTCGCGCACATGCGCGACAGCATCGTGCGCCACGACCGCGACATCCGGCGCATGGCCTACACCGACGCGCTGACCGGGCTGTCTAACCGCCTGGCATTCCGCGAACTGCTCGACCAGCGCGTGACCGAAGGCAACGGTGCGGCGCGCCCGCTGGCGCTGCTGTTCGCCGACGTCGACGACTTCAAGCGGGTCAACGACACCATCGGCCACGATGCCGGCGACGAAGTGCTGATGCAGTTCTCCAGCCGCATCCGCGACGTGATCGACCGCCAGGCGGGCGAGGGCGCCGTGCTGGCGCGCTTCGGCGGCGACGAATTCGTGGTGCTGCTGCCGGGCACGGGACCGGGCGATGACATCCGCCAGCGCGCCGACCGCCTGGCCGAGCTGCTGGTGCGCGAACTCGGCCGGCCGATCACCGTGCACGGCCGCCAGGTGTTCCTCGGCATCTCGATCGGCATCGCGCTGTTCCCGGACGATGCCACCGACGTTTCCGCGCTGATGAAGAACGGCGACATCGCGATGTACCAGGCCAAGGTGGCCGGCAAAAACTGCCACCGCTTCTACAGCCGGGTCATGGACCAGGCGGTGGAGCGTCGCGTGCGCATGGAGCAGGACCTGCGCGGTGCCTGGGAGCGCGGCGAGCTCAGCCTGGCCTACCAGCCGGTGTACCGCCTGGGCGACGGCAAGCTCGCCGGCGCCGAGGCGCTGCTGCGCTGGCGCCATCCCGAGCATGGGCCGGTCTCGCCGTCGCTGTTCATCGACGTCGCCGAGCAAAGCGGCCTGATCGAGACCATCGGCCCGCAGGTGCTGCGCGCGGCGTGCATGGACGCGCGCGGCTGGCAGCGCGACTTCCCCGGCGCGCGCGGCCTGTTCGTGTCGGTCAACGTGTCGCCGCGCCAGTTGCGCGCGGGCGACATGGCGGCGCAGGTCGAGGACGTGCTGCGCGAATCCGGGCTGGCGCCGCAGCACCTGCACATCGAACTCACCGAGACCGCGGTGATCGGCGACGAGCTGCGCGTGAGCAGCCTGCTGGCACGCCTGCGCAACTCGGGCGTGAAGGTGTGGCTGGACGATTTCGGCACCGGATTCTCGGGCCTGAGCCACCTGCGCCGGGTGCCGGTGGACGGGGTGAAGATCGACCGCAGCTTCGTGGCCGACGTGCTGCGCGACCCCGACGACCTCGCGCTGACCACCGCGATCATCGCGATGGCGCATTCGCTGGGCATCCACGTGGTCGCCGAGGGCGTGGAGAAGGAAGGCCAGTACGCGATCCTGCGCGAGCGCGGCTGCGACCTCGCCCAGGGCTTTTGGCTCGGCCACCCGATGAGCAACCAGGAATTCTCGCGGCTGCTGGCGTAGGGGCGGGGGACGTCTCCGGGCCGATCGCATGTCGCAAAACAGGCTGTCATCCCGAACGCAGTGAGGGATCTGTCTTCGCCCTTGCACGCAGCAACAGCAGATCCCTCACTGCGTTCGGGATGACGGATGCCTGGGGCTCCGGGCCTTCAGGCCAGCAGCTTGCCCAGCCACTGCGTCGCGGCGGCGGCGAGCGTGCCGCTGGCGACGCCGAACACCGCGATCGCGATGACGCCGGCGATCCAGCACAGCAGCATCAGCAGGCCGTCGCGTTCCAGCAGCGCCAGCGCGAACGCCAGCAGCAGCACGCCGAACAGGTAGTTGGTGAACGGGATCGGCAGCGCCAGCAGGATGCCCAGCAGCACCAGCAGCAGGCCGGTGAACATGCTGGCGGCGCGGCGTTCGATCAGCGCGGTCATGCGTGGCTTGACCAGCTTCTCCAACCGCGCCAGCCACGGCGAGATCAGGCGGTCGAAGGCCTGCAGGCTGGCGCGTCGCGGCCCGCGCCGCGCGACGAAGCCGGGCAGCCACAGCTTGCGCATGCCCACCAGCAGGTGCACGCCCACCAGCACCGTCAGCGGGCCGCCGATGGCGCCGCCCACGCCGGGGATCGGGATGAAGGCCGGCAGCGTGGCCACGAACAGCAGCATGCCGAACACCTGCCGGCTCAGTCCGGCCAGGATCGACGCCAGGGTCAGGCTGTCGTCGCCGTCGCCGGCGGCCAGCGCGTCGAGCAGTGCGCGGGTGCCCAGCACGGCCGGCCGGCTGCGCGTGAGGTCCTCGTCCGAAGGCGGTGACGACGAGGGGTCGTCAGTGGCCATGGTCTTCGGCGTCCGCGGCCAGGTGCTGCAGCAGCAGCTTGTCGATGCGCGGTCCGTCGAGGTCGACCACCTCGATCCGCCACTGGTTCCAGTCGAAATGCTCGCCCACGTTGGGGATGCGGCCGAACTGCGCGATCACCATGCCGGCGGCGGTGTGGTAGTCGTGATCGTCCTCGCCCGGCAGCGCGCCGCCACCGAGCAGCTCGCGCACGGTCTCGACCGAGATGCCGCCGTCGACCAGCAGCGAACCGTCATCGCGCACGGTGATCTGCGGGATCGAGTCCGGGCCGTCGCCGCTGAGCTGGTTGCGGCCGATGACCGCTTCCATCACGTCGTTCACGGTGACCAGGCCGGTGACGTCGCCGTACTCGTCGACCACCAGCGCCAGCGACTGCTGTTCCTCGCGCAGGATCTCCAGCAGCTTCATCGCCGGGGTCGACTCGGACACGAACAGCGGGTCGCGCAGGTACTTGAACAGGTCGAACTCGCGTTCCTCGAGCCGGTCGATCAGCGACTTGATCTCGAGGATGCCGACCACGTCGGCATCGCTGCCCCGGTACACCGGATAGCGCGAGAACGGCGTGGCGCGCATGGCCGCGAGGTTCTCCTCGAAACCCTCGGCCACGTCGAGCCAGGCGACGCGGGTGCGCGGCGTCATCAGGCTGGCCGCGCTGCGGTCGCCCAGGCGCAACACGCGGTTCATCATGTTGCGTTCGTCGGCGTCGATCACGCCCTGCTCGTGGCTTTCGCTCACCAGCAGGCGGATCTCCTCTTCCGTGACCTGGCCGGCCTCGGTCTTGTCCAGCCGCAGCAGCTTGAGCAGGCCGCGCACGCTGATACTGAGCAGCCACACCGCCGGCGTGGCGATCCGCGACAGCCAGTGCATCGGCATGGCGACGAACGAGGCCAGCTTCTCGGGCGCCAGCAAGGCCAGGCGCTTGGGCACCAGCTCGCCGAGGACGATGGTGAGGAAGGTGATCAGGCCGACCGCGAGCACCACGCCGACCGTCTTCGCGTAGGTTCCCAGCGCGGGCACGTTCGCGGCGAGCCAGTCGCCGATCGCGGCGCCGATCGCGTCACCGCCGAACATGCCGGTGAGGATGCCGATCAGGGTGATCCCCACCTGCACCGTCGACAGGAAGCGCTCGGGGTGCTCGGCCAGCTCCAGCGCCTTGCGCGCGCGCGTGCTGTCGGCCGCCATCTGCTTCAGGCGCGGCTTGCGCGAGGTGACGACCGACATCTCCGACAGCGCGAAGAAGGCGTTGCACGCGATCAGGACCAGGACGATGACCAGTTCAAGCACGGTCGCGTCCCTCCCGGGGGCCGGGGTCGGCGGGGGTCAGTCGGGGGTGCGGCCCGCCGGTCGGCGGGCAGGGGGGCGGTCTAGGGTCGTCGTCCATGGGGGCGGCGGCGCAACGGGCGCGGCAGCGGATCATAACAGGTCGCCCTGGAGGCCCCCGTGGGGGCCCGGCGGCCGCGGCAAGGCGTCCAATGGCCGCAAGCGTCATCGAGCCGTCATAATTCCGCCCCGAAGGCCGTCCACCCCGCGACGGCGGGGCGTCCCGATGTTCTCCTTGCAAACCATCTTCGGCCAGGGCAACCAGTTCTACACGCTGCTCGAGGAGGCCGCCGAGGCCGCCCACGACAGCGCCAGGGCCCTGCACGCGATGTTGCGCGACGCCGACCGCCAGCCGGCGCTGGACGCCTTCAAGCTGGCCCGCCTGCGCGAGCGCGAGACCTCGGACAAGATCAGCCAGGCCCTGGTGGACAGCTTCATCACCCCGATCGAGCGCGAGGACATCGAGGCGCTGGGCACCGCGCTGTACAAGATCCCCAAGCAGATCGAGAAGTTCGCCGATCGCTACTCGCTTGCCACCCAGCACCTGGAGCACATCGACTTCGCGCCGCGCGCGGCGATGCTGGAGCAGGCTTCCGGGGTGGTGGTGGAGATGGTGCGCCAGCTGCGCCACCTCAAGCTGGAGCCGATGAAGGCGCTCAACGACAAGCTGCGTTCGATCGAGAACGAGGCCGACCGGCTGATGCTGGAGCTGTACCGGGACATCTACTCCGGCAAGCTCGACTCGCTGCAGATGTTCCTGCTCAAGGAGTTCTTCGAGATCCTCGAGAAGGCGATCGACCGCTGCCGCGAGGCCGGCGTGGTCGCCTACGAAATCGTGCTGAAGAACTCCTGAGGGCCCGGACCGTGCCCGCATCCAAGAACGCCCTGCTCCCGTTTGCGGAAGCAGGTGCCCCGAAGGGGCGGATGAGCGCGCTTCCCGGCGCTTTCGGCGCACCCCCATCCGCCATCGGCACCTTCCCCCGCAAGCGGGAGAAGGGAAATCTGCCGAACGTCAATAGGTCCTGATGATGTTGACCCTGGTCCTGATCGTGGTGGCCACCGCGCTGGTGTTCGAGTACATCAACGGCTTCCACGACACCGCCAACTCCATCGCCACGGTGGTCGCGACCAAGGTGCTGTCGCCGATGCAGGCGGTGGGCCTGGCCGCCAGCATGAACCTGATCGGCGCGCTGGCCGGCACCGCGGTGGCGAAGACGATCTCGTCCGGGCTGATCGATGCCGGCGTGGTCGAAGTCGGTTCGCAGCTGATCCTGTGCGCGCTGCTCGGCGGCATCACCTGGAACCTGATCACCTGGTGGTTCGGACTGCCGTCGTCGTCCTCGCACGCGCTGATCGGCGGCCTGATCGGCGCCGCGCTGGCGGCGGCCCACAACAACCCGCACGTGGTGATCTGGTCGGAGCGCGCCGAGCCGATCTACCGCAGCGCCGGGGTGCTGTGGAAGGTGATCGTGCCGATGGTCAGCTCGCCGCTGCTGGGCTTCGCGGCGGGTTTCCTGATGATGGGCGTGCTGTTCTTCATCATCTCGATGATGGCGCGCAGCGGCGGCTGGCTGGCGCGGGCGGCGCGGCCGCGCTGGGTCAACGGCTTCTTCGGCAAGGCGCAGATCGTCAGCGCCGCCGGCATGGGCTTCGCGCACGGCATGAACGACGCGCAGAAGACCATGGGCATCGTCGCCCTGACCCTGGTCAGCGCGCAGGCCGCGGGTACGCTGGACGTGCTGCCGGCCTGGCTGGCGTTCCTGCACCCCTCCGACGCGGCGTTGGCCGATGGCGACATCGATACCTGGATCAAGGTCACCTGTGCGCTGGTGATGGCCGCGGGCACCGCCGCCGGCGGCTGGCGCATCATCAAGACCCTGGGCCACAAGCTGGTCAAGCTGCATCCGATCCACGGCTTCGCCGCGGAGACGAGCGCGGCGTCGGTGATCCTGGCCGCGTCGCACCTGGGCATCCCGGTGTCGACCACGCACAACATCTCGTCGGCGATCATGGGCGTGGGCTGTGCCAAGCGGCTCAACGCGATCAAGTGGAGCGTGGTCCACAAGATGATCTGGGCGTGGATCCTGACGATCCCGATGTCCGGTGCGATCGCCTATGGCCTGTTCCGCCTGATGCAGCACTTCGGCTGGGCTTGAGGCGAGCGCCTGGACGTCGCTCCAGCGTTCGCCGTTGCCGTTGCCGTTGTCGTTGCCATTGCCGTTGCCGTTGCCGTTGCATTTGCATTTGATCTTCGAGCCGTAAAGCGAGCCGAGCACCGCAGCCCGCTGCGGCCGCAGAGGCGCCCATGTTTGAGCGCAGCGAGTTTGGGCGCCGTGCCGCATCGGGCGAGGAGCACAGGGAACCGGCGCGGCGCAGCCGCGACGGATCGCGTCCGGCGGAAGGACTTTTTGTTCCTTTTTGGTCCTTCAAAAAGGAACTCGTGCGCGCAGCGACCGAAAGCCTTTGACCCTGCCTTTCTTCCGGTTCTCGCCGCTGGGGAGCTAGGATCAAAGGCAACAGCTTCCGCGCTGTCGCACGGGTGACTTTTGTCTTGGCAAAAGTCACCAAAACCGTCTTCGCCGGACGCGATCCGCTCCGGCTACGCCGGATCGGTTCCCTGCGCTTCTCGGCCGACGGGGTACGCAGCCCAAACTCGCTGCGCTCAAACATGGGCTGCTCTCCGGCCCCGCCGCCCTGCGATGCTCGGCTCGCTTTACGGCTCGAAGATCAAATGCAAATGCAACGGCAACGGCAACGGCCAAGCCGATGCTGCGACCAGTGTGCTGGCAACGAATGCCCCAGTGCGGTTGCGGTGAGATCCGGTTGCGTGGCCGTCACCGGCGATGTGGAACGGACCGACCCGGTGGCGTCAGCGATGTAGCTCGGCGTTACAGCAAATCGCCTTCCGCCGACAGCGCACGCTCCAGGCGGTCGCCCATGCCGCCGATCTCCAGCACCAGGCGGCCGATCTCGGCGGCGTCCAGGCCGTCGTAGGGGCGGTTCTCGCACAGCTGCAGGTAGGGCACGCCGTCGAGTTCGCCGATGGCCAGGTAACCCACGCGCGAGTTCCAGTTGAACGCCAGCGCGCGGCGCGCGTCGATGCCGGTGATCGGCGCGATCACGGTGCTGGTGCGCAGGTAGTCGCGGCCATCGTCGTCCTTCAGTTCCGACAGGAAGATCGCCTGGTGGCGGCGGCCGCCGTCGAGCGACAGTTCGATGCAGACCACGTACGGATCCTGCATGGTGACGCGGAAGCCGCTGGCGACCAGGTGGCTGCGGATCTGTTCGAAATTCTGCATCGCGTACCGATGGATCGGAGGGTGCGGCTATCCTAGTGCGTGATGGCTGCCCTGTCTGCCGACCCGAGCCCGGAAACACGCATCCTGTCCGCGATCCGCGCGGTGCCGCCCGGTGGCGTCGCCGGATACGGTCAGATCGCCAGGCGCGCCGGCCTGCCGGGGCGCGCGCGGCTGGTGGCGCGGCTGCTGGCGGGCAACGACGACGCCACGCTGCCGTGGCACCGGATCCTGCGCAGCGACGGCCGGGTCGCCTTCCCGCCGGGATCGCGCGGGTTCCGCGAGCAGGTGCGGCGCCTGCGCGCGGAGGGCGTGGCCGTGGCCAACGGCCGGGTGCGGATGCCGCCGCGCGTTGACGACGACCTCGACGCCGCGCTCTGGGGTCCGCCGGGGTGCTGAACGGCGAAGCGGTCGACCGCGGCGGCGGTCCGGCCGGCGGGCCGCGCGCCGTTATCATGGACGAGCTTCAGGAGCCCGGATGTTCACCAACCTGCCGCCCGCCACCAAGGGCCTGTTGATTGCCAACTGCGCGGTGTTCGCGCTGCAGCTGCTGTTCGGTCCCGCGCTGGACCCGTTCATGCTGTGGCCGTGGCTGCCGCCGGAGGCGGCCGGGCAGGGGCTTCCCGACTTCATGCCGTGGCAGTTGCTGACGCACGGCTTCATGCACAGCCCGACCTACATCCCGCACCTGCTGTTCAACATGCTGGCGCTGCTGATGTTCGGGGCGCAGCTCGAACACGTGTGGGGCCGGCGCCGGTTCCTGACCTATTACCTGGTGTGCGTGGTGGGCGCGGGCCTGTGCCAGCTCGCCGTGGTGTCGTGGAGCGTGCGCAACGGCGGCGGCATCTATCCCACCGTGGGCGCGTCGGGCGGCGTGTTCGGCCTGCTGCTGGCCTACGGCATGCTGTTCCCGAACCAGCGGGTGATGCTGCTGATCCCGCCGGTGCCGATGAAGGCGCGCACGCTGGTCATCGTCTATGGCGTGATCTCGCTGGTGCTGGGCATCACCGGCACCCAGTCCGGGGTGGCGCATTTCGCGCACCTGGGCGGCATGCTGTTCGGCTGGCTGCTGATCCGCCACTGGCGCGGGCAGCCGCCGTTCGGCGGCCGCCACGTGCGGCGGGTGGTGTAGCGGGAGCTGGCGTCGCGGCGCGCCTGCTCAGCGCCAGATCGTGACCTGTTCGTCGGCCTTGCGCACCATCGCGTTGCCGGCCTTGCACTTGAACGCCTCGGTGAACGCCGGCTGGTTGGTCAGCGGGCCATTCGCCCGCCACTGGCCTGGCGCCTGCACGCTGGTGGCGGCATCGCGCGCCGCGGCCTCGGGCGACAACTGCTGGCGCCACAGCTGCGCCCAGCCGCGGTAGAACGATTCGCGGCCGCCGGTGGCCAGCGCCGGTTGCGCCGTGGCCAGCGCGTCCAGGGCCAGCTCCACGCCGGCCAGGTCGGCGACGTTCTCGTCACGGGTCAGGCTGCCGTTGACGCGCAGGCCGCCCGGTGCCGAGGGGTAGGCGTACTGGCCGTACTGGGTGGCCAGGCGGTCGGCCAGTGCGCCCCAGGCCGATTCGTCGGCGGCGGTCCACCAGGTGCGCACGGTGCCGGAGGCGTCGACCAGCTTGCCCTTGTTGTCGACGCTGCGGCTGAGTTCGTGACCGACCAGGGCGCCGAAGGTGCCGTACTGCGCGGCGGTGTCCTGCTCCATGTCCAGCACCGGCGCCTGCAGCACAGCGGCCGAGAC
>JAIUOJ010000105.1 GCA_020161335.1 Pseudomonadota bacterium
TGTCTGTCCAAAGCAGCTCGCACCGCCTCTGGCTTGGCACCCCACCTCCCAACGTACATAACCTGAAACGTCGCTGGGGAAAGCTCAGTGTGCGAGGAGCCAGCAACGGAACTGTCAAACGGGATACGAGAGGTGATGGCTGGGGTGTAACACCCGGAGAGTGTCACAACGATGCCAATAGCCAGACCTGCGGTTCTCATTGGTGACGCCTAACGCCTAATAGACCCCAACCCGGGGTTTAGCGCGGACTTTGCGCGCTGGGGTGGTCGGGGTCAATCAGGGTTTTCCTACACGGACCAATGGGTTATGCCGCTGGTCGGTGCGGCGGGCCTGCGAGACCATGCGCGTTATCCGGCATGGAGGCCGTTTTATGCAGTATCGCCGCAGCGAGGCCGGCGTATCCGGAGCTCAGGACGTTGGCGAGCGTCCGCGCCTGTTGGACGAAGTTCGCGACCGGATGCGGCTCAGGCACTACAGTTTGCGGACCGAACAGGCGTACGTGTACTGGATTCGCCGGTATATCCGCGTCAACGGGATGCGCCATCCGCGCCAGCTCGATGGCAAGGCGGTCGAGACGTTCCTCACCCGGCTCGCCGCCGACCACCACGTCGCGGCGAGTACCCAGAACCAGGCGCTGTCGGCGATCCTCTTCCTCTACCGCGAGGTGCTCGCGCTCGACCTGCCGTGGATGGCGAACGTGGTGCGCGCGAAGCGTCCGCCCCGCCTGCCGGTCGTGCTGTCGCGCGGGGAAGTGGAGCGCCTGCTGGAGCAGTTGTCCGGGCGCGACTGGCTGCTGGCGGCGTTGCTGTACGGCTGCGGCCTGCGCCTGCTCGAGGGCCTGCGGCTGCGGGTCAAGGACGTGGATTTCGGCCGCAACGAGATCACGGTACGCAACGGCAAGGGCGGCAAGGATCGGCGCACGGTCCTGCCGATGCGCCTGCGCGACGGGTTGCGTGCGCAGCTGGATGCGGTGCGCGTGCTGCATGCCGAGGAGCTGTCGCGCGGCTTCGGCGAGGTCGCGTTGCCGCACGCGCTGGCGCACAAGTACGTGAATGCGGGCCACGCGCTCGCCTGGCAGTACCTGTTTCCCGCGTCGCGACGCAGCGTCGATCCGCGCGACGGTCGCGGCAAGCGCCACCACCTCGACGAGAATGTCGTGCAGCGCGCGGTGCAGCGTGCCGCCAAGCTCGCGGCGATCGACAAGCCGGTCACGCCGCACACGTTGCGCCACAGCTTCGCCACGCACATGCTCGAAGCCGGGGCCGACATCCGCACCATCCAGGAGCTGCTCGGGCACAAGGACGTCGCGACCACGCAGATCTACACGCACGTGCTCAACCGCGGCCCCGGCGGCGTGCTCAGTCCGCTGGATCGCTAGCCGCGCGGCAGCGGCAGGCCGCGGAACGCTTTCACCGTGCGCAGCACGAAACTCGAGTTCACGTCGGCCACGCCGGCCTCGGCCAAGAGGTTGTCGAGCAGGAAGCGCGAGAAGTGGTCGAGGTCGGCCACGGCGATCTGCAGCAGGTAGTCCATGTCGCCGGTCAGCGCGTGGCAGGCGACGACTTCGGACCAGGCGTTGACGTGGTGCGCGAAGGCGGCCACGGAGCCGGCGTCGTGCTGCTTGAGTTGCACGCGCACGAAGGCCTGCAGGCCAAGGCCGAGGCGTTCGGCGTCGACTTCGGCGCGGTAACCGGCAATCACGCCCTCGCGCTCCAGCCGCTGCACCCGGCGCAGGCAGGCCGAGGCCGACAGGTGCACGCGCTCGGCCAGCTCGGCATTGGTCTGGCGGCCGGCGCGCTGCAGTTCGGCCAGCAGCAGCAAGTCGGTGCGGTCGAGGTCGATGGCGGGCATTTCGTGCTCGATCCTTGCCTGACAAGCAAGGATATTGCGCCGGGGCGCCCGCTCCGTGCAACTTCGCAAGCATGTTGCGTGGATCGGTGGATATTCTCGTCCAATGCCCCACCCCGCCTGCTCCCGCAGGCTGGTGAGGGGGCCGTTGTCGTCCACGGAGGCCCGCCATGTCCGCCACGCCTGCGAGCGCTCCGCGCCGCGTCGAGAACCTGCACACCGACAAGGGCAAGGTGCCGGTCTACGCCACCGGCCTAGTGGAACAACCCTGGGACGGCTACAGCGCCGACGACCACGCCACCTGGGCTACCCTGTTCGCGCGGCAGCGCGAGGTACTGGTCGGCCGCGCCTGCGACGAGTTCCTGCAGGCGCAGGACGCAATGGGCATGACTCCCGACCGCATCCCCAGGTTCAGCGACCTCAATGCCGCGCTCGGCGCCGCCACCGGCTGGACCCTGATCGGCGTCGAAGGCCTGCTGCCGGAACTCGACTTCTTCGACCACCTCGCCAATCGCCGCTTTCCGGTCACGTGGTGGATCCGCCGCCCCGACCAGATCGACTACATCGAGGAGCCCGACCTCTTCCACGACCTGTTCGGCCACGTGCCGCTGCTGATGAACCCGGTGTTCGCGGACTACATGCAGGCCTACGGCCAGGGCGGCGTCAAGGCCCACGGCATCGGCCCGGAGGCGCTGCAGAACCTCACGCGCCTGTACTGGTACACGGTGGAATTCGGCCTGATCCGCCAGCACGACGGCCTGCGCATCTACGGCGCGGGCATCGTGTCGTCGGCCGGCGAGAGCGTGCATGCGCTGGAAAGCGCCGCGCCCAACCGGATCGGTTTCGACGGCGAACGCATCATGCGCACGCGCTATCGCATCGACACGTACCAGAAGACGTATTTCGTCATCGACAGCTTCCAGCAGCTGATGGACGCCACCGCACCGGACTTCACCCCGCTCTACGCGCGGCTCGCGTCGCAGCCGTCGATCCCGGCGGGCGACGTGCTCGCCGGCGACACGGTGTCCCAGCGCGGCAGCGGCGAAGGCTGGGCGAACGACGGCGACGTCTGAGTCCCACGCGGCACGCGCCGCCTCGCCTCGCCTCGTCTTGCTGCATCCGCATCCGCGCCATCGCCCATGCCGGCCCGGCCGACGGCGGTGACCCTCGCCGCCGAGGGCCTGCCGATGACCGCATCGGCCGGTGCCACGATCGACACCGCGCGCCGGCATGCGCCAGACTCCCGCCACACCCCGGACTTGATCGCCGCATGCCACTCCGCGCCCGCCCCTTCCTGCTGCTGCTCGCACTGCACGCGCCGTACGCCGTCGCGCGCACCTGCGCGCTGTCGATCGGCGCGGACGACCAGATGCAGTTCAGCACCGCCGAGCTGCGCGTGGCCCCGGATTGCACCCGGGTCGAGCTGACGCTGCGCCACACCGGCACGCGCAGCGTGACCGCGATGGGCCACAACTGGGTGCTGGCGCGCAGCGAGGACGTGCGCGCGATCGCGATCGCGGGCCAACGCGCCGGTGCCGCCGCGGGCTACCTGCCCCGCGATGACGCGCGCATCGTCGCCCGCACCACGCTCATCGGCGGCGGCCAGTCCACGCGCATCTCCTTTCCGACGGCCGCTCTCCGGCGCGGTGGCGACTACACGTTCTTCTGTTCGT
The DNA here is from genome assembly GCA_020161335.1 of Pseudomonadota bacterium. Taxonomy (GTDB): domain Bacteria; phylum Pseudomonadota; class Gammaproteobacteria; order Xanthomonadales; family Xanthomonadaceae; genus Luteimonas. Next base: position 3,522 of record JAIUOJ010000105.1, read on the forward strand.
TCCCGGGCCACTGGAACGTGATGAAGGGCCGCTTCGTGTTCGGCTGACGCGATGTGGCCTCGCCTGCCGCATTCGGTGCCGTGGCTGCTGGCCCTGCTTCCCGTCGTCGCGTTCGCCGCGGAGCGCATGCCCGACGCGGTCACCCTCGACCGCATCGAGGTCACCTCGGCGCGCCTGCGCCAGGTGCCCGCGTTCGAGGTGCCGGCATCGATCAGCGTGATCGTGCTTGGCGACGATGCGGCCCGCGCCGGCGTCAATGTGTCCGAGGCCCTTTCCGGCGTGCCGGGCCTGTCCGCGCGCGACCGCCAGAACTTCGCGCAGGATACGCAGCTGTCGATCCGCGGGTTCGGCGCGCGCTCGACCTTCGGCGTGCGTGGCCTGCGCCTGTACGCCGACGGCATCCCGGCGACGATGCCCGATGGCCAGGGCCAGGTGTCGCACTTCACCCTCGCCGGCGCCGAACGCATCGAGGTGTTGCGCGGGCCGTTCTCCGCGCTGCACGGCAATTCCTCCGGCGGCGTGGTGCAGCTGTGGAGCGCCGAAGGCGAAGCGCCGATGCGGGGCAGCCTCCAGGCCAGCGTGGGGCGCGATGCGAGCCATGCGCTTTCGGCCCGCCTGCGTGATGCGGGCGAGGTGTTCGGCTACGCGCTCGCCGCGAGCGCATTCGAGACCGACGGCGGGCGCGACCATGGGGCCGCCAGGCGCACCTCGTTCAACGCGAACCTGCATGCCGCATTGCCCGGTGGCGGGCGCGTGCAACTGGTCGCGAACCATTTCGATGCGCCCGATGCGCAGGATCCGCTGGGGCTGACCTGGGCCCAGGTGCAGGCGAATCCGCGCCAAGCCACGGCGGCGGCCATCGCGTTCGACACGCGCAAATCGGCGCGCCAGGACCAGCTCGGCCTGCGCGTCGAACACGCGTTCGGCGGTGGCCATGCGGTGGAAGCGATGGCCTATGCCGGACGCCGCGCCATCGAACAGTTCCTCGCGCTGCCGGTCGCGGCGCAGGTGAACCCGCTCAGTTCCGGCGGCGTGATCGACCTCGACAACGACTACGGCGGCATCGACCTGCGCTGGCGCTGGCGCGGATCGCTGGCCGGCCGCGTGCTCGAGGTCACCGCCGGCGCCAACGCCGACCGCCAGCGACAGCATCGCCGCGGTTACGAGAACTTCGTCGGCGGCACGCTCGGCGTGCGCGGCGCGTTGCGGCGCGACGAGCGCAATCGCGTCGACAACATCGACCAGTACGCGCAGGCGTGGTGGCCGTTCGCCGAACGCTGGTCGCTGCTGGCCGGCGTGCGCCACAGCGAAGTGCGCTTCGGTTCGCAGGACCACTACGTCACCGGCGCGAACCCCGACGACAGCGGCCGCGTCGACTACACCGAAACCACGCCGGTGCTGGGGCTGACCTTCGCGCCCCGCGACGACTGGCGCGTGTACCTGTCCGCCGGCCGCGGCTTCGAGACGCCGACGTTCAACGAGCTGGGCTATCGCGCCGACGGTGGCGCCGGACTCGCCTTCGACCTGCGTCCGGCCACCAGCCGCAACGTGGAACTTGGCACGAAGTGGCGCAGCGCGCGCGGCCTGCATGTCGAAGCAGCGCTGTTCCGCGCCGACACAGACGACGAGCTGGCGGTGGCCCGCAATGTCGGCGGACGCAGCAGCTTCCGCAACGTCGGCCGCGCGCGGCGCGAAGGCGCGGAAGTCTCCGCATCGCTGCCGCTCGCCGACGACTGGTCGCTGCAGCTGGCATGGACCTGGCTGGATGCCCGCTTCCGCGACCGCTTCCCCGTCTGCACGGCCGCCGGCTGCACGAACCCGTCCGTGGTCGTGCCCGGCGGCACCACGATCCCCGGCACGGCGCGCCGGCAGGGCCATGCGCGCGTGCAATGGCAACCGGGCGCCTGGCGCTTCGCGCTCGAGGCGACGGGCATGGGCGAGGTCGGCGTCGACGACACCGGCCGCGAGCGGGCGCCGGGCCATGTCATCGCCAACGTCGAGGCCGCGCGCACCTGGCGGCTCGCGCGCGGCACGCTGCGTGCGTTCGCGCGCATCGACAACCTGTCCGACCACGCCTACATCGGGTCGGTGATCGTCAACGAAGGCAATGGCCGCTTCTACGAACCGGCGCCGGGACGCGGCTGGCTGCTCGGACTGCGCTGGGACGGTTCCGCATCCGGCACGCCTTGAGCGCGGCGCGGCGCCGGCTCGGCCGCCGGCGCGTGAGGGCCTAGAATCGCGGCATGGACCCGTCCCGCGATTTCATCGAGGTCACGCCCGGCGCGCTGCACGCCGATGCCTGCGCGGCGATCGTCGCGCGCCTGCGCGCCAGCGAAGCCGCGCTGCAGCCGGGCCATGTCGGCGGCGGCGTGTATCCCGAGCTGAAGAAGAGCCGCGACCTCGCGATCAGCGACCTGCCCGACTGGGCCGACGTCGCGCAGGCGCTCAACGTCGCCGTGTACGGCGGCCTGCTGGCCTACCTGCGCAGCTATCCGCAGGCGCTGATCGCGCCGCTGATGCTGCAGCAGCCCGACGGCCAGGGCGGCCTGCGCCGGCTGGCGGCGGACGACATCGCCGCGCTCGACGACCAGGCGCTGGGCCGGCTCGCGCGTACCTGCCTGCGCCCGGGCGCGATCAACCTGCAGTGGTATCGCGCCGACGAGGGCGGCTATCCGTACTGGCACTGCGAACTGTATCCGCGCGGTGCCGATGGCGAGACGCTGCATCGCCACCTGCTGTGGACGATTTACCTCAACGACGGCTTCGACGACGGCGAGACCGAGTTCCTGTTCCAGCAGCGCAAGGTGTCCCCACGCACCGGCGACCTGCTGCTCGCGCCGACCGCGTTCACGCACACGCATCGCGGCAACCGCCCGCGCGGCGGCGACAAGTTCATCGCCACCAGCTGGATCCTGTTCCAGCGCGCGGAAGCGCTGTACGCCGCGCCGGGCTGACCCACAGGGCCAAGGCATTGGAGCGCTGGGTGTCGCGCGGATCGCGGCGCGTGCGCTCAGCTGGCGATGCGCGGGTGGTTGAGGACCAGCCAGTACAGGCCGATCTGCTTGACCACGGCGACGAACTGCTCGAAGTCCACCGGCTTGCGGATGTAGCTGTTGACGCCCAGCGCGTAGGTCGCCTCGACGTCGAAGGGTTCGTCGCTGGTGGTCAGCACCACCACCGGCAGCGCGCGCGTGCGCGCGTCGCCGCGGATCGCCTGCAGCACCTCGCGCCCGTCCACCTTGGGCAGGTTGAGGTCGAGCAGCACGATCGCCGGCAGGTCGGCGCCTTCGCGCCCGGCGTGGCGCCCGCGCGCGAACAGGTAGTCCAGCGCCTCGGCGCCGTCGCGCACCACCACCATCTGCCGGTCGACGCCCGCTTCGGCGAAGGCGATGCGGGTGAGCTCGACGTCGTCCGGGTTGTCTTCGATCAGCAGGATGTCGTTCTGGTTCATGGCGTGGTCCCGGCCGCGGCCGGCAATTCGACGAAGAAGGTGCTGCCCTCGCCCGGCTGCGAGCGGGCCCAGATCCTGCCGCCGTGGCGCGCGACGATCTGCCTGGAGATCGCCAGGCCCAGTCCGTTGCCGCCGCCCTGCTCGCTGCCGTGCAATCGCTGGAACGGCTGGAACAGCTTGCCAGCATAGCGCATGTCGAAACCGCTGCCCTGGTCGCGGATGGTCAGCGCCAGCACGCCATCGGACACCGCGCCGTCCATCGCGATGTCCACGCGCGGGCGCGCGGACGAGAACTTCCACGCATTGCCGAACAGCTTCTGCAGCAGGCGCCGCAGCCAGTGTTCGTCGCCGCGCGCGTACAGGCCCGGCGGCACGTCGATCGTCGCCTCACGCGATGGTTCGGCATCGCGCAGCTCGGCACCAACCCATTCGCCGAGGAAGCTGAGGTCGACCACGTCGTCGCGATACGCCTGGCTGCCGGCGCGCGAGAGTTCGAGCAGGTCGTCGATGAGGTGTTCGGCGCGCCCGACCGCGGCGCGGATGCGCGCCACGTCGGCGGCGGCGCCGGCGTCGGTGGTGGATTCGGCCAGGCGCGCGGCGAAGCCGGAGATGCTGCGCAGCGGCGCGCGCAGGTCGTGCGAGATGCCGTAGGCCAGCAGGTCCTGCTGGCGGCGGGCGGTGCCGACGTCCTCCAGCTGGAGCAGCACCGTGGCCGGCGCCCCGGCAAGCGGCGACAGCGACACCCGCCAGCGGCGCGGCGGTTCCGCGCCGTCGTCGGCCTCGAACACGTCGCGCGCGCGCGCGGCCGCCGCCGCCGCGGTGATGCGCGCGGCTGCCTGGGTCGCGAAGATCGCGTCGTGCGCCCGGGTGCCGACCAGGGTGTCCAGCGGCCGGTCGAGCAGTCGGCCCAGGGCCGGGTTCGCCGCACGCCAGGTGCCATCGGCGGCGAGCAGTGCCATGCCGCCGTCGGCGTGGTCGAAGGCGTCGCGATACTGCTGGTCTGACTCCTCCATGGAACGATCGTCCGCGTGCGGCCGGGGGGCGCGACGGTAGCCGCAGTCTAAGGAACAACGGTGTCGAGGCCCGGTGCAGGCCACGTGAAGCCGGCCTCACGCACGGGCCGCCGGCTGCGCCGGCCGGGGCCGCGGGGCCGGCCGGCGACGACGCCAGGTCGCCGCCGGCCGGGGGCGGAAGGGTCGCGTCCCTGCGAGTGCCACTCCCGGTTGCCGGCACCGCCGTCCCCGCGGGGACGGTCCCGTCGCGCGCGGCCTCCCACCCCGCGCGCCGGTCCCTGTGCCACGACGGCTCCCGTCGTCCGCCGCCACGGGCGTGGCGGCGTGCCTTGTCCGGCCGTCGTCCCGGCGGCCGGTTCCTGCGGTCGGCGCGCGTCCGTGCGCGCGTTCCTCACTGCACGCCGATTCCGTGCACGAACAGCTCCACCCGGCGGTCCGGCGCCAGGCACTGCACCAGCGCCCGGCGCGGCAGGGCGTCGCCACAGCCGGTGGTGACCGGGCGGGCCTCGCCCGCGCCCTCGGCCACGATCGCCGATGCCGGCACGCCGCCGTCCACCAGCACCTGGCGCACGGTCTCGGCACGCCGCAGCGACAGCGCCTGGTTGGCCGCGTCACCGCCGATGCGGTCGGTGTGCCCGACCACGCGCACGCGCAGGTCGCGCGCCGCCGACAGGCGTTGCGCGATCTCCAGCAGGCGCGCGCGGCCGTCGGCGAGGATGTCGCCCAGGCCGGCGCCGGCGAACGCGAACAGTGCGTCGGCCGACAGTTCGATCCGGGTCTCGCCGGAGGCGGCAGGCCGCGGCGCCGGTGCGGCGGCGGGCACGGACGCCTCGGCCAGCTGGTCGACGCAGGACGCCGGCGACCAGTGGAACGACTGCGCGCGCGCGTGTTCGTCGAAGATCACCTTGTACTGGCAGGTGACGACGCCCGCCGGCGTGCGGAAGTGGAACAGGTAGTCCCATTCGCGCACGCCGTACAGCGCCTCGCGGAAGTGCGGGCGCCCCAGCGACTGGTACAGCTGGTCCTTGGTCGCGCCCGGGCCGATCGTGCGCAGGGCCTCGCGGCTGGGGAAGGTGCCTTCGCGCAGCACCGCGCGCGCGGCCTCCGGGAACACCACCTCGGCCGCCTGTCCCTGGGCGTCGATGCCGCGGCTGACGTGTCGCGTGCCGCAGCCGGCGAGCAGCACCACCGCCGCGATGCCGCAGGCCAGGGCAGCGCCCCGGGTCGAGATTCGCTTCATTGCCTGTTCCTCCCTGGATGTCCTGTTGATGCGGTCCATGCCGCTCACCACTGCAGGCCGGCGCCGACCGAGAAGCCCCAGTCGCGCGTGGTGTTGCCGCTGGCCTGCACCTTGTAGACGTAGCGCCCGTTCTCGGTGATGCCCGACAGGCCCACGGCCATGCCGTACTCGTTCTGGTAGCCGCCGAAGCCGACGGCGAGCATGCTCTTGCCCGGCAGGTAGGCCTGCGGCAGGCCGGCCATCGCCATCGCCGACGCGGTGGCGCCGCGGTAACCGCGGTCCATCGTCCACACGTCGTTCTGGATCTGGGTGATGCGGTTGTCGGTGTACTGGTTGGCGACGTTGATCGCGTGGTTCACGCCCGCCTGCAGCTGGTTGACGTTGACCGCGTCGGTGCCGGCGATGCCCGGCGCGACCCCGCTGATGGTGCGCCCGCCGACGTTGACTTCGCCGGTGGAGGTGCTGCCGCCGACGTAGGCGGCGTTGTAGTTGGTTTGCGCGCCGACCGTGGTGGCCGAGCCCTGGCCGAGGGCGACGCTGTTGTCATGGCTGGCGGTCGCGCCCTGGCCGAGCGCGGTGCTGTTGTCGCCGCTGGCCACGCTCTGGTTGCCCACCGCGGTGCTGTTGTCGCCGCTGGCGACCGCGCCGTTGCCGCCGGCCGCGGCGTTGGCCCCGGTCGGCGCCGGCGGCGTGTACGGCTCGTCCTGGGTGATCTGGAACGGACCGGCACCGCCGTTCTCGAGGTTTGTCACGCGGTTGTCGAACTCGTTGACGGTGATCGTCAGGTTCTCGACGTCGCCCTCGACGGTGGTGACGCGGTTGTCGAGGTCGATGATGTCGCCGGTTTTCACCAGCGCCAGCGGGCCGCCGATATAGCTTTCCGGCGAGACATGCAGGATGCATGCGCCATAGGAGGTTCCGGACATGCGCGCATCCGAAATCCGCACCATGTCGCGCACGCCCTTCTTCACCAGCACCTTCGGGATCGGCAGCATCCCCCATTCCGGCATTCCGGGGCCGCCAAGCGGGCCGGCATTGCGCAGGATCAGCACGGTCTCTTCCGTCACGTCGAGATCATCGCGGTCGATGTTCTTCTTCATGTCCTCGTAGCTGTCATAGACCAGCGCTGGACCCGAGTGCTTCTGGAACTTCTCGCCTGCGGCGGAGGGCTTGATGACGCAGCCGTTGGGCGCGATGTTGCCGCGCAACACGGCCAGCGCGCCTTCCTTGTAGATCGCGTTCGCCGGCGTCCGGATCACATCGTCGTTGTAGACCTTCGCCCCTTCAAGGCTCTCGGCCCAGGTCTTGCCGGAGACGTTGATCTGGGACAGATCGAGATGATCCTTCAGGCGCGAGAGCAGGCCGAGCATTCCGCCGGCATAGGCGAAATCCTCCATCAGGTATTTGTCCCCTGAAGGGCGGATGTTGGCGATCACTGGCACCTTGCGTGAGGCAGCATCGAAATCATCAAGGCCGATGTCGTGGCCGGCGCGACGCGCCATCGCCACCAGATGGATGACCGCATTGGTCGAACAGCCCATGGCCATCGCGACGACGATGCCATTGAGAAAGGCCTGTCGCGTCATGATCCTGGTCGGCGTCAGATCCTCCCAGACCATCTCCACAGCGCGCTTGCCGCATTGCGTCGCCATGCGGATGTGCCCTGAATCGGCGGCCAGAATCGACGAGGCGCCGGGCAAGGTCATGCCGATCGCATCGGTGATACCGGTCATGGTCGCCGCCGTTCCCATGGTCATGC